>JBKDOV010000013.1:0-56830 GCA_046342815.1 Cyanobacteriota bacterium
CTGCCAGCCCACCCTCACCGCGTGGCCGATCACCACGTCGAGGGCGAGGTCGTCATCGAACTGCACCTGGGGGTTCTCGCCCACGAACGCCACCAGGGTGAGCAGGGTCTCGGTGCAGAGCTGCCGGTATTCCGAGGCTTCGATCTTGCTGAGCAGATGTTCCACCATGGCGGCGAAATTGCGCTCGCCCGGCGTCTTCTCGCTCAGCAGCGGTGCGCTCTCCAGCCGGTTGCGTCGCTCCAGCTTGTCGCCGATCACCAGACCCCGGCAGTGGTGCAGCAGGTCCCAGATGCCGGGATAGAAATCGCGGGGCACCCGTCCCAGGGCCCCGAGGCGCATGCGGTGCTGCAGCCAGCAGCCGCCCTTCGGCAGTTCCGCCAGCGGATCGGGGGCCTGCCAGCGCACCCGGCCGCGCAGATGCAGCTGTTCCTTGCGTTGCAGGGCGGCCCGGGCATGTTCCACGTCGGCGAGCACCGCCCGCAGCCGCCGCCGGATCGCGTGGGGGGGGAGGCCGCAGAGGGTCTCGAAGGCGTCACTGGGGCTGAGGTTCGTTTCGGCCGCCAGTTCGCCCGTGAGCAGCAGCAGCAACTGGCCGAGCTGGAGCGTGAGGCTGCCGCTGAGCAGATTCGGCTCCAGCCGGGCCAGGCCGTCGAGCGCCAGCAGCAGTTCCTGCTGCAGCATCCATTCGCGCCCGTCCTCGCCGCTGAAGCGGCGGATGCTGGCGGCGATCGTGCGGCTGCCCAGCGGTTGGGTGATCAGCGAGTCGTTGGTGTAGTTGCGACCCACCACCACCTGTTTCTGGCGCACCAGCAGGTCGGTGAGGGCATCCTCGAGCTGGGGATGCACCAGACCCATGGCGCCGGCCGCCCGGCGCACCACGTTCCAGTCGGCTTCGGCCAGGCCCCGCTTGTACACCTCCTGCAGCAGGCTCATCAGCTGCACCGGCGTGCCTGTCATCGGCCCCTGCAGCCGCGCGTGGGGGCCGAGGCGTCGACCCAGCAGTTCCAGCACCTCCGCCTGCTCCTCCAGCGAGTGGCTGTGCCACAGCCGCTCGGCCAGGCTGCCTACCGGGATGTCCTCCAGTTCCTGCTCCTGGCGGGCGGTGAGCGGCTGCTGGCTGGTGGCCGCCGGCAGCAGCGTCTGCTGGCTCGGCCCCAGATCGCAGGCCGCCACGGCCTGGGGCGGCAGGTCCACCCAGCTGGCCTGGCTCATCAGCTCCTGCAGGGGCGCCAGCTGCACCGGCACCGCCTCGAGCAGACCGCTCTGCAGCTGACGACCCAGTTCCAGGAAGGCCTCGGGATCGCGGTGGAAGGCGGCGGCCGTGATCGGGATCAGCAGCAGGGGCGAGCCGGCGCCACGCCAGTGGCGCTGCAGCAGGCGCACCTCGCCGGCCACGGCATCCACCAGTTGCTGCGGATCATCGGCCAGGTAGAAGGTGTCCTCCTCAAGGGCCGCCGGCAGGAAGGCGATCCGGTCTTCGCCATGGCGGTAGAGGCGGGCCGTGGCCATCGTTTCCATCCGCACCGGTGGATGGCCTGAGAGCCCGAGCCGGGAGTTGGCTCCCACGGTGGCCATCCGCTGGGCCAGTTCCCGGGAGCTGGCCACCCGCGGCCCTGCCGCCGCCGCGTCGGCCTCGTCCGCCGCAGGGTTCCCTGTTCCCACCGGCAGACCCGCTGCCTGCAGCGCTGTCGCCACCGAGGCATCGGCGGGCGCCAGGGCCACCAGCACCTCTTCGGCACCCAGGGGCGCGGCCAGGCGCCGCTGGCAGGGGTCGAGGTCCTCGGCGGTGATCAGTCCGTGCAGCAGCAGGTCCGAGAGCCAGGTGAGGCTCTGGGTCCAGAGGAGCGGCACGTTTTCGTTCGGCACCCGGAGCTGGCTGCCCGGGTTGCGGCGTTCGGCGGTGATCTGGGCCTCCGGCACCAGGTACAGCTCCGGCAACAGCGGCACGCCCTCCACCGCCACGCTCAGTTCCGCCAGCCGCTGCCGCCAGCGCATCGCCTCGTCCCAGCGTTCCTCGCAGCAGGCGGTGATCAGCTCGTAGGCGAGGAACAGGGGCCATTCACATTCGATGTGCTCGAACTGGGCCAGTTCCTCCCGTTCGTAGTGCAGCCGGGTCACGTCTTCCACCAGGGTCTGGTGGCCGTCGCGGCGGAAGCGCTTGTAGCCGTGGGCGCCGCCGAGTTCGTGGCGGATCTTCTGGCGCGTGCGTTCCACCAGGCGCGGGTCTTCCACGGCCCAGGCGGGGTAGCCGATCACCGAGAGGCAGGCGCTGTCCACCTCCTTGCTGGAGGATTCCCTCGGCAGCAGCCCCGTGAGCGCCCGGCGCAAGCGCACGATCGCGTCGTGGGGAACGGTGAGGCAGCAGCTGCCGTCGCCATGGGGCCCGTAGAGGTCGAGCCCTGCGAGGGCTTCGAGGGCCGCCTTCACCAGGCCGATCGAGCTGGCATTGCGCTCGGGCAGGCCGTGGTTGCCCTTGTCACCCCGCTCCCAGATGCCGTAATCGGCCACCCGGTAGGCCCGGGCCACGTAATACACCAGGTTCTGAACGAAGTCGCGTTCGTGGTGGGTCTGCACGATCACCAGCCCCGAGCGGGTCAGCTGGGCCAGCTGCAGCAGGAACAGGCCGGTGGCATCCAGCTGCAGGTGCCCCCAGCCGTCGTCGGGCACCACGGGGTCGCCGCTGGCGGTGTCGAACTTGGCGTGGATCGCATCGAGCGGCGCCAGGCTGTGCTTGAAACGCTCCACCTTCGCCGACTGGCGCAGCATGGCGTTCATCAGCCCCCGCATCAGCTGCAGCACCCGCTGTTCCAGCTCGAAGGCCCGGCGGCAGGGGCCCTGCACGCGTCGATGGGCCAGGGCAAGACCCCAGACGCACTGGATCGAATAGACGCAATCGCGCACCCAGGCATCGCCGTAATTGCCATGCACGGTGTTGGCGGTGCTGGCCGGCAGCAGGCCACTCACGGGGTGCTGGCGGTTGAGCACCACCTGCTCGATCTGGCGGTCCAGTTCGAGCAGGGTCAGCAGGGCGTTCTCATCGGCCAGGGGGGGGAGCCTGCCGCTGGAGGGCCCGGCGGTTCCGGTGGGAGGGATGGGGTTGGGGATGGGGAAGGGGAGGGCGGATGGAGGGGCGGTACTGGCGCTGGCGTTGCCTGGGGAGGAACCTCTTGTCATCATCGTTGGTCCTGCCGTTGAGAATCCAGACGGTCCGGCACCACGGGGTGCGAAACCGGCGCGAGTCGAGCCATAGATTCTCTCCCGCAGCCCCTCCCCCCCATGGCAGCAATGGTGACGGCTCCGGTACGCACGCGTGTGTTAGGGGTGCCCGTAGACGTCTGTGATGTGCGCGCCACCGCGCTCGACCTCCAGCGTCGGGGGGATGCCCAGGTGGTGACCCTCAATGCCGAGATGACGATGGCGGCGCGGGCCAATCCAGCCCTCGGTGCGGCGATCGCGGCGGCCGATCTGGTGATCCCGGATGGCGCCGGCGTGGTGTGGGCCCTGGGGCGCCAGGGCTATCGGGTGCGCCGCAGTCCAGGGATCGAACTGGCCCGCTGGCTGCTGGAGCACGGGGCCGCCATCGGCTGGCGCGTCGCCCTGGTGGGGGCCAGTCCGGAGGTGATGGAGCGGTTGCGGCTGCGGCTTGCCCAGGACCTGCCCGGGCTCAATCTGGTGTTCAGCGCCCATGGCTACCAACCGGCTGAGGCCTGGCCTGGGCTCGAGAGCCAGCTGCTGGCAGCCCGGCCCGACCTGGTGCTGGTGGCGCTCGGTGTGCCCCGCCAGGAACTGTGGATTCAGGACCTTCCCCGGCCGCGCACCGGCCTCTGGATGGGCGTGGGCGGCAGCTTCGATGTCTGGGCGGGCGTCAAAAAAAGGGCGCCCGATTGGATGAGCGCCCTGCAGATCGAATGGTTGTATCGGCTGATCAAGGAACCCACCCGCTGGCGGCGGATGCTGGCCCTGCCGGACTTCGCCTGGCAGGTGCTGCGGGAGCGGGATCCGGGCTGACTTGCCTGGTGGGGGAGCCTGGCCTGGAAGGCCTGGTGCCGCTCAGCGGAAGCCCACCGAGGCCTGCCACACGAAGGCCAGCAGCAGGAAGAAGAGGGGGATGATCGGCAGAATGTCCACCAGGGGTCCGAAAGCCTGGTAGGCCTCCGGCAGCTGGGCGAGGGGCATGGCGTGAAGCGCGGACAGCAGCAGCGAAGGAGCCATCGTGGACAGGCGAGGAAGGGCGTGAGCAGCGCGGGATAGGTCGCGGAGGAGATCCTGGGGCCAGACCCTTGCGGTGGCTGGAACCTACCACGTGTGGGCCGCCGCGGAATCCGGCTGCCAGGGAGCGAACTCCTCTGCAAAACAACCCTCCCGGATGGCCTGCCCCATGGCATCGGTGAACCGCAGCAGGGTGGTGAGGTTGTGGAGGCTCAGCAGGGTGCGCCCGAGCATCTCGCCGCTGCGGATCAGGTGGTGCAGATAGGCGCGGCTGTGCTGGCGACAGGCCAGGCAGGGGCAGCGCCCATCGAGGGGCGTGTGGTCGTGGCGGAAGCGGGCATTGCGCAGGTTCCAGCGTTCCCCCCCCACCAGGGCCGTGCCGTGGCGGCCCAGGCGGGTCGGCAGCACACAGTCGAACAGGTCGAAGCCGTGGGCCACCGCCACCGCCATTTCCCGCAGGCTGCCCACGCCCATCAGGTAGTGGGGTTTCTGCTCCGGCAGCAGCGGGCCCACCTGCCGCACGATCCGGTGCATCTCCTCCACCGGCTCTCCCACGCTGACGCCGCCCACCGCGATGCCGGGCAGGTCCATCGAGGCGACCACCCGGGCGGATTCCTGGCGCAGCCGCGGGAAACATCCCCCCTGCACGATCCCGAACAGGGCCTGGTCGGAGCGGCTGTGGGTGCATACGCAGCGCTCCAGCCAGCTGTGGGTGCGCCGGCAGGCCGCGTCCACATCGGCTTCGCTGGCGGGATAGGGCGGGCACTGGTCGAAGGCCATGGCCACATCGGCCCCCAGGGCCATCTGGATCTCCATCGAGCGTTCGGGGGTGAGCTCGATCCGGGTCCCGTCGCGGGGGGAGCGGAACACCACGCCGTGGTCATCGATCCGGTTGAGGTCCCCGAGGCTGAACACCTGGAAGCCGCCCGAATCGGTGAGCATCGGGCCACTCCAGCCCATGAACCGGTGCAGGCCGCCGGCCTCCGCCACCACCTGTTCCCCCGGCTGCAGATGCAGGTGATAGGTGTTGGCGAGCACCATGCAGGCACCGGTCTCGGCCAGCTGGGGCGTGCTGATGCCCTTGACGGTGGCCGCGGTGCCCACCGGCATGAAGCGCGGGGTCGACACCGTTCCATGGGGCGTGTGGAAGCTGCCGCAGCGGGCGAGGCTGGTGCCGCAGCGGGCGCCGATCTCGAAACGGAAGTCGAATGCCAAGGTGATGGCGCGCCCGGTCGGTTCTGAAACTACGCATGGCCCGTCCCGGTGCTTCTTCGTGGTGGCCGGCAGCCCCTGGCTGGCTGAGGGATCTGGCCGGTGCCTGGATCTTCTATTCGGTGCTGCCCGCCTGGCCGTGGATCCAGCCCCGCTTCGAGCGGATCGCCCGCTTCGCCCCGTGGATTGGGGCCGTGCTCGGTGGCCTCCAGGCCCTGCTCTGGGGGGGACTGGAGGGCAGGGTGCCGCTGCTGGCCCAGGTGGCGTTGGTGCTGGCGGCCGGTCTGTGGCTCACCGGCGGCCTGCACATGGATGGGGCGATGGACACCGCCGACGGGCTGGCGGCCGGGGATCGGCTGCTGGAGGCGATGGACGACAGCCGGGTGGGTGCCAGCGGCGCCCAGGCCCTGGCTCTGCTGCTGCTGCTGCGGGCCGCGGCCCTGGCCTGCCTGGGCAGTGCGGCCCCGCCGCTGTTGCTGATTTCGGCCTGCTGGGGGCGGCTGGCGCCGCTGCTGGCGATGGCCCGGTTCCCCTATCTCCGTCCCGGCGGCACGGCGGCGTTCCATCGGCGCCACTTCACCGGTCTGGCGCGGGAACTGCGGCCGACCCTGCTGCTGGCCCTGCTGCTGCTGGGCCTGGGCTGGAGCCTGCACTGGCCCTGGGCAGCCCTGGCGGGCCTGCTGCCGGCCCTGCTGGTGCCGCGCTGGTTGGGTCGCCGCCTCGGCGGCCATAGCGGCGACAGCTACGGCGCCTGTGTGGAGTGGGGCGAGACCCTGGCGCTGCTGCTCAGCGCGCTGGTCTGGGTCGGCTGCCGGGCGCCTGGGGCGGCGGGCTGAGCGGTGGGCTGAGCGGCAGGTTGAGCCGAAAGGCATTGCCCTGGGCGGGCAGGTCGCTGGCCACCGCAGCGGGCGGGATCACGAGGCTGAGGTCCCCGCCCAGGCCCCGGGCCAGATCCCTCGCCAGCGCCAGGCCCAGGCCGGTGCCGGCCATCTGGCTGCTGCTGCTGCCCCGGAAGCCCTGCTCGAAGATCGCCTCCCGTTCCAGGGGGGCGATCGGGGTACCGGCATCCCACACCGTGAGCTGGAGCCCCCGGGGGCCGGGGGCGCTGTGCAGGCCGACCCGGCAGCCCTGGGGGCTGTAGCGGAAGGCGTTCTCCAGCAGGTTGGCCAGGATCTCGGCCACGGCTCCGCTGTCGCCGCGCCAGTCGGGCAGGGTGTCGGGCCCCTGCCAGGGACGTCCCTGCAGGCTGGCGGTGGCGGAGGCCCGCTGCAGCAGCGGCAGCAGCAGATCCTGGAGGGGCTGGCCTTCCGGGCCACTGAGCAGGGGCGGCAGCAGCAACGGGCGCGGACGCCCACTGGGGGCGATCAGCGAATCCGGACGGGCCAGGTCGCTGATCGCATCCACATACCGGTTGAGCTGGCGTTCTTCGGCCAGCAGCCCCTCCACGAGCGAGCGGTTGTCGCTGTCCTGCTCGAGTCGGCGGCGCAGCAGCTGGCCGAAGGTGCGCAGGGCGGTGAGGGGGTTGCGCAGCTGGTGCACCAGCAGGCGCAGCTGCTCCTCGCGGTTCTCGAGCCGCTGGCTCAGCCGTTGCTGCTCCAGATCCAGCTGCAGGGCCTGGGTGAGGCAGAGCGCCACGGCCTGAAGGCGCTGGGCGAGGGGGTCGGGCCAGGGGGAAAGCTCTGTTTCCACTTGCAGGGCACCCAGCAGTACCGACTGATCCCGCAGCGGCAGCCAGCGTCTCTGCTCGGCCGGCACCCGCAGCTGGTCATCGGCCTCGGCAGCCGGCAGGCTGCGCCCATCGGCGGGCCAGTGGCCGACCGGAACCAGGCTGGGCTGGCCGGAGCTGCTCTGGTGCGTCACATACACCACCAGCGAGCGCACCTCCGGGCAATCCGCGAATTGGCTGAGCTGGTAGCCAAGCAAGGCGCGAAACCGCTCGGAGACAGCAATCAAGGGCGGAATCGGGGGGAAGATTCTGGAGAGAAAGATTGGAGTTTCCGACGAGCTGTCGGAATTCCGAAAAAAAGGCTTAAGCTTCTTGTATCGACCACTACCTCGCGGTCCCAGGTGGGCGGCAGGTCACGGTGGTGACGGCCAAGGTTGCACTTTCCCTGCAGTCGAGGCTACAGCAGAGGCAGATGCGTTCCTCCGCTGTCCCGGTGCTCTCCGGAGTTCCGGCGTTGCCTCCGTGATGGCTTCCGGATTCTTCCGGAGGTTGTCCGGCTGCTTCGGGGCGACAGACGTATGGGCGTGGGTCTGCGGCCTTCGGTCGTCAGCCCCGGTGTGCCGTCCTGTTCGGCGTTCGTCGCTGAACGGTTCGTTGCCTGCCGTCCCCTCCTTCACCCCATCTCAGTCTCCCGCTCGGGAGTCCATCCATGTCCAAGAAGCGCAAGCGGATCAGCCGTCGTCGGCTCGCCGGCCAGAGGGTTCTGGCCCATGTCCCCACCTTCAATCTGGAAACGGGTTCCCACAAACCCGTGACCGCCGCCCGTCGCTACATCGCCGAGTCCGAGCTGATGCCGCCGGCCATCCTCAACGTCCGTCGCAACGAGCACACCACCGATCGCTTCTTCTGGGGTGAGAAAGGTCTGTTCAGTGCCCAGTACGCCGAAGAAAACCATTTCCTCTTCCCCTCTCTGCGCGTGATCGTGGATCGCATCGGCGAAGAGGTGCTGTTCGAGGGGCTCGAATCGCTTGCCGCCGATGATTGGGAGGAAATGGAGGAGTACGAATACGCCTTCGTCTGAACCTCCTTCAGCGCGACTGATCATCTGCTGCCCGAAAGCAAGGAAGGCCTGAGCCATGGACCGGTCGCCGATGGGGCGCACCGGTCCTTTCTCATGGGCTGATCACAGGGCCTCTGATCAGGCTCCGAGAGCCGCGCCAGCGATCAGCGCCGGCCCGACCACCCCTGCTCCAGTGCCGTGCGCATCAGCGGAAACAGCGAGGGGTCGATGCCGTGGCCGCCGCTGAAGCCGATCCGTTCCACCGTTCCCCCCACCTCCCGCAGTTGCCGCTCGATCGCCTCGCTGGCGGCGTAGGGCACCACAGGGTCCTGCTGGCCATGGGTGAGCAGCACCGAGGTGCGGGGAGGTTGGGGCTGCCAGTCGGGGTGGGGGTAGCCGCTGCAGGCGATCAGGACGGCCAGGGGCAGGCCGCTGTGGCCGCCGCCGCCGCCGCCGGTGGCCACATCCAGGGCCATCGCCGCCCCCTGGGAGAAGCCCAGAACGGCGGTCTGCTCCAGCGGGATCTCGTCGGCCAGGGCACCGAAGCGCAGCAGCAGCGCATCGCGGGCTCCGGGCAGCTGGGGCCATTCCGGTTGCTGGAGGTCGTACCACTGCCGCCCGAAGCCGCCGGGATGGGGCAGGGGAGCGCGCAGGGCCACCACACTCACCTCCGGCCCCACCAGTTCGCTTCCCAGGTCGAGCAGGTCATCGGCGTCGGCGCCCCAGCCGTGAAGCAGCACCAGGCGGCGTTCGGCACCGGCCGGTCCCAGCCGCAGGCAGCTGTCCCCTGCAAGGGGATCCGGTGCAACGGGATCCGGCGAGGCGGCGGCGGAGAAGCTCATGGGGCCAGGACAGCTGCTGCGTAGGTTGGCTCCTGAAGCGTCTCCCTGCCGCCATGGCCCCCACGGCTCTGCTCAGCGTCTCCGACAAAGAGGGCCTGGTGCCCCTGGCCGAGGGGCTCCGGAATCAGGGATATGAGCTGATCTCCAGTGGAGGCACCGCCGCTGCCCTGGCCGCGGCAGGGGTGCCCGTCACCAAGGTGGCGGAGCACACGGGAGCCCCGGAAATCCTGGGGGGCCGGGTCAAGACCCTCCATCCCCGCATCCATGGCGGCATCCTGGCGCGCCGCGACGATCCGGCCCATCGCGCCGATCTGGAGGCCCAGGGCATTGCCCCGATCGATGTGGTGGTGGTCAATCTCTATCCCTTCCGCCAGACCGTGGCCGATCCGGAGGTGCTCTGGGAAACGGCGGTCGAGAACATCGACATCGGTGGTCCCGCCATGGTGAGGGCCGCAGCCAAGAACCACGCCGACGTGGCGGTGCTCACCGATCCGGCGCAATACGGTCCGTTTCTGGAGGCCCTGGCCGCCGGCCGGGTGGACGGGGACCTGCGGCGGCAGCTGGCCCTGGCGGCCTTCCGCCACACCGCCGCCTACGACACCGCCATCAGCAGCTGGCTGGCCAGCCGGCTCGAGCCCGAGGCCCCCTCGACCCTGCAACTGGCGCTGCCCGCCCGCCAGACCCTGCGCTACGGCGAGAACCCCCACCAGGCGGCCACCTGGTACGGCGAACCGGAGGCCGGCTGGGGCGGGGCCCGGCAGCTGCAGGGCAAGGAGCTCAGCTACAACAACCTGATCGATCTGGAGGCGGCCCTCGCCACCGTGCGGGAATTCGGCTACGGCGAGGCCGAGGCCCGCCAGCCGGCCGCTGTGGTGATCAAGCACACCAATCCCTGCGGCGTGGCCACCGGCACCGATCTCCCCGCTGCCCTGCTGCGCGCCCTTGATGCCGACCGGGTCTCGGCCTTCGGCGGGATCGTGGCCCTCAACGGCGTGGTGGACGCTGCCGCGGCCGACCATCTCGCCGGGCTGTTCCTGGAGTGTGTGGTGGCGCCCTCGTTCAGCGCCGAGGCTCGCCAGCGGCTGGCGGCCAAGGCCAACCTCAGGCTGCTCGAACTCCCCCCTGCCGCCATTGCCCTGGCCGGGCGGCAGCAGTTCCGTTCGGTGCTCGGCGGCGTGCTGGTGCAGCAGCTCGATGACCAGCCGATCGAGCCCCACTCCTGGCAGGTGGCCTCCGAGCGCCAGCCCAGCGCCCGGGAACGCGAGGATCTGCAGTTCGCCTGGCAGGTGGTGCGCCATGTGCGCTCCAACGCGATCGTGGTGGCGCGCGATGGCCAGAGCCTGGGCATCGGCGCCGGCCAGACGAACCGGGTGGGGGCGGCCCTGCTTGCCCTGCAGGCTGCCGGCGAGGCCGCCCGGGGGGCGGTGCTGGCGAGCGATGGCTTCTTCCCCTTCGATGACACCGTGCGGCTGGCCGCCAGCCACGGCATCAGCGCCGTGATCCATCCGGGCGGCAGCGTCCGGGATGGCGATTCGATCGAGGCCTGCCGGGAGCTGGGGCTGGCGATGGTGATCACCGGCCGGCGCCATTTCCTCCACTGAGCCAGTGACGCTGGACAGCGCCGGGGCCGCGGCGAGTTGTAGTTTCGCTGAGCCTGCCGTCGGTCCCCTCCGATGCCCATCGAGCTTCCTGGCCCCCTGGCCTACAACCTCAACTTCCTCCACCCGCTGCTGATGTGGGTGCTGCTCGGGTTGTCGGGCTATGCGATGTTCCTGGGCATCAAGGCGAAGAAAACCCGTACCGCAGATGCCGAAACCCGCAAGGACCTGATCAAGGGCCAGTTCGCCCGCCGCCATTTCCAGTTCGGCAGCCTGCTGCTGGCGCTGATGGTGATCGGCACCTTCGGCGGCATGACCGTCACCTACATCAACAACGGCAAATTGTTCGTGGGTCCCCACCTGCTGGTGGGCATCGCCATGACCTCGCTGGTGGCCATCGCCGCTTCCCTTTCCCCGCTGATGCAGCAGGGCAATCTGATCGCCCGCAAGGTGCATGTGGGCCTCAACATGACCGTGATGACCCTGTTCCTGTGGCAGGCCGTCACCGGCATGCAGATCGTCAACAAGATCCTCACCAACTGAGCAGCAGGGGCTTGCTGGGTTCACCTGCCGTCCGCTGGAGGCAGGCGAACCCCACTCAGAACTGGGCCCGGCGCCTCGGCGGGCAGGGAATCCCATGGCTGGCATGGAAGTCTTCCTGCACCTTCCATGTGAGTCGGCGCGAGATCTGACGCACGATCTGACGCAGCAGGTGGTCACCGCTGCTCTGCACGAGGCCATCGGGGAGCATCGTGATCATCGATGGCAGACGGATCCACACGGCCAGATCGAGATCCCAGCGCACCAGGGTATGGGCCATCAGCTGGTCCACGTCCTCGTGGGAGACCTCCGCTCCGGTGGCTTCGTCGAGCCGCAGGGAGGCGTTGAACTCCACGTCGTAGAGACCCTGCAGGTTCTGGTCGGTGGCCGGCAGGGGCACGGTGATGATCCGGTAGACCCCGGCCGCCTGGGGCAGAAGCTCCAGCCCGATCGTGGGCTCCACCTCAAACCCGAAATTCCCGAACCGTCCCAGGGTGAGCACGTAGCCGTTTTCCTCCAGCGGCTCCACGCTCATCGGCGCGGCGCAGCGGCGGAACCAGCCCTCGTGCCGGTCGAGGTAGGAGCCCACCACCGCCGAGGGGGCGCGCATCTCCATCAGGTCGGCGAAGGTGCTGCCATAGCGGCGGACCCGGGAATCCTCCGCATGCCGCAGCAGCGGGGAGACAAGGCTGGATTCGCTCTCCTCGGCGTCGATGCGCATCTCAGGAAGGTCCTGGCTCAGAACGACGGGGGAAGCGGGGGAAGGGGCTGGAGAGGCCAGGCGGGGCACGGAGTTGGGCTCCTCGGAGGGGGGAAGTCGGTGGAAGCCCGGTCACGCTCGGCAAAGGCGTGCGGAAGGTCTTTAGGGAATCTAAAGCCAGGCTGCTTGCTCAGGAGCTCCGACTGTGACAGCAAGGCAGGCTCTGGTCACTTTTCGCCGGCCGTGTTTCGCTGAAGCTGATCAGCCCTCGCTCAGGCTGATCAGCCGCTGGATCACGTCCTCCACCACCCGGTCCGGCGTGGAGGCCCCGGAGGTGATCCCCACCCGGATCGGCCCTTCCGGTAGGAACGGTTCCACGGTTTCGAGGCTGCCCCCCAGGGGCATGTGTTCGATCCTGTTGCCCGGTCCGATCCGCTCCGGCGTGTCGATGTGGAAGGAACGGATGCCGCGGCTCACGGCGATTTCCTGGAGGTGGGTGGTGTTGGAGGAGTTGTAGCCGCCGATCACCACCATCAGATCGAGCGGTTCATCCACCAGGGCGAACATCGCGTCCTGGCGCTCCTGGGTGGCATCGCAGATCGTGTTGAAGGCCAGGAAGTGTTCGTTCAGTTCCGTCGGCCCGAACCGCCGCAGCATCGTGCGCTCGAACAGCCGCCCGATCTCCTCGGTTTCGCTCTTGAGCATGGTGGTCTGGTTCGCCACCCCGAGACGCATCAGGTCGCGGTCCGGATCGAACCCGGGGGAACAGGCCTTGGCGAAGCGGGCCATGAACGCTTCGCGCGCCTCCCCTTTCCTGATCGGATCGCCATCCTCGGCACTGTTGAGGATGTAGTCGCACACCATCTGGGCTTCGGCCAGGTCGAGCACCACCAGATAGGTGCCGGCGAAGGAGCTGGTGGCGAGGGTTTCCTCGTGCTTCACCTTGCCGTGAATGATCGAGGTGAAGGCGTGTTTCTTGTGCTTCTCCACGGTGTTCCACACCTTGGAGACCCAGGGGCAGGTGGTGTCCACGATGTGGCAGCCCCGTTCGCTCAGCAGCTGCATTTCCTGCACCGTGGCGCCGAAGGCGGGCAGGATCACCACATCACCGCCGGCGACTTCGGAGAAGTCCTTCACGCCGCCTTCCACCGGGATGAACAGCACATCCATCTCGCGCAGGTGATCGTTCACCGAGGGGTTGTGGATGATCTCGTTGGTGATCCAGATCCGCTCGGTGGGGTAGTGGCGACGGGTTTCGTAGGCCATGGCCACCGCCCGCTCCACGCCCCAGCAGAAACCGAAGGCCTCGGCCAGCCGCACCTGCAGCCGCCCCTGCTCGAGCGCATGGCCGTTTTCGCGCAGGCTGGCGATCAGGTCGCTCTGGTACGCCGTCTGAAGGCTTCCCGCCACCTCCTCGCCCAGACCGAAACCGCGGCGGTTGTAGCGCTCCGAGTGGTGCAGGGAGCGCTTGAAGGCACGGGTATCCACGGCGGCTCGGTCGATCTCCGCCGACTCTATGGGGCCTGATCCTCGGGTTGGCGCTCCAGCACTTCGGCCAGGCCCAGCCACTCCACGCCGCTGGCCGAGAATCGATAGCGGCAGGGCAGCACCTCCACGCCGGCCGCCAGGGCGGCGCGGAACAGTTCGCCGTAACGGGGATCGGCGCTGTCGCCCGGGGCGAAACGGGTCACATCGCCGCGGCTCAGGCAGGGCACCAGCACGGCCCTGGCCTCGGGCAGCAGGGCCGTGAGTTCGATGAGGTGTTTCTGGCCCCGTTCGGTCACCGTGTCGGGGAAGAGGGCCAGGTCGCCGTCGGTCCAGGTGGTGTTCTTCACCTCCAGATAGATCGGCCGCGGATCGGCCGCCCCGGCCGCGGGCGTCAGCAGCAGGTCGATGCGGCTGCGCCGGCCTTCGCCGTAGGGCACCTCGGCCCGGATCGAGCCGATCGGCCCCAGCACTGCCTCCAGGCAGCCGGCTTCGAGCGTGCGCCGCACCAGCCGGTTCGGCAGCGCCGTGTTGATCCCCACCCACAGCGGCCGGCCGTCGGCGCCATTCACCTCCGCCTGCTCCCAGGTCCAGGCGAGCTTGCGGCTGGGGGAGGGATCGTGGCGCAGCAGCACCCGGCCTCCCGGATGGAGCACGCCGGTCATCGGCCCGGTGTTGGGGCAGTGGGCCGTCACCACCTCGCCGTCCGCCAGCTCCACATCGGCCAGAAAGCGCTTGTAGCGCCGGAGCAGCACCCCTTCCTGCAGCGGGCCCAGTTCCAGCAATGGCGCAGCGGGGGCGGAGCCGGGCATCGAAGGGTGGCGGGAGGGGAGGCGGCCATACTGCCGTGCGTTCTGCACGGGCCTCGGCCCCGGCCCGGATGTCCCCATCGTTGCGTCGGATCGCCCTGATCGTGGCCGTGGCCACGGCGCTCAGCAAGGTGGCCGGTCTGTTCCGCCAGCAGGTGATCGCCGCCGCCTTCGGGGTGGGCGCCGCCTACGACGCCTACAACTACGCCTACGTGCTGCCGGGCTTCCTGCTGATCCTCCTGGGGGGGATCAACGGCCCTTTCCACAGCGCCATGGTGAGCGTGCTGGCGCGCCGCCCCAGAGAGGAGGGCGCCCATGTGCTGGCGGCCATCAACACGATCGTCGGCGTCGCCCTGCTGGGGGTGACCCTGCTGCTCGTGGTGGCCGCCGATCCGCTGATCGACCTGGTGGGTCCCCAGCTGGATCCCACCCGCCACCAGCTGGCGGTGGATCAGCTGCGCTGGATGGCTCCGATGGCCCTGCTGGCCGGCCTGATCGGCCTCGGCTTCGGCGCCCTCAATGCCGCCGATGAATTCTGGCTGCCGGCCGTCAGCCCGCTGCTCTCCAGCGTGGCCGTGATCGCAGGCATCGGTCTGCTGTGGTGGCAGCTGGGCGCGGCGATCACCCTGCCCGAAAACGTGCGGATCGGCGGCGCCGTGCTGGCCGGCACCACCACCCTCGGGGCTTTCCTGCAGTGGCTGATCCAGCTGCCGGCCCTGGCCCGCCAGGGACTGCACAAACCTCAGCTGGTCTGGGATCTGCGTCATCCAGGGGTGCAGGAGGTGCTGAAGGTGATGGCGCCCGCCACCCTCTCCTCGGGCATGCTCCAGATCAATGTGTTCGTGGATCTGTTCTTCGCTTCCGGCATCGCCGGGGCGGCGGCGGGACTGGGCTACGCCAACCTGCTGGTGCAGACCCCGCTGGGGCTGATCTCCAATGCCCTGCTGGTGCCGCTGCTGCCCACCTTCGCCCGGCTCACGGCTCCCGCCGATCGGCCCGAACTGGTGGGAAGGATCCGCCAGGGCCTGATGCTCTCCAGCGCCAGCATGCTGCCGCTGGGGGCTCTGATGGTGGGCCTGGCCGGGCCGATTGTGGCCCTCATCTACCAACGGGGTGCCTTCGACCAGGGTGCCGCCTCCCTGGTGGGCGGCCTGCTGATGGCCTACGGCCTCGGCATGCCGGTGTATCTCGCCCGCGATGTGCTCGTGCGGGTGTTCTATGCCCTGGGGGATGGCAACACCCCGTTCCGCTGGTCGATGGCAGGCATCGGCCTCAACGCTTTCTTCGACTGGTTTCTGGTGGGCGGACCCACCCCCTGGGGCCTGCAGCTGCCCGCCCTCAATTTCGGGGCGCCCGGGCTGGTGCTGGCCACCGTCGCGGTGAACGTGATCACCTGTCTGGGCCTGCTGTTGATCCTTTCGCGCCGGATGGGGGGATTGCCCCTGGGGGCCTGGGGCCGCGACACCCTGATGCTCACCCTGGCGGCGGTGCTCGCCGGAGTGGTGGCCTGGGTTCTGGCTGAAGGCGTGAACTGGCCGAGCGGCTTGATCGGGCTGCTGCTGCAGGCCGGCCTCAGTGCCGCCCTGGGCCTGGGTCTCTATGGCCTGCTGGCTTCCCTGGCGGGGGTGCCGGAGGCCAGACAGATGCTCGGTTCGCTGGCCCGACGACTGCCGGGCCGGAGCTGAGGGCCGCTCGCTCGGCCCGCTGGCCCCTCAGGAGAGGCGTACCTCCCGCTCCTCCCGCACCTGCACCGGGATCTCCAGATGGGAGCGGCCCAGCATCTGGGGCCCGTCCACCGAAAAGATGCGGGCTTCGATGCCGAATTCCCGGAAGGCGGTCTCCAGTTCCTGGATGATCGCTTTCTCCACCTGGGCCTCCGCATCCACCACCTTGCCGATCAGCCGTCCGCCGAGCGGGCCGATGCGTTGCCTCACCACGTCGCGGGCGTTGGTGACCTCAATGATCAGCACGACCGGGATGCGCGGTGAGCGCCACCCTATTCGCAGGGAGCCTCAGCAGAAGGGCTCCAGCAGTTCCTCCAGGTCGCGCAGCTGGCCGGCGGGCACCAAGCGGGCCAGCGGCAATCGGGTGGCGCCCCCTCCGATCGGCACCTGCACCGCTTCCAGGGCCTGGCGGGCACAGACCGCCGCTCCCTGGTCCAGCCGGCCGGCGCATTCGATCGCCAGGGTTTCGGCCAGGCCCGCATCGCCCAGATAAAGGTTCCAACTGGCCACCTGCACGTAGAGGCGGTCGGCGATGGCGCCGGTGAGTTCCTCCAGGGCCTGGGCGGAAAGGGTCATGGTTGGTTCGGGGCGTCGGAAGGGGTGGGGGCCTCCGCAGCAGCGGCGATCGTGGTGCGGGGGCGCAGCAGGACCACCACGCTGGCATGGATCAGCAGCAGGGCGGTCCACGCCAGGGTGAGTCGACCCAGCTGGGGCCAGGGATGGCGCATTCCCTGCAGGAACCAGAGGCCGCTGTTCACCGCCGCGAACACCGCTCCGTGCAGCGTCAGATTCACGATGCGCTCGAAGTGCCGATAGGTGGGGTCTTCGGGGTTGGCGGGGCCGTACCAGCGGATCGGCATGGGCGGGAGCGCGGGGGAGGGGCGGCGGGGCCTTGCTGGACCCTAGATCGCTCCGCCCTTGCCTGGCGGAAGCGGGCGGGCCCGGGGCGGGCAGGTTGACGGAAGGGCCCCCTGTGCGGTGAGAATGTGGGGGCGCACGCGCTTGTAGCTCAGCGGATTAGAGCATCTGACTACGGATCAGAGGGTCGGGAGTTCGAATCTCTCCAGGCGCGCTCCTTATAAAACTCCGCAAGGAGTCCTTCCACGCTCCCGAAAGGGGGCGTTTTTTGTGGATTCTCGGTCGGAGTCCCGGGCAGGCGGGCTCCGGCAGGCTCATTTCCTACGATCGATCCACCTGTTCAGCGGCTTTCCATGGTGGACCTCATCGACGCCCCTCTGGCCAGCGGCGATCCCGCCATCGCTGCCCTGATCGCCAAGGAGCTGGAGCGTCAGCAGACCCACCTGGAGCTGATCGCCAGTGAGAATTTCACCTCCCGGGCGGTGATGGAAGCCCAGGGCTCCGTTCTCACCAATAAATACGCCGAAGGTCTGCCCCACAAGCGCTACTACGGCGGCTGTGAGCACGTGGATGCGATTGAGGAGCTGGCGATCGAACGGGTCCGGCAGCTGTTCGGGGCCGCCTGGGCCAACGTGCAGCCCCACAGTGGCGCCCAGGCCAATTTCGCCGTGTTTCTGGCGCTGCTGCAGCCGGGCGACACGATCCTGGGCATGGATCTCTCCCATGGCGGGCACCTCACCCACGGCTCGCCGGTGAACGTGAGCGGCAAGTGGTTCAAGGCCGTGCATTACGGCGTGGACCCCGAGACCCAGCAGCTCAACTACGCCACCATCCGCGAGCTTGCCCTGGAGCACCGCCCCAAGCTGATCATCTGCGGCTATTCGGCCTATCCCCGCACCATCGACTTCGCGGCCTTCCGCGCCATCGCCGATGAGGTGGGCGCCTACCTGCTGGCGGACATGGCCCACATCGCCGGACTGGTGGCGGCCGGGGTCCATCCCAGCCCCGTGCCCCACTGCCATGTGGTCACCACCACCACCCACAAGACCCTGCGGGGCCCCCGCGGCGGCCTGATCCTCTGCAATGACGCCGAGTTCGGCAAGCAGTTCGACAAGGCCGTGTTCCCCGGCACCCAGGGTGGCCCCCTGGAGCATGTGATCGCCGCCAAGGCCGTGGCCTTCGGCGAGGCCCTGCAGCCCTCCTTCCGCACCTACATCGAGCAGGTGGTGGCCAACGCGCGCGCCCTTGCCGCCCGGATCCAGGAGCGGGGCATCGCGGTGGTGAGCGGCGGCACCGACAACCATCTGGTGCTGCTCGACCTGCGCTCGATCGGGATGACCGGCAAGGTGGCCGACCTGTTGGTGAGCGATGTGTGCATCACCGCCAACAAGAACACCGTTCCCTTCGATCCGCAGTCGCCCTTCGTGACCAGCGGCCTGCGCCTGGGCACTGCGGCCTGCACAACCCGGGGCTTCGACGAGGCGGCCTTCCGCGAGGTGGCCGATGTGATCGCCGATCGCCTGCTCAATCCTGAGGACAGCGCCATCGAGCAGGCGTGTCGGGAGCGGGTCGCGGCGCTCTGTCAGCGATATCCCTTGTATGCGCAGCAACGTGAACTGCAGCACGTTTGATCTGCGTGTCAGCCCGTAAGGTGACGCCCATCGGTCAGCTGCTTTCCGGTCCGCCCCCGTGACCCTTGCTCAAAGCCCGAATGCAGCGGCCCTGCTTACGTGCGTGAGCGCGGCGTTGCTCACCGCCCTGATCGTGCCGCTGGTGCGAAGGCTGGGTCTGCGCTGGGGGTTGGTGGACCCCCCGGATGCCCGCAAGCAGCACAGCCTGCCGATGGTGCGTCTCGGGGGGATCGGCATCGTGGCCGGCTTCAGCCTTGCCCTTGCCCTCACCTGGTCGTTCGGGGGATTCGCCCAACTGCCGCCCGACAAGGACCAGCTGATCTGGACCACCCTGGCCGGCGCCCTCTGCTTCTTCGTGATCGGCCTGGCCGACGATCTGTTCGCCCTGCCGCCGCTGCCGCGGCTGGCCGGCCAGGTGGCCGTGGCGATGGCGGTCTGGCAGCAGGGGGTGCGCATCGGCAGCATCGACCTGCCGTTTCCGCTGCTGGGTACGGAACGGCTGCTGGATCTGCCGGGCCCGTGGAGTGCGCTTGCCACCGTGATCTGGCTGGTGGGCATCACCAATGCGATCAACTGGCTCGATGGTCTCGACGGGCTGGCGGCCGGGGTGAGCGGCATCGCCGCCATCGGGCTGCTTTCGGTGAGCTTCAGCCTCGATCAACCCGCCGCGGGTCTGCTGGCGGCGGCCCTGGCGGGGGCCTGCCTCGGGTTTCTGCGCCACAACTTCAACCCCGCCCGCATCTTCATGGGCGATGGCGGTTCCTATTTCCTCGGCTTCGCCCTGGCCTCGATCAGCATCGTGGGGCCGGCCAAAGGGCTCACCAGCGTCAGCCTGTTGTTGCCGCTGTTGATCCTTTCGCTTCCCCTGGCGGACATGTCGGCTGTGATCATGGGCCGTCTCAGTGAGGGCCGCTCCCCCTTCTATCCCGACCGCCGCCATCTCCACCACCGCCTGTTGCGGGCAGGGTTCAGCCATCGCCGCACCGTGGTGCTGATCTATGCCTTCACCCAGTGGCTGGCTGCTCTGGCGCTGGTGGTGGCCGATGCCGAAAACCGCTTTCTCTGGCTTGCCCTGGCCACGGCCGTGCTGATCGCCGTCGTGGTGGTCAGCCGCAGGCGGATGCAACAGCAGGGCGGGCCCCAAACGTGACCGGGGCGCGGCGGGGGGTGGAGGTTCTGTGCATCGGCACCGAACTGCTGCTCGGCAACATCCTCAATGGCAATGCCCGCTGGCTCGCCGAACAGCTTGCGCTGCTGGGTCTTCCCCACTTCCGCCAGCAGGTGGTGGGCGACAACCGGGAGCGGGTGATCGAGGCGGTGCGGGCCGCGGCGGAGCGGTGCCAGGTGCTGATCACCACCGGTGGTCTCGGCCCCACCCCCGACGATCTCACCACCGAGGCGATCGCCGCCGCCTTCGGGGTTCCGCTGGTGGAGCATGCCGATATCTGGGAGGGGATCCAGGCCAGGCTCCAGGCCCGCGGTCGCGCCTGTTCCCCCAGCAATCGCAAGCAGGCGCTGCTGCCCCAGGGGGCGGAGGTGCTGCCCAACCCCACCGGCACGGCTCCCGGCATGATCTGGACCCCGCAGCCGGGCTTCACGGTGCTCACCTTCCCGGGGGTCCCCAGTGAACTGCACGCGATGTGGGCGGCCACGGCGGCGCCCTGGCTGCGCCAGTCCGGGTTGGTGGATGGGGTGTTCGCCAGCCGCATGCTGCGTTTCTGGGGGGTTTCGGAATCTCTGCTGGCCGATCAGGTGGCCGATCTTCTGGCCCTGGAGAACCCCACGGTGGCCCCCTATGCGGGCACCGGTGAGGTGAAGCTGCGGATCACGGCGCGGGCACCCTCCTCCCCCCTCGCCCAGCAGTTGCTGGCGCCGGTGGAGCAGGAACTCCGCTCCCGCACCGGTGCGGCCTGCTATGGCGAAGAGGGCGACAGTCTTGCCTCGGTGGTGCTGGATCTGCTCCGCCGCCGCGGCGCCACCCTGGCGGTGGCCGAGAGCTGCACCGGGGGGGCGCTCGGGGCGGCGCTGGCCGGCGTGCCTGGAGCCTCCGATGTGTTCCTGGGCGGGGTGATCGCCTATGCCAACGCGGTGAAGCGGGGGGTGCTGGGGGTATCTGCCGCCGAGCTCGAGCGGTACGGAGCGGTGAGTGATCCTGTGGCGATTGCGATGGCAGAGGGGGTGCGGGCCCTCACCGATGCCGACTGGACCATCGCCGTGACCGGCATCGCCGGGCCTGGTGGCGGCAGCCCCGAGAAGCCTGTGGGTCTGGTCCATCTGGCCATCGCCGGGCCGGGCGGGACCCACAGCGAGGGGGTGCGCTTCGGATCCAGCCGTCCCCGCGACTGGATTCAGGCGGTCACGGTGGGCGAGGCCCTCAACCGTCTGCGGCTGCGATTGATCGCGTTGGACTGAGCTTCAGAGTTGCCGACCGCTGTTGCCGACCGCATCCATTCCCTGGCTGGCAGCATCCATACCGTGGTCAGCAAATGTCGGCCCGATGCTGATCGCTCCTGGCGAAGATTGGTCGGTTCCGTTCACTTGCCCAAATCGGATCAAGCGTTAGGCTGAATTCATCCAACTTTTCCAGTCTCGTCATGCTTGGTGGTCCTGATCTCCTGGCCAAGGTCAAGGAACTTGGCGATGTGTCCAAGTCGGATCTGGTGCGTGGTTGTGGCTATGTGAGCTCCAAGAAGGATGGATCCGAGCGGCTCAACTTCACCGCCTTCTATGAGGCTCTGCTTGAGGCCAAGGGGCTCAGCCTCGGCGATGGCGGCGGCAAGGGTGCGGGCAAGGGGGGGCGCAAGCTCAGCTATGTGGCCACCGTGCAGGGCAACGGCAACCTGCTGGTGGGCAAGGCCTATACCGCGCTTCTGGATCTGCAGCCGGGCGATGAGTTCGAGATCAAGCTCGGTCGCAAGCAGATCCGCCTGGTGCCAGCCGGCAGCGACGAAGAGGAGTGAGGTCGTTCCTGTCAAGGGGCAGATGGACGTGATCGGCATCGCTGCATCCGCCAGCCCGAACGATCACGAATCCTGTGGGATGGGGTTTTCCCCGGCTCACCACACTTTTCCACAGTTCTGACCCCTTTTTTCCCCAGCCAGGGTTCGCCCGGGCCCTCGGCTGGGCTCCTTCAGCGGTTCTGTCTGCGGGAAACCGCCTCTCCCCTTGACCTCGGGAGAGGTTCGGTTGCGGTCCCCGGTCGGCACCTCCGACCGGCCGCCGGCCCCCAGTGAAATCCGGAAGTCGCAAAACAGGTCCCATGCGACGGGTGATGAGAGGTCCTTCCGCCCCCTCTTTGACGGCAGGTGCTGTGTCGTGGCCTGATGGGGGCATCCCAGCGAGCCGCCGCATGAGCCAGGTCCCCGACCACGCCCCAGCCACCGTGAGCATCGAGAACCAGATGCCCGAAGACCTCTTCGATGCGATGCGGGAATTCATTCGTCAGCATCCCCAGTGGGATCAGTACCGGCTGATGCAGGCGGCGCTGGCCGGCTTCCTGTTTCAGCACGGCAGCCAGGATCGGGCCGTCGCCCGCCATTACCTCAACGGCCTGTTCCGCAGGGATCCCGCCACCGTCCAGCCCGGTTGATCGATGACCGATCCCGCCGCTGCGCTGCGCCGTCCCCGGCTGGTGGTGCTCGATGGTCGCACCACCAATCCGGGCGATCTCTCCTGGGAGGCTCTGGAGCGGCTGGGGGATCTGGTGGTCCATCCCCACACCCCCCGGGATCGGGTGGTGGAGCGCCTGCACGGCGCTGACGTGGCCGTCACCAACAAGACCCCGATCACGGCCGCCGATCTGGAGGCCCTGCCCGCCCTGCGCGGTATCGCCATGCTGTCCACCGGCCACGACGTGGTCGATGGCGCAGCGGCCCAGCGGCGCCGGGTGCCGTTGTGCAATGTGCCCGAATACGGCACCGCTTCCGTGGCCCAGGCGGTGTTCGCCCTGCTGCTGGAGCTCACCAACCGCACCGGCCACCATGCCGCCACGGTCCGGGAGGGCCGCTGGTCGGCCAGCACCGATTTCTGCTACTGGGATGGCCCCCTGATCGAACTGGCAGGGCTGACCCTCGGTGTGGTGGGCATGGGCCGGATCGGAGCGGCCGTGGCGCGCCTCGGTGTGGCCTTCGGAATGGAGGTGCTCAGCCATCGCCGCACCCCTGGCCCCGAGAGTGTGCCCCTCGATCTGCTGCTTGCCTCCAGCGATGTGGTGAGCCTCCACTGCCCGCTCACGCCCGACACCCGCGGCCTGATCGATGCCGCCCGGATCGCCCGGATGAAGCCCGGGGCGCTGCTGATCAATACCGGTCGGGGAGCCCTGGTGAACGAAGCCGATCTCGCCGCCGCCCTGGTCAGTGGCCACCTTGGTGGTGCCGGCCTGGATGTGCTGAGCGTTGAGCCGCCGCCGGCCAGTCAGCCGCTGCTCTCCGCCCCCAACTGCGTGATCACTCCCCACATCGCCTGGGCCACGGTTCAGGCCCGCCAGCGACTGATCCAGGCCACCGCCGCCAATGTGGAGGCCCTGTTGGCCGGTGCCCCCCGCCATGTGGTCAACGGGCTCTGAGGGCGGCCGGCCACCAGGCACCCGGGCTTCTAGGCTCATTTCTCCCTTCCCCCACCCTTCCGCGTGAGCGCCGGCACCCTCTACGACAAGGTCTGGGAGCTGCACCGGGTGGCGGACCTGCCGGGCGGCTCCACCCAGCTGTTCATCGGTCTGCACCTCATCCACGAGGTCACCAGTCCCCAGGCCTTCGCCGCCCTGCGCGACCTGGGCCTGTCGGTGCGCCACCCCGAGCGCACCGTGGCCACCGTGGACCACATCGTGCCCACCACCTCCCAGGCCCGGCCCTTCGCCGACCCCCTGGCCGAGGAGATGCTGGCCACCCTGGAGGCCAACTGCGCCGAGTACGGCATCACCCTGCATGGCCTCGGCAGCGGCCGCCAGGGGATCGTGCATGTGATCGCCCCCGAACTCGGCCTCACCCAGCCCGGCATGACCGTGGCCTGCGGTGACTCCCACACTTCCACCCACGGAGCGTTCGGGGCGATCGCCTTCGGGATCGGCACCAGCCAGGTGCGTGATGTTCTCGCCAGCCAGAGCCTGGCGATGAACAAGCTGAAGGTGCGTCGCATCCGGGTCGAGGGCCGCCTGCAGAGCGGGGTCTACGCCAAGGATCTGGTGCTGCATGTGATTCGCACCCTCGGCGTCAAGGGTGGCGTGGGCTATGCCTACGAATTCGCCGGCCCTGCGATCGAGGCCCTCTCGATGGAGGAGCGCATGACCCTCTGCAACATGGCGATCGAGGGCGGCGCTCGGGTGGGCTACTGCAACCCCGACGCCACCACCTTCTCCTACCTCCAGGGTCGCCCCCACGCCCCGGCCGGAGAGGCCTGGGATCGGGCGGTGGCCTGGTGGAGTGCCCTGGCCAGTGGCCCGGATGCCGTCTTCGACGATGAGGTGGTGTTCGACGCTGCCCGGATCGCGCCCACCATCACCTGGGGGATCACCCCCGGCCAGGGCATCGGCGTCGACGAGGCCGTGCCAACTCCCGACCAGCTCGATCCGGAGGAGCGCCCCCTGGCCGAGGAGGCCTACCGCTACATGGATCTGGCGCCGGGCCTGCCGATCGCCGGCCTGCCGATCGATGTCTGTTTCATCGGCAGTTGCACCAACGGTCGGCTCAGCGACCTGCAGGCCGCGGCCGCCGTGGCCCGGGGCCGCCACGTGGCCCCCGGCATCAAGGCCTTCGTGGTGCCCGGCAGTGAGCAGGTGGCCGCCGCCGCCGAGGCCGAGGGGTTGGATGTGGTGTTTCGGGAGGCGGGCTTCGAGTGGCGTGAACCCGGTTGCTCGATGTGCCTGGCCATGAACCCCGATCGGCTGGAGGGTCGGCAGATCAGTGCCAGCTCCAGCAACCGCAACTTCAAGGGGCGTCAGGGTTCAGCCAGTGGTCGCACCCTGCTGATGAGTCCGGCCATGGTGGCGGCCGCCGCCGTTTCCGGTCACGTCGCCGATGTGCGCCAGCTGCTTCCCTCCCGCTGAATCCCTCCTTCCGCTTCCTTCCTTCTGATTCCTCGTTGATTCCCATGGGCAGTACCAGCGACCTTGCCTTTCCCTGCGGTCCGGTTCGCCTGCTCGAAGGCGGTGGCGTTGCCGTGGTGGGCAGCGACATCGACACCGATCGGATCATCCCGGCCCGCTATCTCAAGTGCGTCACCTTCGAGGGGCTGGCGGAAGGTGCCTTCGCCGACGACCGCACCGAACTGGAGGGTGCCCACCCCTTTGATCGGCCCGAGCATGCCGGAGCTTCGATCCTGGTGGTGAACCGCAACTTCGGGTGCGGCTCCAGCCGCGAGCATGCCCCCCAGGCATTGATGCGCTGGGGGATCCGGGCCGTGATCGGCGAGAGTTTCGCCGAGATTTTCTGCGGCAACTGTCTGGCCCTCGGCATCCCCTGCCTCACGGCCGATGCGGCGACAGTCGGCCAGATCCAGGCGGCGGTGGTGGCGGATCCCTCCGCCAGCCTGCGCCTCGATCTCGAAGCCCTGGAGCTGCTGCTGCACCCTCAGGCGGGGGACCCGTGCTCCTGGTCTGTGGAGCTCGCCGAGGGCCCCCATCGCATGCTCGTCTCGGGGCAGTGGGATGGCACCTCCCAGCTGGTCTCCCACGACGCCGAACTGCGCGCCACCGCAGAACGCCTCCCCTATCTCACGGGATTCGCCGCCGCCTGAGCCCGCCGTTCCCTTCCTCGAGCCTCAGAAGGATCGATGGAGGGGCGCCTGGCTCGGGTGGTAGGGCACGAAGGGGAGCCCCGGCCCCTTGAAGTTGAAGTCATTCAGACGCACCCGCACGCCGCCGAGTCCGTCGTAGGGGCTGTAATACACCCCGATTTCATAGGACCGCCGCTGCCAGCGCAGTTCCACATAGGAGGCGGTCACGTCACCGTAAAACTCCGAGTTGGGATCGACGTTGTATCCGATGCCGCCGCTGAACAGCAGCGGTCCGGCGATCTGCTGGGTGAGGCCGATGCCGACCGTGCCCAGATCCACCGCCCGATCGAAGCTGAGGGGGCTGAGGCCCTGGCGCAGCGTGCCTCCGCCCGTGATCGTGATCTGGGTGTAATCGAGGAAGGGGCGGATGAAGTGCCCCAGCGTCAGGGTGGGACCACCCGAGAGGCTGAGGGTGTTCTGATTGGTGCCGTCTCCGTAATAGGCCAGGCTTCCCAGCAGATTGGCGTTGAGGCTCAGGCCGGGAACGATCGGCACCGGCGTGTTTTCCAGCACCAGGGCCGGCGCCAGGGTGGAGGCCTTGCCGGTCCAGAGCGGCAGGCTCATGTTCAGCGAACCGATGGCATTGCCCCGCCATAGATCGCTGAGGTTGGTGCTCTCGAAGTCGTTCCCCTGGTAGTTGCCCACCCCCAGGCGCCAGAAGTAGTTGCTGCGCAGCTTTCCCCAGGAGGCCAGGTCGCCCGTGTCCTCGAGCGAGACCCCGTAGGCGGAGTAGACGTCTTCCTCCCCCAGCGAGCCGTTCCAGGTGCGGAAGCGGTAGGCGCCGAACAGACGGAACAGCGAATCGCCCAGCAGCGGCAGGGGCACGGCGCGACTGAGGTCGCCCCAGCTGCGGGTGCCATCGGCCAGGTTGTGGGAGTCGAGACTGGAGAGGCTCACCGTGGCATCGGCGCGGAAGCCCGCCAGCGGGGTCAGCAGTTTGGCCTCCAGGCCGAACAGATCGCCGGTGGTGGCGGGCTGTTCCACCGGCGGGTCCTGCACCGGCTGGTCCGGCAGCGGGTAGGCATCGGTGGTGCCGTTGATCGCCCGTTGCAGCATGAACTGGGGCTGCAGGGTGAAGCTGCCCTGCTCGCCCAGCTTGATCGGGATGTTGTATCCCAGGAACACTCCGTCCCGATCCTCGCGGTCGTTGCCCAGCACCCAGCGGTTGTCGATCTCCTCCTGCTTCTTGATCCGGGTGGAGCGGGTAACGGGGATGGGCAGCCGCTCCTCCAGCAGCAGATGGTTGCGGCCGGCCTTGATCACCGTGTCGCCATTGGGTTGCAGCGTGGCCACCACGTTTTCGGAATCCAGCCACGACTGGGCCGGGGTGTAGGGATCGTTTGTGAAGCCCACCCGGTCGCCCGAGAGGGTGGTGGGGGTGAACCGAAGGCTGCCCGCCTGGATGCGCCAGCGGCTCAGGGAACCGCGCACCAGCTGGCGGTTGCTCTTGGTGGTGAGGTCCTGGAGCTGACTGGGGCGCACCTGGCCGAACTGGTTGGCGGCATCGGGGGTGACCAGCTGGTTGGGGAAGCCGACGCGCCGTTCCGCGGTGAGACTCTGCTGGAACTGCACGTTTTCCACCCGCTGATCGATGCGGGCGATCGCCTCCTGCCGGGCCTTTTCCTGGGCCTTGGCGATCTCCCAGCGGTTCTGCCGGCGCGGGGCGCTGGCTGGGGAGGGCGCCGGCGCCGCCGTCCGGGTTGTGCTGGCACCACTGCTGCTGCCGGGACCGAGGGTCACCTGCTCCAGTTGCTGGGCCAGGTCGCTCTGGACCGGTTCCTCCCCCGGGGCGGGGGCACCGGGGCAGCCCTGGGCCGGGGCCAGCACCACCGGCTGGCGGGAGGGGCCCGATTCGCCGTAGCGGTAACGAAGCCCGAGCAGATAGGCATTGCTGCCTTCGCTGACGCCGCTGTAGGTGCCGTAGGCGCCGGAGCGGTGGTGGATTCTCCCCACGGCGGACCACTGGGGGGAGACCAGGGCCTCCACCTCAAAGGCCAGGTAGTTGAGAAACTGGGTGTAGTTCTCTCGGAAGGTGCGCTCGTAGTTGCTGTTTTCGCTCAGCAGGCTCACCCCTTCCACGAAGTAGAGGCTCAGCCAGGGCTGCACCCAGAGCCTCATCCCCAGACCCACGGTCATGTCGCTGAAGGTCTGGGCGGGGGTGTCGGCGAACGGGATCTTCTGGTTGAACTCGCCCCCCGCCTGGCGGGTGGCGCGATGGCCGAGCAGGTTGGTGTCGATCTCCAGGGCAAAGGGACCCCCATCCAGCAGGCGGCGTTGCAGCCCCAGGCCCCCCAGGTATTCCGGCCGCAGCTTGCCCTTGAACAGAAAGGTGTCGCCGAAGTTGGCGGCATACATCTGGCCGGCCCAGCCGGTCACCGCCCAGGGATGGGGATGCCACTGGGGCGGCGGTGGCACGTCGGGCGGACAGCTGATCGGCTGCGGCGGCGGCAGCGGCGTTGAAGGAGGCGTGGCCAGGTCCAGATCCTGGGCCGTGCCGTCGAGGTCGAGCACGCCGTAGACATCCCGCATCTCCCCCACCCCCTCATAGAGGCTGTAGCGGAGGCTGCTGGCCTGCAGATATTGCTGACCGCGCTGGAAGCGCACGCTGCCGTAGGCGTAGAGGGTGCGGCTCTCGGGATCGAACTCGATGCGATCGGCCAGGAGGCGCCCCCCGGCCAGGCTGGCCATGACATTGCCGGTGCTGACGTAGCGACGGCGCTGCTGGTCGTAGCTCTGGCGGTTGGCACTCAGCTGCAGCTCCAGCGGAGGCTGGCCCTCCGGAGGCGGCAGAGCTTTTTCGGGCACCGGCGCCAGCACCGGCACCGGTGCCAGGGCTGGGGAAGGGGAGGTCTGGGCCGGCTGGGCCGGGTTCGCCGCTGCCGGGCGTGCCGACACCAGCAGAAGCCCCAGGCCGAACAAAGGCAGGAGGGCCGTGCTTCGGCCTGTGGGGCGTTGATTGGGCACCACGTACGGCCAGGAGCTGGGCGAATCGATGGCTGATCCTGCCACGTGAATCCTGCAGGATTCAGGGCATCACAGCCGGTTGTGGGATGGGCGGTCAGGCCGTGGTGGGCCTGGGTCGATCACTCCTCCAGGTCCTTGCGGCTGGGGGTGCGGCTCGGGTCGCGGGCCAGGAAGCCGAACACGAAGATCCCGATGAAGAAGAACACGACCGAGTAAACCGAGATCTTGAGGGCGAGCATGGGCTGTCCGGCGGGTGACAGGGAGTGACTGGGGCCGGTAGGGGCCGTATCGACCCTGCGGCAGCCGCATCATCCTATGGGGCCTGGCTTGCTATCCAGGGAAGAGGGGGCCCGCAGCAGGCGGATCGTGCCCGGATTGAAACGTTTCAGTCACGTACGCAGGGGGAACGCGGTGCAGGCACAGGAGCAAGCGGGGGATCAGACGGCCCTCGATCTGCAGCCGCTCTGGCAGGCACGCCAGCCGGAGGGAGAGCTGGGCTCCGCGCTCGCTCACCCCTGGGGGCCTGTCCACCGCCCGGACTGGGTGGCCCGGGGGCTGATCGTCTGGCCGCGCGGTGGGCAGTGGCTCCAGCTCACGCTGCGGCTCGTCTGTCCTGAGGCCTGGCGCTGCCTCGGGCCGCAGCAGGCCACCGCCCGTCTGGCCTTGCGCTGGTGGGCCGATCAGGTGGAACTGCGGGCAGATGGTGCGGCCGTGCATGCCGGCGACCTGTTCGACACCGCCTGTCGGTGGCCTCTGCCGCCAGGCTGGTGGCAGGGGGAGGCCCTTTCACTGGAGCTGCGCCTGCGGTCGCCTCTGCATGACGACGGCGCCCTGATCACCAGCCACCTGGAGCTGGAGCCCCGGGATCCTGCCGATCCCCATGGCTTGCTGGCCGCCCCGCGGGCCCAGCTGCTGCAGCTTCGCCGCGATTTCGGCCGGCCGGAGACCCCAGGTGCGGGGGTGATCCACGTGCTCGGCCATGCCCATCTCGATCTGGCCTGGCTGTGGCCGGTAGCGGATACCTGGCAGGCCGCCGAGCGCACCTTCCGCTCGGCCCTCTCCCTGCTCGAACGGTTTCCTGACCTCCATTTCGGCCACTCCACCCCGGCGCTCTACGCCTGGCTCGAACAGCACCGGCCGGCCCTGTTCGCTCGGATCCGGGCCGCCATGCGCGAGGGGCGCTGGGAGCCGCTCAATGGTTCGTGGGTGGAGACCGACTGCGTGCTGATCTCCACCGCCTCCCTGCTGCGGCAGTTCCAGGAAGGTCAGCACTACAGCCGTCGCACCTTCCCGGAGTGGTCGCACCAGCTCAGCTGGCTGCCGGACACTTTCGGCTTCGGGGCGGGCCTGCCCGCTGTGGCCGCGGCCACGGGGGTGCGCTGGTTCTGCACCCACAAGCTCGCCTGGAACGCCACCAATCGCTTCCCCCATCGCCTGTTCCGCTGGCGCAGCCGCTGCGGTGCCGAGCTGCTCTCCCTGATGACGGCGCCGATCGGCACCGATGGCGACCCCGTCGCGATCGAGCGGTATCGGCTGGAGTGGCAGAGCGCCACGGGGGTGGAGGACGCCCTCTGGTTGCCGGGGGTGGGGGATCACGGCGGCGGACCCACCGTCGAGATGCTGGAGCAGCTGGCCCTCTGGCAACAGCAGCCTGTCGCCGCCGGCCAGCGCTCCGGCACCCTGCGCCAGTACCTGGAGCGGTTGGAGCCCCTCGTGCCTGGCCTGCCGGTGTGGCGCGACGAGCTCTACCTCGAACTGCATCGCGGTTGCGCCACTAGCCGGCCGGATCAGAAGCGCCATAACCGCAGCCTGGAACGGTTGCTGCGCGAGGCCGATCTGGCCCTGGCCCTGCGGGGGGCGGAGCCTGCGGCCGAATCCCCCGACTGGCGCCCCCTGCTGTTCCAGCAGTTTCACGACATCCTTCCCGGCACGTCGATTCCGGAGGTGTTCGAGCAGGCGGAGCCCCAGTGGCGCCAGGCCCGCCGCCGGGCCCGGCGCCAACGGGACCGGGCTCTGGCCCAGGGCCTGGGAGGCAGCATCGGCGCCGATGGACCGCTGCAGGAATGGAAAGTCGTGCAGCTTCAGCCGGTGGCGGGCCAGCCCCGCACCGTGCGGCTGCCCGCCGGCTGCTGGAGTCTGCTGGAAGGGGAGGCCGGGCAGACGCCCACGGCCATCCCCCTCCAGGGCCAGCCCGCCCCCGGGGGCGGGCAGTGGCTGCAGCTGCCGGGGCTGGAGGGTGTGCGCGCCCTCAGCCTGCGCCGTGATCCGGTGGCATCGCCGGCGGCGGACGACGCGGGGGAGAGTCGGCCCCTGCAGCATCCGGTGCGGGTCGAACCGGTGGAGGGCCCGGATCCCGATCGCTGGTGCCTGGCCAATGGCCTGATCGCTGCCCGGATCGGTCCCGAGGGCGTGGAGCAGTTGTTCGATGCCGCCGGCACGAGCCTGCTGGCCGCGCCTCTCTCCTGGTGTCGCTGGGCGGATCGGGGCGAGTTCTGGGACGCCTGGGACATCGCCGCCGACTACCGCGACCATCCCCTGCCCTGGCGCTGGCAGGGGGCGCCCCAATGGCTCGAACGGGGGCCACTCTGCGCCCGTTTCGTTTGGCGCGGCCAGCTGGGGGGGAGCCGGATCCGTCTTGATGGGCGCCTGCTCGCCGGCAGCCCCTGGCTGGAGCTGGTGCTGGGGGTGCAGTGGCACCAGCGCCACGAGCTGTTGCGGCTCGAGATCCCCCTGGCCCAGCCGGCGGTGCGCTGGGCGGCCGATACCTCCGGTGGGGTGATCGAGCGGCCCGCCGAGGCACGGACCGCCAGGGAGCAGGCCCGCTGGGAGGTGGCGGCGATCCGCTGGCTGGCCTCGCAGTCAGGGGAGCGGGCCGATGCCTCTTCGCTGGCGGTGCTGCTCGATGGACCTCAGGGGGTTTCGGCCACCGCCCGGCAGCTGGGGGTCTCGCTGCTGCGGGGCCCCACCTGGCCCGACCCCGGGGCCGACAACGGTTGGCAGCGGCAGCGTCTGGCCCTGATGCCCTGTGCCGGTGGCTGGCGGCAGGCCGGGGTGCCGGCGGCGGCGCGGTCGCTGGGGCACCCCCTGTGGTGCCGGCCCTGGCGGCCGGCGGTTGCCGCTTCTGCCTGGCCGGGGTTTCCCGCGCAGCATGCCGATCTGGAGCTGCTGGCCCTGCGATCGGCCGCGGCGGGAAGTGGTGACGGGCTGGGTGACGTGCTCGTCACTCTCCAGAATCTGGGCCCCTGCCGCCGCAGGTTGGAACTGGGCCGCCGCTGGCAGTTCGTAGAGCGCCTCGACGGGCTCGACCAACCCTTGCCCCAGCTTCCTGACAGCAGCGATCCCCTGGTGCTGGGGCCCTGGGGGATCGGCTTCTGGCGGCTGCGCCGTTCAGGCTGAGGCGGCAGCGTTCAGTCGTCGTGGTCGTCGAAGGGATCGGTGAGCTCTTTGGAAGGCGGGCCGAAGGCGGTGTACACACCGAAGCCGGTGAGCGCCAGAAGCACTGCCAGAACAGCGATGGCGATCGACAGGGCCGGGGAGGTCGTGGTGGGTTCCATGGGCAGGGGAGGGGGGATCTCCGTCACAACTCTCGACAGCCCGGCTCGGCGGGCCCTCGAAGACCCTTACAGTAACCAGAGCCACTGTTTGCCGAGAGCCCCGAGCTGCCATGGCCCAACGCACCCGCCTGGGAGACATCCTGCGCCCGCTGAATTCCGAATACGGCAAGGTCGTCCCCGGTTGGGGCACCACTCCTGTGATGGGAGTGTTCATGCTGCTTTTCCTGGTGTTCCTGCTGGTGATCCTTCAGCTTTACAACAAGTCGCTGCTGCTGGAAGGCATCAACGTCAATTGGAACGGCATCGGCTGATTCGCCGTTCCCGGAGCTCCTTCATGAATATCTTCGGCATCGGCCTGCCCGAGATGGCCGTCATCGCGGCCATCGGCTTGCTTGTTTTCGGCCCGAAACGGCTGCCGGAACTCGGCAAGACCCTGGGTCGCACCCTGCGTGGCTTCCAGTCCGCCTCCCAGGAATTCGAGAAGGAATTCCGCACCGCCATCGGTACCGAAGGCAGCATCGTTGAGCCTGATCTCTCCGGCGGCAGCGCTTCGTCCGCGGGCCTGCCGGCGGCTGCCACCAGCTCTGCTCCGGTGGAAACCGGTGGCCCGGATGCCACGGAAGCAGATCCTCGCTGACCTCCATTTCTGCCGTGGATCTGCAGTTGCTCGTGGGGCTGGGCAACCCTGGTCCTCGCTACACCGACACCCGCCACAACGTGGGCTTCATGGCACTGGAGCGGCTGGCGGCGGAATCCTCCGTTTCCTTCCGCCAACAGCCTCGTCTGCATGGGCTGCTGGCTGAGGTGGGCAGCGGCGAGCGGCGTCTTCGCCTGTTGATGCCGCAGACCTACATGAACGAGAGCGGGCGGTCGATCCGGGCGGCCCTCGACTGGTTCCGGCTCGAACCCAGCCAGATCCTGGTGTTGGTCGACGACATGGACCTGCCCCTCGGCCGCCTGCGGCTGAGGGTCTCCGGCAGCGCCGGTGGCCATAACGGTCTGCGCAGCACCATTCAGCATCTCGGCAGTGAGGCGTTCGCCAGGCTGCGGATCGGCATCGGGGCCCCGGCCGACAATCCGGTGGAACGCCGGGAGCGCACCGTTTCCCACGTGCTGGGGCGGTTCTCGGCGGAGGAGAAGCCGATGGTGGAGGAGGTGCTCACGGAGGTGCTCGCCGGCGTGGATCTGATCCGGAGACTGGGGCCGGAACGGGCCGGCAATCGCCTGAACAGTTTTCGCGCCGGCGTGGCGGCATCCTGATTTCATGGCTCGCCTCCCCGCCACCACGGCCCAGCTGCGGATCCTGCGCCGCAGCTTCACCCCCTGCCTGATGGAGGGGGAGGTGACTGCCGGCGGCTTTCAATGGAGTTTCCAGTGGGCCTTCGACCGGGGCGAGCTCACGGTGGAGCCCTCCCTGGGCCGGGCCCTGATCCAGGACGCCCTGCTGCGTTATCTGCTCAAGGCCGATTACCAGCTGGAGCCCGGGGGGGACTACGCCTTCACGGTGCGGGCGGCCTTCTAGGCAGGTCGGCCCAGCGGACGGCCGAGCCAGCGTTCCAGCAGCAGCTGGGCCACCACGTCGTCGTAGTCCCGGGGCGGCTGGCGCAGGCCTTCGGGCAGCATCCGCCGCCAGCCCCTCGGGGGAAACAGCTGCCAGTAGCGCTGCCGGGCCGCCAGGGTGCTGCCCCGCTCCTCCACCAGATGGATCTCGGTGCCGAGTTCCTCCAGCCGCATTCGCCATGCCTGGGAGCCGGTGCCGTTGCCGAGGATGACCCCGGCCAACGGCCCGCTGGCCTGCCACACGCGCAGCTGTTCCCAGGCCGCTGCCGGTGGCAGCACCAGGGCCTGAGCGATGCCGTCCCCCGAGGCATCGCTCAGGACCAGCCCGCATTTGCTGCGGCCCGGATCCAGGGCCGCCAGAGGGGCGCCGCTCATCGCGTTCGGGGGCTGCTGGCCCGGATGCTGTGGTTCCAGCGCAGTTCCACCACGATCGGATCGGGGGTGTCGGCATTGCGCAGAGCGATCGCTTCGATCGTGGCCACCTGGCCGGCCGGCCGCTCGCTCAGCTCGCGACCGAGTTCGTTGAAGGCGGCGCCATCAAACTGAAGGCCATCCACCAGGGTCCCCTGGCGCTGGGCCTTGGTGAAGGCGGCAGCCAGCAGCAGGTTGATGCGGCTGCGCACTTCCTCGGGGCTGCGTTCGTCTCCATCGAGCACGGTGCGGGCCAGCAGTTCTCCCTGCTTCACCACCTGCCGGTTGGGCCGCAGGTCCGGGAAGGCCAGCACCCGGGACTCTCCCCGCAGCACGTTGCCGGCGGAGCGGATGCTCACCACCCAGGTGCCGGATTGGCGCAGCAGTTGGTCCAGCCGCTCGATCTCCTTGCGCGGCACCAGCAGGATCTGCCGATCCACGGCCTTGCCCGGCAACAGCTGCTGAAACGCCGCCATGTTGGCCTTCTGCAGCAGGGCATCGATCACGTCCTTCGCCTGCGCGGGCTGTTGCAGCTTCACCTTGGCTGTGGCCAGGGGCTGGCCGCTGGCGATCACCACGTCGCCGCGCCGCAGCGCGATCACGTTCGTCTCCAGTTCCTTGAGCTCCTTGGCGCCGGCCGCGATCCGCTGCCGCACCTGGGAGAGTTCGGCCTCGGTGCGACGGATCTCCACGTCCTTGCCTTTGACGTCGCGACTCAGCCGATCCCGTTCTGTCTCCAGCCGGGCCCTTTCGGTCTGCAGGGGCTGCAGTTCGCGGCGCAGGGTGGTCACCCGCTGCTGGGCCGCCTCCAGTTGTCCCCGGGCCCGCTGCTGGCTTTCGATCGCCAGGCGACGGCCCTCGAGCGCCTGTTCGCGGCTGGCGATGGCCTGCTGCCGGCTGCGCAGGGCCTGGCTGCGGCCGGCTTCGGCGCGCAGCACCTCGGCCCGACTTTCCTTAAGGGCAAGCTGGTTGCGGCTGAGGTCGGATCGGCTCTGCTTCAGTTCGATGCGGCTTTCCCGCAGTCGGGCCTCAATCTGATCCAGCTGAAAAAGCCCTACCCGCAGCCGTTCACTCACGAGCAGCATCAGGCCGAGCGAAACGGCGCTGATCAGGCTGCCGGTGAGGGCCGTGATCAGCACGGCCGTTTTGCGGGGGCGCAGCCGGAACAGGCTCAGACGGGCTTTGCCCACCTTGCTGCCGAGTCGATCTCCCAGGGTCGAAAGCACCCCGCCGAGAACGAGCAGCGCCAGGATCAGCAGCCAGCCCGACACGCCCTGCTCCAGGAACGCCTCAGTATCCCTGGCAAACGGCTAGCTGAATCGTTTCGCCAGGGCGATCGGATCGAACACCGTGATTTTCTTGCGGTCGATCTGCACCAGACCGTCGTTGCGCAGATCCCCCAGCAGGCGGGTGATCGTGACGCGGGTGGAGCCGATCGCCTCGGCGATCGCCTGGTGGGAGAGGCGCAGATCGATCGTGATCCCCTCGTTGCTGGGTACGCCGAAGTCGCGGCAGAGAACGAGCAGAAAGCTCACCAGCCGCGAGCTCATGTCTCGGTGGGTGAGGGTTTCGATCATGGTTTCGGTCTGCAGGATGCGCGAGGAGAGCCCCTGCAGCAGCAGCAGCCCGACGCTGGCGTCCTGCTCGATGGCGCGTCGCACCGAAGCGGCCGGTGCCGTCACCATCTCCACCCGGGTGAAGGCGATGGCGTGATAGAAGCGATCGGAGCGCTGGCCCGTGAGCAGGGAGAGAACGCCGAACAGGCTGTTTTCCCGCAGCAGGGCCACCGTGATCTCCTCCCCGGATTCGTAGACACGGGAGAGACGCACCGCCCCGCGGCGCAGCAGGTAGACCCGCTCCGCCGGATCGCCGGGGAAGAAGATCGTCTTGCCCCGTTCGATCGTTTCGACGCTGCTGCCGGAGAGGCTGCGGATCACCTCCAGCAGGGTGGCGGTGGGCTGGCCGCCGCTTCCGACCGACGTCACACTGCCGGGCGCTCCGCTGGAGGGGGTGCTGGCAAATCGGCTGAATCCGCGGGTGGCGCCGACCATGGCGGGGTGACTAGTGGCTCGGAAGCTACGGATCGCTCCGTGCCAGGCATGTAGCGAAACGTACTCTTTTCCTCCCAGGCTCCTTTCTTCACGTTTCTCTTTGCCGGAGGAAGGGCGGATCGGGCCCGCTCAAGGCCGGATCAACGGGGCTGCGGTTGGCTGGCCAGCGCCTCGTTCTGGGCCTGCTGCAGCTGGCGGATGCCTGCTTCGGCCAGATCGAGCAGGGAGTTCAGCTCCGTGCGGGTAAACGGGGCCCCCTCCGCGGTGCCCTGGATTTCCAGCAGCCGCTGCTGGGCGTCGATCACCACGTTCAGATCCACGTCGGCGCGGCTGTCTTCGCCGTAGTTCAGGTCGAGCAGGGCCCGGCCCTCCACCAGGCCCACCGACACAGCCGCCACCTGCTGGCGCAGCGGCGAGGCCTGCAGCACCCCCTGGCGCTGCAGGCGCTCGAGGGCGGCGCTCAGGGCCACCCAGCTGCCGGTCACGGCGGCGGTGCGGGTGCCGGCATCGGCCTGGAGCACGTCGCAATCCACCAGCAGGGTGCGTTCTCCCAGGGCCTCGAGATCGATCGCCGCCCGCAGGCTGCGACCGATCAGCCGCTGGATCTCCTGGGTGCGGCCCGAAAGCTTCATCAGCTCCCTGGGTTGGCGGCTGGGGGTGGAGGCGGGCAGCAGGCGGTATTCGGCGCTCAGCCAGCCCTTTCCCGATCCGCGTCGCCAGCGGGGAACTTCCTCGTCGAGACAGACGCTGCACAGCACGCGCGTGCTGCCGGCTTCGATCGTGACCGAACTCAGGGCGAAGCCCATGGGATCCCACTGGAAGCGCACCGGACGCAGCATGTCGGCGGCGCGGCCGTCGGCTCGGGGACTGGTCACGCTCGGCGAGGCAAGGGAGGGCAGCGTAGGGCGGGCCCATTGGTACGCCTGTTTGCTCCAGGCGCCGTTCCCACCAGGGGTGGTGTGCGCCGCGACCGGATCCCGCTACATTCAGCAGGCGAGGTGCCGGGGATCACTCCCCCAAGACCCGCCCGATGGGGCTACCAGTCCTGTTGAAGTTCTGTCTGCAGGGGTGTTCATGACTGCCAGCCTCGTCAACCATCGCCAGCCGCAGCGCAGCCCCGGCGGTGGCCGAAACGAAGCGGCCGTGCATTCCGTCCCCCCTGCCGGCCATGGGGCTGCCAAGGATTCCCTGCGGGTGGTGGCCCCCCCGGTCCCGTTGCGGCTGGTGCCCCAGCCGGAAGGGCTGCTGCAGATCCATACGGCCCCCTTCCGCGGCAGCTTCGCGGCGGTGTTCAGCCAGGCGTTGCGCACCGCCGGCCTCGGCAGCAGGGTGCTGGTGAGCCAGTTCCTCAAGGGTGGGGTGGACCAGGGCGTGGAAGGTTGCCTCTGGCTCTGCGGCAGGCTGCAGTGGCTGAGGCCCGCCACCCTGCTCTGCCTGGATGGGGCGGCCGATCCCCAGGGGGCGGTCGATGGCGAGGCCCGGCTTGCCGTGGAGGCCATCTGGGCCTACTGCCGCGACCAGTTGCTGGCGGGCAGTGTGGACCTCCTGGTGCTCGACGAGCTCGGGCTGGCGATCCAGCTCGGCTACCTCCCGGCCGAGGAGATCATCGCCACGCTGGAACGGCGTCCGGCCCATCTGGATGTGATCCTCACCGGTCCGGCCATGCCCCCGGCTCTGATGGAGATGGCCGACCAGGTCACCGAGCTGCGCCGGGGTTACTGAACGATGCTCAAGAACGATCGCTGGATCAACGAGCAGGCCGCCGCCGGCATGATCGAGCCCTTCCAGGGCACCTTGGTGCGCCATCTCAATCCGGAGGCACGCAGTGCACCGGTGCTGAGCTTCGGCTGCTCTTCCTACGGCTACGACCTGCGCCTCTCGGCCAAGGAATTCCTGATCTTCCGCCATGTGCCAGGCACGGTGATGAACCCGAAGCGGTTCAACCCGGCCAACCTCGAGCCGGCGCCCCTCCATCACGATGAAGACGGCGACTATTTCATCCTTCCCGCCCATTCCTATGGCCTCGGAGTGGCCCTGGAGAAGCTGAAGGTGCCGGCCAACATCACCGTGATCTGCCTCGGAAAGAGCACCTACGCCCGGCTGGGGATCATCGTGAACACCACGCCTGCCGAAGCCAGCTGGGAAGGGCATCTCACCCTGGAATTCAGCAATTCCTCCGGTGCCGATTGCCGCATCTACGCCAATGAAGGCATCTGTCAGTTGCTCTTCTTCGAGGGCGACCCCTGCGACACCACCTACCAGGATCGCGCCGGCAAATATCAGCACCAGCCCGAGCGGGTCACCCTGGCGAAGGTCTGACCCGGCCGATCAGGCCGGGCTGGCAGCCACCGGGCTGCCTGTGTCCTTGAGAGCCATGTTCTTGAGAGCTGTGCTCCTGAACGGGCTTCGCTGCAGCAGGGCACTGATCCCAAGCTCCTCTCTCCAGTCGGCGAGGGGGCGTTCCCAGTGTTCCTCCCAACGCTGGGCCAGCAGGGGCGGGGCCAGGCAGCCCAGCTCCAGTCCGAAGGCCACCGCCAGCCCCACATCCACCCCTTCCCCCTGCTCCGCGCCGCCTGCTTCTGCTACGGGCTCATCGACGCGATGAATCAGGTCGGCGGCCAGCAGCAGGGCGCAGCCTGGCCAGCGCAGCTGTTCGGCGGTGAGGCCATTGAGGGCTGCTTCGCCGGCGAGGTCGGTGGGACAGCCGCTGATCACATGCCACACGTCATGGCAGGCCCGGATGCGGCGCTGCAGGTAGATGTCGTCGCCATCGGCCCCGGCCGGGATCTCCGGCGCAGGCAGGGGCGAAAGGCCCTGGTCGGCCAGCAGATGGCCGTAGGCGTACCCCAGGCTGCCCGGCGGCAGGGTCGTGAGGCTGGCGGCCTCCGGCCAGGTGCCCCAGTAGCGCTCGCGCACCAGCGGAGCGATTGCCGGATCGGCCTTCAGTCGTGCCCGGGCCGCGGCGGCGGCGGGTGAGGCATAGCTGGCATCGAGCAGATCCAGGGCGTGGGGCACGTCGGAGGGATCGGCGCAGAGCTGCACCATGTCGGCGGCCAGACGGCGGATCTGGGTGGTGAGCGGCGGGTGGTGGGGCAGCATCACAGCTTCACGGGTGCCAACTTCATGGTGCCAACCGCGCCCTGTGCAGGCGACTCTTCTCGTACCAGGCGGCGAATTCGGGCGCCCAGGTTTCGAGATGGGGCCACATCAGGTCGCAGAGTTCGCGGATCTCCTGCTGGGCATCGAGCTTGGCCCGCAGGTCGAGGAAGTGGAGGAACGCCCGCAGGCTGAAGCTCACCACGAAGTGCTGGCGGTAGTCGAAGGGCAGGATTCCACGGGCGTGTTCCTCGGCGAAGCCCGCCGCCAGCAGGTCGCGGTAGCGCTCGGCGGCGGCGCGGCACAGCTGGAGATCGATCGCCCGCTGGTCCGCGGTGTAGGCATATTTCTTGCCCTGGCGGTCGCTGTAGTCGCCCTCGGGCCGCAGATAAAACACCTCTTCGAGCTCGACCTCGCCATTGGCCGCCTTGCAGATGCGGTCGCCGGTGTACCGCATCGACTGCACATCAAAGCTGACCCCGACCCGGTGGGTGCGGGCCTGCTGCATCACCGAATGGGGAAACCAGCCCACGTTGAGCACGATCTGGGCGTGCTCCAGCGGTCCGTAGTGGCCCCGTTCGCCGGCCAGCAGTCGCTTCACGCAGATTTCCCCGGCGCGGGTCTCCTCGGGCCAGTCGGCGCGATCGGCGGCCACGAAGCCCTCGCTGTAGTCCTGGTGCATCGCCGCATAGACGCACTGCTGCGGGTTGGGCGTGGCGGCGATCAGGTCGACCCGGAAGCGGGGGTCCATGGGCAGGGGGGGGAGGGAAGGGGCAACGGCAGGCGAGGCGCCGCCGGATCAGCCGTGGCTGCGGGGGGACACCGGCGCGGGGGCAGCGGCGGCGGAGGTTTCGGCGTCCTGCTCGAGAGGGCTGGTGGGGCCGACACCCACCAGCTGGGGCAGGGGCTCCTCCTTCACCAGAGCATTCGCCAGGGCCTCGAGTTCGGCCGGGCTGCGAGCCCCGATCGAGCGGCCCACCGATTGCCCCCGGGCGTTGAACAGTTCGAGCTGGGGGATGCCGTTCACCTGATAGCGATCCAGTTCCGGTTGCCAACGGGGGTTGTCCACGTTGAGCAGCACCACGTCGAGGGCCCCGCGGTGGCGTTGTTCCATCTGCTCCATCGCCGGTGCCATCGACCGGCAGGCCTCGCACCAGTCGGCGTAGAACTCCACCAGGGTGGGTCTGCCGTTGCTCAGGGCCACCGGCAGGTCGAGCGACTGGCGTGCCAGCCGCTCCAGCGGTGCCGCCGGATGCACGCCGCCCCGCAGCCAGAACAGCAGCACCGCCAGCAGGGCGGCCAGGGCGGCCAGCACCATCCGCTCCCGGCGCCCCAGGCCCGCCCCAGGCTCGGGGGAGGAGGGGGGACTGCCCTGGCTGCTGGTCATGGGGGAAGGGGGCTCGATGGGAGCACTCTGGCAGTCGGGTCGGGCTGGCGGCAGTCGGGTCGGGGAAAGTGTGCTAGCAAGCGGTTCTGTGTCAGCCCAGCCTTGAAACGACGGCTCACCCTCCATTTCCCCCGGGAGGCGGTGCACCAGCCGATCACCTACCGGCTGGCGGTCGACTTCGACATCGCCGCCAAGATTCTGCGGGCCCAGATCGCCCCGAACCAGAGCGGCACCATGGTGGTGGAGCTCTCCGGTGATATCGACGAGCTCGATGCCGCCGAGTTGTGGCTGGAGCGCCAGGGGCTGGGCCTCAACCGCGCCCCTGGCGAGATCAACATCGATCCGGAGCGCTGCGTCGATTGCGGCATCTGCTCGAGTGTCTGTCCCAGCGGTGCCCTTCGTTTCGATCCTCTTCAGCTCCGCCTGCGTTTTGAAGCCCAGCACTGCCTTGTCTGCGAGCAGTGCATCCCCAGTTGTCCGCTGGAGGCGATCGAGCTGGTGCTGGAGCCGCGCTGAAATGGGGGCATGAACACCGTTTCCCGCCTGCTTCTACTGCCCATCCGGGCCCCGATGGTGCTGCTGCTGGTGGCGGTGAGTGCCTACCTCGGCCTCCACTGGACCCAGCCGATGGGGGAGGCGGAAAGCCACCTCCGTCCGATCGGTGATCTGGTCTGGTCGGCCGAGTGTCTGCAGGCCGTGGCGGTGGTGCTGGTCTGCACGATGCCGTTGCAGCTGCTCCAGCAGGTGTCCTCGATGATGTCGGCCAGCCGGGTGATCAGCCTCGTGTTGACCCTGCTGATGGTCACGATGGCGGGCCTTTATCTCCTGCACATGGATGTGCTGGCCAATGTGCTGATTCTCGGCAGCGCCGTGCTGCTCGCCCGCCTGGATCTGGTGCGGGCCCGCCTGGTCACACCCCTGTGGCTCACGGCCGTGGCCCTCAGTCTGCTGGTGCTGGGCGGGGTGAGCCTCGGGCGCCTGCTTGCCTTCCATGTGGGGGTGGGCCATGGCTGAAGCGCCGGCCCAGGCCAGGCCTCAGCGCTTCAGCACTGCGGCGGGCGGGGCTGGAGATAGCTCCAGGCATTGCCCAGCACCTTCTTCACGTAGAGGCGGGTTTCGGGGAAGGGGATTGCTTCCACCCACAGTTCGGGTGCACTTTTGAGCATCGGATTGATCCATCCCTGCACGGCCCCGGGCCCGGCGTTGTAGCTGGCCACCGCCAGCAATGGATCGTCCTGCCACTGATTCAGCAGGCCCTTCAGATAGCGGCTGCCCAGCTCGGCATTGCGATCCGGATCGATCAGCTCGCTGTCGCTCACCGGTCCCCCCGCCAGTTCCGCCGCCGTGGCGGGCATCAGCTGCAGCAGGCCCACGGCCCCGGCACCGGAGTGCACGCCGGGGGTGAACCGAGATTCCTGTTTGGCCACCGCCAGCAGCAGGGCCACGGGCACACCATGGTTCTGGGCCACCTTCTCGAAGGTTTCGCCGTAGCGGGGGGGATGGAGACTCTGCTCCAACTGGGCCTGGAGCGGGCATTCCTCGGGTTTCAGCCGCAGGTTCGCCTGCTCCAGCTGGCTGAAGCCGGTCCAGTCGTCTCCCACCCCCTGGCGCAGGCGACCCTCCAGCAGCAGCTCCCGGCTGTCGCGCGGGGGCTGGTTGCCGCGCTGATGCCGCCAGGCTTCCCAGGCTTCGGTGCGCTGGTCCAGCCGCCAGAGGCGATCGAGAGCGGAGTCGCCGCTGCTCAGGGGGGTCCAGGCGGCGCTGGGCAGGCTGCCTCCTGGCTTCAGCGACAGGTCTCCCTCGCCCAGCTGCACGGCGGCGCGCCAGCCGTAGTAGCCGCCGGGATGATGGAGCCGCAGTTCCCGCCAGGTGGCGGTGGCGGCTTCGTCCTGGCCGAGCTGCCGCTGGCTGTAGCCCAGCCAGAAACGCTGGCGGGCGGCGAGCGCCGGCGGCAGCTGCGCCGGATCGATCGCGCTGAGCATCGTCTGGACGTCGGCCCAGCGGCCTGCCAGCATCCACTTGCGGGCCAGTTCCCACTGGAGATCCCAGCTGGCCGGATCCCCTGGCCAGCGCTTGAGCAGTTCGATCGCTCCCTGGCCGCCGCTGGCCAGGGAGCGGTGGGCCAGCACCGGCGCACTGTCCTGCCAGCGGGAAGGCAGTTGTTGCAGGGCCGTATCGGCCTCCGGGCCTTCCTGCTGGGCGAGCAGTCGCATCGCCTCCTCGGCCGTGGGGTCGCTGCTGGGAGCCTGGGCGGCGGAGACCAGCAGGGGCAGGGCCTGGCGCTTCTCGCCGTCATCGCCGCGCAGCAGGGCACGGGCCAGGCCCAGGTGGGCGGCGGCCGGGAGATTGTCCCCCTTCTTCAGGCAGGCGATGCCGGAGGTGGCGTCGCCCAGTTCGGCCAGGCCTGCGGCCAGCTGGGCCCTTTGATCGGCCTGGAGCCCGGGGTTCCCGCAGCTCTCCTTGAGTCGGGCGGCGGCGCCGGGCCAGCGGGGGCCCCAGCGGGCCAGGTGCAGGGCCCCTGCCAGCCGCTCGCCAGGGGCCGGACCCTGTTCCAATGCGGCAGCCAGGGCGGCGGGATGGGCAGGGAAGCGGTTCAGCAGGTCCTGGCGCAGGGCGGGGGTCCGGCGGCCCAGCGAATAGAGCGCATCCGCCACCGGCGGCTCGGAGGGGAAGCGTTTCTGCAGTTGCTGCCACAGGGCCAGGGCCTGCTGGGGCCGGTCCAGGGCTTCCGCATTCAGCGCCTGTTGCTTGAGCACCACGGCGGCCAGCCCATCGCTTCCCCAGGCCTGCCCCCGCAGCAGCCTGTCCTGGCGGGTCAGATCCCCCTCCGCCCGCTGATGCAGCAGCAGACTCGCTTCCCGGCGGCGCCAGGGATCAGGCGACCAGCGGCGTTCCCGCTCCAGGGAGGCGGAGCTTGAGGCGGCGCTCAGGGAGGGCCTCAGCTCGAGCAGGGCACGGCCGCCCAGCAGGGCCGCTCCTGTTCCCAGGCAGGAAACGGCCAGCAGCAGCGGAAGACGGACCAAGGGCCTGGGGGCGAGACTGGAGGCATTCTGGCTACCCCAGGGCGCCAATCTTTCGACCACGCCGGTGCATCCCTTCTCGCTTCCGTTGACGCTGCCGCCGCTGCTGGGCCGCCTTCCCGGTGCGGCCCAGCGCCGCCGGACCATCGTCGTGGTGGTGGTGGCGATGCTGGTGTTTCTGCTGCGGCCCCTGCCGCCCCTGGCGGCTCTGCCGGGCTGGGTGGTGGGGGGGCTGCTGTTGTGGGCCGCGCTCGAGCTGCTGCGCTGGCTCTGGCGCCCCCGCCGCTGGAGCTGAGTCGGCCCAGTCAACCGGGCAGGTTCGGCTTAGCCTGACCCACCATTCCTCCCCTGGCCCTGACGGCATGGTCCAATCGGTGCCCGTAGCTTCGGTTCCGCTCCCCTCGCATCCGCGTCCTTCGCCTCCGATCGGGGAGCCCCTCGGAGACGGCGTTGCCGGATTCGGTACCGATGGCATTCGCGGCCGGGTCGGCACTGGGGTCACCCCTGCCCTGGCCCTGCAGGTGGGCTACTGGTGCGGGCAGGTGCTGCCCGCTGATGGACCTGTGGTGATCGGCACCGATTCCCGCAGCAGCGGACCGATGCTGGTGGCGGCCCTGACGGCCGGCCTGACGGCAGCAGGCCGCGAGGTCTGGCAGCTCGGACTGTGCCCCACCCCGGCGGTTCCGGGCGCGATCCGGGGCTTCGGCGCCGCCGGTGGGCTGATGGTTTCGGCCAGTCACAACCCCCCTCACGACAACGGCATCAAGGTGTTCGGTGCCTGCGGGGCCAAGTTGCGTCGCGAGCAGCAGCAGGCCATCGAGGCCGGGCTGCGCGGCGAGCTGCCGGAGGATGGGCCGGGCGGTTTTCATGGCGGTGGCACTGCCCAGCTTCGTCCCGATCTGCTGGCTGCGTACCGCGATTCGCTGATCCGCAGCGTCGATGGGTGCCGTCTCGATGGCTGCCGGATCGTTCTCGATCTCTGCTGGGGCTCCGCCACGGCCTGCGGGGAGGAGGTGTTTCAGGCGCTCGGGGCCGATCTCACCGTGCTCCATGGCCAGCCCGACGGTCAGCGCATCAACCAGGGCTGTGGCAGCACCCATCTCGAGCCCCTGCGCCGGGCGGTGCTGGAAAGCGGAGCCGCCATGGGCTTTGGATTCGATGGGGATGCCGATCGGATGCTGGCGGTGGATGGCCGCGGTCGTGTGGTCGACGGCGACCAGATCCTGTTCCTGTGGGGGACAGCCCTGCAGGATGCCGGCCAGCTCCCCGACGACCGGATCGTCGCCACCGTGATGTCGAATCTCGGGTTCGAGCGCGCCTGGCAGGCCCGGGGGGGAACGCTGGAGCGCACGGCGGTCGGAGACCAGTACGTGCATGCGGCGATGGAGGAGCTCGGTGCCGGCCTGGGCGGCGAGCAGTCGGGCCATATCCTTTCGGCTCGCCATGGCATGAGTGGCGATGGTCTGCTGACCGCCCTGCAGGTGGCCACCCTGCTCCATGGCCGCGGCCTCAGCCTGGCCGAATGGATGGATCAGAGCTTCCAGCCCTATCCGCAGAAACTGGTGAACGTGACCGTCGCCGATCGAGACCGCCGAACCCAGTGGCAGCAGTGTGAGCCCCTGCGCCTGGAGGTGGAACGGGCCGAGGCGGCGATGGAGGGAAGGGGCCGGGTTCTGGTCCGGGCCAGCGGCACCGAGCCACTGCTGCGGGTGATGGTGGAGGCCGCCGACCAGCAGCAGGTGGACCACTGGGCCAGCCATCTGGCGGCCCAGGCGGAGCATCACCTGGTGTCGCGCTAGGGGTGGTCAGGCGAAAGCAGGGCCTGATGGATTCTGTGAAGCCGCGGGGGCAGTGGCTGCCCCGGCGAGATCACCCGCTCCGGGGGGATGCCGAAGCTTCGCAGGAGTTTCAGCAGCAGCCGATCGCGGGATCGGGCGAAGAGCAGGGGTTTTTCGTTCCACTGCGGCGGAAGGCTCAGGGCCAGATCCCTGTCCATGAGGTTCAGGGTCAGCACGGTCCGGCCTTCGCCCTCGGCATCCTCCATCGCTGAGCCCTGCAGTCGCAGCCAGGCCCCCTGCTCCGTTTGCTTCAGCAGGGCAGCGCTGGCGGCCCAGCGACAGGGGGTGAGCGGGTCGTTGCTGAGATGTTCTTTCACCCACTGCGCGTAGGAGGGGTAAAGGGCGCAGAGTTTGTGCCAGGACTCCTGCATCGCTTTGGATTGTTTGCCAAAACTCACGCTGCCGGCGTGAAACACGAAGAGGTCGCAGGCGGCGATGTTTCGCCAGCCTTTCTGGCTGGCACGCAGGCAGAAATCCACCTCTTCTCCATAGCCCATTTCGAACTTTTCGGCATCAAGCAATCCGGTCTGCGTCAGGCAGGCACGCCGTATGTACAGGCTGAAACCCACGCCGGTGAAAATCGGTACCTGGCGACTCCGGTTTGCCGTCAGACAGGCTCGGTCGAACGCGGAGTGTTCGAAGCCATCCGGCAGTCCCCCTCCCAGGCGGGTCGGCCAGCTGCAGATTGTGGCGTCATTGGAGAGAGGAGTGATCGTGCCGATGGAGGCATCGGCATGGGCGTGGGCAGCGAGTCTTTCTGTCCAGCCTTCCGGAACGACCGTATCGCTGTTGAGCAGGATGATGTCTCGGCCCCTGCTTTCTGTGGCCAGGATTCCTCTGTTGGCCGTTCGGACGAATCCGAGATTCTGGGGATTGCGAAGAAGCTCAATCGCGCCTTTTTCGGCATAGTCGTCGAGCAGGGCGCTTACCTCGGGCTCGGGGCTGGCATCGTCGATCACCAGAATGGTGCCGGTGCATTGATCCCGATTCTGTAAAACCGATTCCAGGCATGCCCGGGTTTCTTTGAGTCCCCTGTAGGCGGGAATGATCACGTCGATGCGGTGCCCATCCGGAGCCGGGGGCAGCACGCGTTTGGACGGCAGATAATTGTGGAAATCCCCGGGGCCGGGCCGTTGTGGATGGGGAGCCTCCGGAATCAGCCGGTCGAGGAGCGGCAGCTTCCGTGCGTGCCTGATCAGTCTGGAGCGGATGGCCATGGCGAGGAGCAGACGGAAGCGATCAGGGCATCGCAGTGGTGGAGGCTGCCAGAGCACGGGCCAGGCAGATGGCGCCGGCACAGGCGTCGCCCTCGGGGGCGCTCAGGTGGCTCTTCGGCAGGGCGGCGGCAAGGCCGGCGGCGAAGGATTGCAGGAATCGGGGCAGGTGGTGAAGAGCGCCCCCCATCGGGCTCACCGCCGGGGCCTCCAGGGCCAGAGCATCGGCGATGGCCACCACCATCGCCACCAGCGCTGCGGCATTGGTCCGCAGGATGGCCTGAGCGTCGCCATCGCCGCCGCCGGCACGCTGCTCTACCACCGGCGCCAGTGCCGCGAAGCCTGCCGGGCCGAAGTCGGGGTTCACCACCAGGGCCTTGATCCGCTGCGGCGCCTGCGGATCTGCCGGGTCCAAGCCCAGCGCCTGCCACAGCTCCTGCCGCAAGGGGGTCTCCACGCGGCGGCCATCCGCCATCTGCAGGCTTAGGGCGAGGGCGTCACGGCCGATGTCCATGGCGGAGCCGGCTCCATCCAGCAACCAGCCCCAGCCACCACATCGGTGTTCCCGGCCGTCGGCACTGCGCCCCACCGCGATCGTGCCGGTGCCGCTGATCACCACGATGCCGGCCTGATCCGGGAAAGCTCCCCTCAGGGCAGTGCGTTCATCTCCGGTCACGGTCAGCCGGCTCATGGGCAGCGCCAGGCTGCTGGCGGCCAGCTCCAGGCCCTGTTGCTGCACGGCCGTGCCCTGCTCGATGCCACTGGCGCCGACGGCGGCGGCCAGCAGCGGATCATCGGCAGGTTCCGCGGCCATCTGGCTGCGGGCGGCGTTGAGGCTGAGCTGCAGAGCCGCGACGAAGCGGGAGGGGCCTTCTGGGGCCGCCAGGTGGCAGACGCCTGGTCCCTGGCCTTCCGCCAGCAGAGCACCGCTCTGGGCCGCCACCAGCCGGCAGGTGGTGTGGGTCTGGCCGGCATCGAAGCCCGCGATCAGGCCGTTCATGGCTGGCCGCACCGCCAGGCCGGCAGCGCACGCAGTTCAGCCATGGCTGCCCTCCCGGGCCGCCGCGCGGGTGGCCCCTGCGCCGCTCACCGAGGCGGTCAGGGTGGCAAGGCAGAAGAAGGCCAGCAGCTGCACTTCCGGACGGAAGAAGATCGTGTCGGTGAGGCCCTGCACGCCGAGTCCCACGAACACGGCCACGGCCGCCAGGCTGGGCAGCACCAGCGGACCATCGGCCCGCCACTGGCGCAGGCCGATGCGCAGGCTGCTCAGGAACAGGCCGAGGCCGGCCAGAAGGCCGGGAATACCGGCTTCCACCAGCAGCTCCAGTGGGATGGAATAGGCGCTCAGGGCATTGAACTTCGGCTGCTGGTACAGGGGGTAGATCAGGTTGAACACGGTGTTGCCAGGCCCGATCCCCAGCCATGGCCGGTCCTGGATCATCTTCAGCACCGCCGTCCACACGTTCATGCGGAAGTTGTTGGAGCTGTCTTCCCGGCCGGCCAGCAGGCTCATCACCCGCACCCGCAGCGGCTCCACCTGGGTGACGAGCACCGCCAGCAGCAGCCCGCCACCCACCAGCAGCAGAACCGGCAGCAGCCGGCGCCAGAAGGGGGGCCAATGGCGCGTCAGCCTCAGGGCCAGCAAAAGCCCCAGCACCCCCAGGGAGCTCACCATCCCCATCCAGGCCCCCCGGCTGTAGGTGAGCACCAGGGCCACGATGCCGAGCACCAGGGCGGCAAGGGCGAAGGCCCGGCGGGCCAGGCCCTGCCAGCGCAGCAGGGCCACCAGAGCCAGGGGCAGGATCGGCAGCAGGAATCCCCCCAGCAGGTTGGGGTTTTCCAGGGTGCTGTAGATCCGCACCGTGCCCCTGGCCACGGAATTGGCATCCGACCAGCGGGCCAGGGCGCTTGTGTCTTCATAGAGCTGGCGGATGCCGATCACACTGGTGATCAGCTCCCCGGCCAGGGCTGCTGCCACGAGGCGATCCCACCACTGGGGTGCCGTGCTCAGCAACTGGCGCATCAGGGCATAGACCCCCAGGTAGCTCACCAGTTTCACCAGGCCCTTGAGCGCGGCGAGGGGGGCGGGCGAGAAGCCGGTGGCCATCACGGTGATGCCGAGCACCAGCAACAGCCAGCCATTGATCGTGCCGATCCTGCCGGGCGGCGTCCGCAACGCCCACACCACCCACAGCAGCGAACAGGCGGCGATCAGCAGGCTGAGACCGGAGCGGGTCACCAGGGGCAGGCCCGCCATCAGGGCACACAGCACCCAGCCGGCCAGCAGGGGCAGATGGCGCCCGATGCTGCCGGTTGGCAGACCGGCCAGCAGGCCCTGCCATCGCAGAAGCAGGGGCGAAGGCGCGGGGGCAGGGGGCGTGGGCACCATGGGGGCTCGGGGGCGCCCTCAGCTGGATGCCGGGGCGTTCGTCCCGGGATTATCGGTGTCTGCTGCCGCTTTCTCCAGATCCGCCAGCTCCGGCACGGGGGAATGGTTGCGTGCATAGAGCACCCGGTAGACCGGCAGCTTCTGGCTCAACACCAGCTGTTCCCGCTCTGTGGGCACCGCGAGCGGGTTGTCGGTCCGCCAGGGGCGGGCATCGCCAGGCGGCCGATCGAAGCAGCCGCTGACCTCCACCAGCTCCACCATCGGTTCGATCACCTCCGGCACATCGCTCTGCAGGAACAGCTGCCTGCCGGGGGCCAGGGCCGAGGCGAGAGCGTGCAACAGGCCCGGTTGCAGCACCCGCCGCTTGTGGTGTTTCTTCTTGAACCAGGGATCGGGAAACTGGATCGTCACCAGGTCGAGCAGGCCTGCGGGCAGCTCCTGCAACCAGGCTTCCAGGCTGATGTTGGCGTTGCAGAACAGGTAGTGGAGGTTGGTCAGTCCGGCCGCGATCCGGTCGGCTTCGGCGGCGGCCACCAGCGGCCGTCGGATCTCCACCCCCAGATGGTTGCGGCCGGGGGCGGCCTCGGCCATGGCCCTCAGGAAGCGCCCCCTGGCTGAGCCGATGTCGAGATGGAGGGGGAGACCTCCATCGGCGAAGAGCTGCCCGGGCGGCGGCAACGGCCGCGGCAGCTGGTAGAACCGGCTGAGGGGATTGACGTGCTGGCGCACCATCAGCCGGCGGGCACCAGAAAGGCCCAGCAGGCGGTGTAGCCATGCAGGTGGGTGCTGCCTCCCACCGGTCCGATCTCGCCGTTGCAGAAGACCCCTGCCACCGGCACGGTGGCGAAGGTCTCGCGGCAGAGCCCCACATCGCCATCGGCCTGGCCGTAGAGGCCCTGACCCCGACCGAGGCAGGCGAACAGCAGGGCGGCCAGGGGCTCGGGGTTGCGGCGGGCCTGCAGGCTCAGCAGCTGGCGCGACTCGCCGCGGGAGGCGGCGGCATCACGCAGCTGGAACTGAACTTTCTGGCCCACCCGCATGCGATCCCCCACGGCCACGGCGCCGTTGCGGGGGTCCACACCGATCAGGTTGCGCACCAGGAAGGCGCCTGCCTGGGGATCGTTGCCCAGGCTGAAATCGCTGCGGCCCACCCCAAGGAACAGCGAATGCTTCACCTGCTCCCGTTCGGCGGGGCTGAGGTCGGTGAGGATGCCCTGGAGGGCGGCCACAGGGCTGTTGCGCTGTTCCCCGAGGCTGACCTCGATCACCACGTTGCGCTGGGCCTGTTCCACCTCAAACACCGGACCGATCGGCCGGCAGCCCTGGGCCACCATCGGATCGAGGCGCCACGCCCCGCTGATCACACAGCCCACGGCGCCGCTTCGCACCTGGTTGGCCAGCAGAAGCGAACCGTGGGCTGCCGAGTGCTGGCCGGCGATTCCGCCCAGCTTCACGGCCTCGGGATAGGCGTAATCCAGGCCGTTGATCAGGTCGTTGATCACGCCGCAGCCGGGATCCACGAACAGCAGCAGCGACTGCCCTTCTTCCAGCTCGGCCCCTACCTTCTGCCGCCAGGGTTCGGCCGGTCCGTCCAGGTCCGGCAGCTCGGCGGCGTCCAGGGCAAAGGTCTGGAGGCTGGCACCAGGCAGGTGCATCAGGGTCACGCTCAGGGCGGGCTCCTGTTCCAGTTCGCGGGGGGCACCGGAGCTTTCGGTGCCGATCACGCCGCCGCCCACACAACCCAGCCAGTGGCGTGCCTGCAGCTTCTGCTGGAGCAGGGGGAGCAGCCGCGGCAGATCACTGGCATAGCTGGTGGAGGCAAACACCAGGGCCAGATCGGCGCTGCCGGCGCTGGCCAGCTGCTGGGTCACGTTGTCCACGGCCCCCTGCAGGGACACATCCCGTGCCAGGGCCGTGCGGCACCAGGGGCCACGGGGCCGGGGCGTCAGCCAGGGAAGGGAGGGGAAGGCTGCCATGGCCGGACCCTATCGCCTGACGGGACTGCGGATAATGGCGCCTTACCGAACCGATCCGTGGACTCCGTGCCGGAACCGCTACTTCGCTCCCTGGTCTGGCTGGACATCCGCCTGGGAATGGTCTTTGCCGTGGGCCTGCCGCTTGTGCTGCTGGTCTGGGCAGCGCTGCGCCGGGAGGGCGCGATGCTGCGTCTGCTGGGGATCTACTGGAAGGTGGCCAGCCTGCTGCTGATCGCTGTTCTGCTGCTCACCAACAGCCGTCCCAGTGGGTATCTGCTGCTCGTGCTGGCCCCCTTGCTGGTGGTGGCTTCCCTGTGGTTCTGGGTGGACCTCAACGAGGAACTGGCCGACCTGCCGCCCTGGCGGCCCCTGCCGCTGACGCTGCGGCTCTGGCGCTGGAGTCTCACCCTGCTCTCGCTGGCGGGGGCAGCCCTGGCGACCACGGCCCTCCCCTGCCTGGCGGGGGGGCTGGATCGTCCGTTCTGCCGGGTATGGCTGGAGGCACCGGCGGGTCTCCATGGCGTCGTGGCGAAGGTGTTTGCCTTCGTCTTCGGCGGCGCCTGGACCCCAGGGGTGGCCGGATTCGTGGGCTATGCCGCCCTGTTGGCCTATGTGGTGGGCCTGCTGCAGTGGCTGGTGGTGCGGCTGCCGCGGCTGGGCCGGGTGGCCGGGGAATTCTGAGCATGGGCCCTTCGTCCTCCCTGGCGGCTCTGCTGGGGGAACTGGAAGCGATCAGTCGCACCCGGCCCGATCGGGTATTGCGCCTGCGGGGCCGATTGCCGGTGGAGCCGGGCAGCGAGGAGCCATTCGAGCTCCTGATCTTCCGCGGCTTTTCCAGCAGTGTCACCCATCCCACCGCCTTCGACCCCGATCGCCCTGCCCTTGCCGAGGACGCCGTGATCGAGGCGGCTGAACTGCTGCTCGCGCCCCTGGATCCCGCCGCTGAAACCAGACTGCGGGGCCCCGAGCCCGTGCTCAGTTTCCTGGATCCCTCCGTCTGGGGCTGAAGCCCTGGCCCCTGTGGTTAGGCTCCGGCCCCACGGCAGCGCCGCGATGAAGCTCAGGCATCTCATCAATCTGCACAAGGGCCTCACGCCTCTGCTGGTGCTCGGCCTGATGGCCCTCCATGGCAACTGGACCATCGGTCCCTGGGTCTATCTCGCCCTGCACGGCACCTACGGGCTGCTTTGGTTGCTCAAGGACCGCTGGTTCCCGGATCGCCAGTGGGAGCAGCCGATCTCCGGGGCGGTTGCCTGCAGCGGCTTCGTGGCCCTCGGCCTCTACTGGCTGGCCCCCTGGCTGCTGATCCGCTCCGGCGCCGTGCCGCCACCGGCCCTGGTGGCCGCGGCGGTCGTTCTCTGCCTGCTGGGGGTGTTCCTGCATTTCGGCAGCGATGCCCAGAAGCACTTCAGCCTGCAGTTTCGCCCTGGCCTGATTCAGGAGGGTTTCTTCGCCCGCAGCCGCAATCCCAACTATCTCGGGGAGATCCTGATCTATCTCTCCTTCGCGGTTCTGGCCATGCACTGGCTTCCCTTCCTGGTGCTGTTCGGCTTCGTGGTCGGCGTGTTTCTGCCCAACATGCGACGCAAGGATGAATCCCTAGCCCGCTACCCCGAATTCGAGGCGTACCGCGCCCGCTCGGGGCTGCTGCTGCCCAGGTTGTTCTAGGCCTCCAGCACCCCCACGCAGCGACCGCAGAGGGTGGGATGGGCCAGATGGCTGCCGATGTCGCTCTCGTAGTGCCAGCAGCGTTCGCATTTGTCGCCGGCGGCCCGGGCGATCCGCACCAGCAGCCCCCCATCGCCGGCTTCGGCCAGCACGTCCGGCAGCGGTTCCCCCCCGATCCGCAGCTCTGAAACCAGCAGCCAGTCGGCCAGGTTGTCCACCTCAGGGTGGGCGCTGGCCTCCAGCAGACGAAGGGCTTCATCCAGGGGGGGGCGGGTGCCCGGCGCCGGCAGCTCCAGCTGCACCCTGGCTTCGAGCGAAGCCCCCAGGGCCCCTTCAGCGCGGCAGTGCTCCAGCTGGCGGTTCACCAGGGCTCGCAGCTCCAGCACCGCATCCATCGGGGCGATCAGCTCGGCAGCCGCCCACTCGTGCTCCCGCCCGGGCCAGCCGCGTTCGAACACCGAGACCTCGGCCACCGGGTACGGCAGGTTCTGCCAGATGTCCTCGGCCATGTGGCACAGCACGGGGGCGATCAGGCCCGCCAGGCGTTCCACCACGAGGCTGAGCACGGTCTGGCAGCTCCGACGTCGGAAGTCCGCGGCGCCGCTCACGTAGAGCCTGTCCTTGGCGATGTCCAGATAGACGTTCGAGAGGTCCACCACGCAGAAGTTCTGCAGGGCCTGGAAGAAGCGATAGAACTCAAACCGGTCGAAATCGGCGCTCACCGCGTCGATCAGGGCGGCGGTCCGCTGCAGCATCCAGCGATCGAGCAGGGGCAGATCGGCGATCGGCACCGCATCCCGGTTCGGGTCGAAGTCGTGCAGGTTGCCGAGCAGGTAGCGGGCCGTATTGCGCACCTTGCGGTAGACGTCCGCCAGCTGCTTGACGATGCCGGGCCCGAGGGGCACATCGGCGGAGTAATCCACCGAGCTCACCCAGAGGCGCAGCACATCGGCGCCATAGGGCGGCTCCTGCTTTTCATTCTTGCCGCCTTCCACCAGCACCGCCGGATCCACCACGTTGCCCAGCGATTTGCTCATCTTGCGGCCCTTCTCATCGAGGGTGAAGCCGTGGGTCAGCACCGTGCGGTAGGGGGCGCTGCCGTTGACGGCCACCGAGGTGAGCAGGCTGGACTGGAACCAGCCGCGGTGCTGGTCGGAGCCTTCGAGGTAGAGATCGGCGGGGCAGTCCATCTGCCGCTGCTGCAGCACCCCGGCCCAGGAGGAACCCGAGTCGAACCACACGTCCATGGTGTCGGTGCCCTTGCGCCACTGGTCGGCCTGGTCGGCGTAGGCGGGCGGGAGCAGTTGGGCTTCGTCCAGCTGCCACCAGATGTCGGAGCCGTGTTCGGCGATCAGACCTTCGAGATGGCGGAGGGTTTCGGCATTGAGCAGCACCTCGCCGCTTTCCCGGTGATAAAAGACCGGGATCGGCACGCCCCAGGTGCGCTGGCGGGAGATGCACCAGTCGCCCCGTTCGCGCACCATCGCTTCGATCCGGTTGCGGCCGCTGGCGGGCAGCCATTCCACGGCCGCGATCGCCGCCAGGGCCTGCTCACGGAAACCTTCCACCGAGGCGAACCACTGTTCGGTGGCGCGGAAGATCGTGGGCTTCTTGGTGCGCCAGTCGTAGGGGTAGCGGTGTTCGTAGCGCTGCTCCGCCAGCAGCAGGCCGGCTTCCCGCAGGGCGGTGATGATCGCGGGGTTGGCGTCCTTCAGGACGTTGAGACCGGCGAAGCGACCGGCCGCGGCGGTCAGGGTGCCGCCCTCATCCACCGGGCAGAGCACCTCGAGGCCGTATTTGCGACCGGTGTTGAAGTCGTCCACGCCATGGCCCGGGGCCGTGTGCACGAGGCCGGTGCCCGATTCGGTGGTGATGTAATCGCCCCCGACCACCACCGGACTGGTGCGCTCCAGCAGGGGGTGTCGGTAGACGACCCCTTCCAGCTCGTTGCCCTTCACGGTCAGAAGGGGCTGCAGGGGCAGCTCCAGGCTGCTCCGGAGGCTGTCCACCAGCGCCGCGGCCACCACCAGGTAGCGCGGCTTGTCCCCGGAGTCCTCGCGGCAGACGGCGTAGTCGAGCTCTCCGTTCACCGAGACCGCCAGGTTGGCGGGCAGGGTCCAGGGGGTGGTGGTCCAGATGGCCACGAACAGCTGTTCGCCTGGCCGCTCCTCGCTGGCTCCTGCCAGCCCCGCCGCCTGCAGCCGAGCGGCGAGGGGAGCGGGCAGTTCCACCACCGGGAAGGCCACGTAGACGCTGGGGGAGACGTGGCCGTCTGGGTATTCCAGCTCGGCTTCCGCCAGGGCTGTGCGGGAGCTCGGGCTCCAGTGCACCGGCTTCAGACCCCGGTAGATGTGGCCGCCCAGCACCATTTTTCCGAAAACGCCGATCTGGGCGGCTTCGTAGGAACGGTCGAGGGTGAGGTAGGGCTCGTCCCAGTCGGCCCAGATCCCCCAGCGACGGAACCCGGCTTTCTGCCCTTCCACCTGCTCGAGGGCATAGCGGTGGGCCCGTTGCCGCAGTTCGAGCGGGGTGAGGCTGCGGCGCTCCTCGCTGCTGAGCGATTGCAGCACCTTGAGTTCGATCGGCAGGCCATGGCAGTCCCAGCCGGGCACGAACCGGGCCCGGCGTCCCTGCATCAGGGCGTGCTTGTTGATGATGTCCTTGAGGATCTTGTTGAGGGCGTGGCCCACATGCAGGGCCCCGTTGGCATAGGGCGGCCCGTCGTGGAGGGTGAAGGCCGGTCCTGGGTTGTCGCGGCTCAGCCGTTCGTAGAGGTTCAGCTCCGCCCAGAAGGCCTGCAGCTCCGGTTCGCGCACCCGTGCGTTCGCCCGCATGTTGAAGGGCGTCTGCAGCAGATTGAGGGTGTCCTTGTAGGAGACCTGGCTCGCAGTCACAGTGCCGGGGGCGGTAACTGGGGATTATCCCGCTTCGCCCGGGCCGGCGGCATCGGCGGGCTGCCCGGGCGGCACGGAGGCATCGAGAAGTTCCTCGATGTCGTGGAAATCGCTCACCACCACCGCCTCGGCGGCTTCGAGAACCGGCTGCGATGGTTCGGCTGGGGTTTCGGCTTCGGTCGGGATTCCGGCTTCGGTGGGGGCTTCGGTGGCTGTTTCGACGGGCGCCGGTTCTGGGGCCATCACGGGTGCCTGGACCGTTACGGCGTCCGTGACGGGAGCCGAGTCGGGGGCGGGGGCCAGCTCGGGGCGAACCCAGCGCTTGCCGTGGGCCGGCTTCTGGCGCCGCTCCGAGATCCAGGCGGCCAGCCCGCCCAGCAGGCCTGCACCCAGCTGGCCGGCGCGTCCGAGGCTGGCTGCCACCTGGCTGAGGCTGCTGCTCCAGCGTTCCACCGACCACAACCGCCGCTGTTCTTCAGGGGTCAGCTGTCGCCAGCGGGCCTGGGTCACCTCGGTGCCCAGCCTGCCGATCAGCAGGCCGCCGCAGAGCACGCCCAGCATCGGCGACCCGCTGAGCCGAGCGGCACTGGTCACCAGCACCAGTCCCGGCAGCAGCACCACCGCTCACCAGGCGGAAGCGCGGGGGCGGCTCAGTTCGGTGGCCCGGAGCGGCCGAAGCAGGAGGGCGAGTCCGAGGGCGAGGGCGAGGCCTCCCCCAAGGGTGGCGAGCATGGATGGAGGACCTCCGGAAGCTGCTGGCCATTCTGGTCGTGCTGTGGGGAGAAGCCTCAGGCTCCCTAGAGTTCAGGCTCGCCCACCTGGCGGAATTGGTAGACGCGCTGGGTTTAGGTTCCAGTGACTCAGGTCGTGGGGGTTCAAGTCCCCCGGTGGGCATCGAGGTCAGGGGTCGCCAGCCAGGCCCTCTCATTTCCCAGTGGCTTTTCGTAATGTGTGTGACCCAGGCGACTCGGCCCTTTCCCAGGTGATGACTTCAGCGCTGGCCCCCACCTCCGAAGCCGCGCCGATTCGCCGCACCACCTCCGTTCAGAGCGTGCCCCGGCACCTGCTCGACCCGCCTGCGGCCTGGAACCCCACCGTGGGCCTGTTTCTGTGCGGCTATGGCCTGGCCGCCCTCACGATCTGGGGCTGGTTCGTGGCCGACTGGCCCCTGCCGGTGCTGCTGGCCCTCGGCTTTGTGGCCCTCCACCTCGAGGGCACCGTCATTCACGACGCCTGTCACAACGCAGCCCATCCGCATCGCTTCTGGAACGCGGTGATGGGTCACGGGGCGGCCCTGCTGCTCGGATTCAGTTTTCCCGTATTCACGAGAGTTCACCTCCAGCACCACGCCCACGTAAACGATCCACGCCGGGATCCGGATCACATCGTCAGCACATTCGGGCCGTTGTGGCTGATTGCTCCCCGCTTCTTTTATCACGAGATCTTCTTCTTCCGGCACCGGCTGTGGCGGCGTTATGAGCTGGTGGAATGGGCTGTTGCCCGTGCCGTTTTCGTTTTGATCGTGGTCATGGCCGCCCGCCATGATTTTCTGCCGTTCATCTTCAATTGCTGGTTTGCACCGGCCCTGATGGTGGGCGTCACCTTGGGCCTCTTTTTTGATTATCTGCCCCATCGCCCTTTTCAATCGCGCAGTCGCTGGCACAACGCCCGCGTCTATCCCAGCCGCTTGATGAATTGGTTGATCA
>JBKDOV010000014.1:0-14496 GCA_046342815.1 Cyanobacteriota bacterium
GTCAATGTACTGAACATCAGGCCTCCGACCGCATTGACCTCGGCCGCTTCGATGAACGCATCATCGGCGCACCCTCCAGTCGTCGTCGCATCACCTCCCTCACCGGCACCGCCTCCGATCTCTCGGTTACCGCCATCCGCAAAACCCTCGGCGCCGGCTTCACCGGCTTCCGCGCCGCCGCCTTCAACGTCACCGGCATCAGCGGCAGCTTCCTCGCTGTCAACAACAGCCTCGGCAGTTTTGACAACAACGATTTCCTGATTCACCTCCCCAACTACACCCCCTCCGACATCAAGCCCATCACCCTCAGCTGATCAGTGGCGGCTGTCATCACTGCGATCTCCACCTGTTGCCGTGCCCATTTCCACGGCAACAGGTATAGCAGATGCGCCATCAGATCACCCCAGACCGAATGAACGGGATGCATGCCTGCTACCACACATTTTTTTCGGGATGGGGTCAACGTCCAAACGTCTCCTTTTCGCTTAGCCTGCTGCAACCCCCCCAGGGTGAGGCATGCAGCCCGCCATCCTCAGCCACACCATCGATGCCGACTTCATCGGCTGCTTTGAAACCAACCATCCGGCCCAGCCACTGGCCGAGTACTTCGACTACCTGGCCAGCAACGGCCTGGTGGTGGAGCGCAGTGAAGGCGGCGAGGATGTGCGCGACCAGCAGGCCCTGCTCAACCGGGTGGCGCCCCGCTTCTTCCGCGACCGCCTGATCGCACCGATCTACAAAAACTACAGCGACCTCTGCAGCCTGGCCCTTAACCTCTATTTTGAACGCTTTCCAATTCTCAAAAAAGGGCGCTACTTCCATAACAACTGCAAATTTCAGCGCACCCGCCCAGGCGAGGGTTTTCACCAGTGGCACTACGAAGATGGCGGCGAATACCCGCATCGCAAGCTGGTCACGATGCTGTATCTCAATGCTGTGGAGAGCGGCGGTGAAACCGAATTCCTCTACCTCCATCGCCGCATTCAGCCGCAGCAGGGGCGGCTGCTGGTGTTTCCGGCGGGGTTCACCCACACCCACCGCGGCAATCCACCGCTGAGCGGCGATAAGTACATTCTCACCTCCTGGCTGGAGGAATTCCCCTGAGCGCCGCCGCATCTGAGCCCGGCCCCGCTGGCCCCATCCGGGCGGCCATGCAGGAGGCCATGGCCAAGGGAGCATGGCAACAGGCGGCTGAGCTTGCCGACAGCTGGCTGGCCAAAGGAGGCCGCCACTGGGCCATCCGCCTCAACGGGGCCGTGAGCCGTTGCCGTGCTGATCCAGCCAGCGCCGAGGCGGCGCTGGCCCAGGCGGAGTTGGCGATGCAGGAAAGCAATGGCCAGTCCCAGGCGTGCCTTGGGCTGGTGGAGATCGCCCTGGAGGCGGGGCAGTGGGAGCGGGCCCTGGGCCTGCTCAAACCCCTGCAGCCGGCCATCCCGGCCGGGTGCAGCCCGGCGTTGCAGCTGCAGGTGCGGGCCCTGACCTGCCTGGGCCAGGACCGCCAGGCTCAGGCCTTGCTGGCCCAGGTGGCCCCGGCCTGCCGCGACGCTGCCTGGGCCCTCACCCTGGCGGAAGTACACACCGCGGCCTGCCGCTGGGCTCAGGCGGAGACCCTGCTGCGCCAGGTGCTGCACCAGCAACCCCAGCTGGCCCTGGCCCACCACAATCTGGCCTTGGTGCTGCTGAGCCAGCAGCGCTGTGCGGAGGCCTGGCCCCACCTGGAATGGCGCCCCGGAAATCCCCGCCGGGGAGCGGGTGGGGTGCCTCGCCCGCTGCCACCCCTGGCCGAGTTGGCTGGCCGGCGGCTACTGGTGATCGGAGAGCAGGGGATCGGCGACCAGCTGATGATGGCGCGCTACCTTCCAGCCCTGGCCGCAGTGGCGGCGGAGGTGGTGGTGCAACCGGCGCCCCGGCTGGTGCCCCTGCTGCGCCGCTGGCTCGGGGATCAGGGCGGGCGGCTGCAGGTGGTGCCCCCGGGCATGGGCGAGGAGGCTGCCGCAGCCCCGGCCGACAGGGTGCGGCTGGGTACCGGCAGCCTGCCGTTGCTGCTCTGGCCCCAGCTGGGAACGGCCGTTCCACCATCTGGCTGGGGCCTGCGCCCTGATCGCCAGCGCCTGGCCCAATGGCAACAGCGGTTGGCGGCCCTGCCCCCAGGCCGGCGGCTGGGCCTGGGCTGGCTGGGGGGAGTGAGCGGCAGCGACCGGCGCCAGCGAGCCCTCAGCGTGGAGGAGCGCCGCGGGTTGGCAGGCCTACCCGGGCTGTGCTGGCTGGATCTTCAGTATCTCGGGCCTGCCCCGGGGGGAGCAATCGGTGATGGCATGCCGGGCCTCTGGCGCCCTGGGGCCGTGGGCCACGATCTGGAGGACACTCTGGCTCTGATGGCTTGCCTGCACGGGGTGGTCACCACCCGCCAGACCGTGGCCCATCTGGCCGGTGCCCTGGGGCTCGCGGGCCAGGTACTGGTGCCGGCGCGGCCGGAATGGCGTTACTGGGGGGGAGGCAACCGCTGGGCCTGGTATCCGAGCCTCGAGCTGGTGCATCAGCAGCATGCCGGTTGCTGGCGGGCGGAGCTGGAGCAGGTGCGGCAGCGGTGGGCCACCGAGAGGGAGCCGCACAGTGGCTGAACATGAATGGACAGTGCAGACTGGGGCTCCGCCGCAGTAAACCATTGGCCGTTGATCCCGCTACCGCCCGTCCTTACTGGGGCAACGGCCACTACTACGCGTTCACCTCGGAAAACGCAGGCTGGAATGACGCCTACAGCCGCTCCCAGATTGTTCTCACTCAATTAAACAGTACCGGCTATCTGGCCACCATCACCTCAGCCGGTGAAAATGATTTCATCACCAACTACTCCTATAGGGGCGGAAAGATCCCAAATAGCGGCTACCTCGCCGGCACCGACGACAACAAAAACAACCAGGGCGCCACGGAAGGCACCTGGCTGTGGAAGGCCGGCCCGGAAACGAACCAGACCATGCGCAGCGGTGGCACAAACCACCTTTACACCAATTGGAACAGCGGCCAGCCGGATAACAAAAATAATCAGGATTACCTGCAGATTTACAACTCGGGTTACTGGGATGATGTGGATGGTGTTGTCGGTGGGTACGTCACGGAATGGGGCCATGCGGGGCCCCAGTTTCAGGCCAGCCTGGCGGGATTCGATGGCGCGCTGACGCGCAATGGCCGCGAGGGCGGGCAGAGCCCCACGATGACCATCAGCTTTGACCGCTTCGTTCCCAACGACTATGTTGACATTCGCAACAACAACAATACGCCGCTGATCGACATTCCGATCACCTTCGGCGGCAACGCGGTGAGGAGTATTGACTACGATGTAGCGGCAAGCGGCGGGGGCAGCTATTACGACTCCAACTCAGGTCGGCTGTACGTCAAAAATACCCAATCAGTTACCCTCACCTTCACTCCCCGCAACAACACCAACTGGCAAGATATCCGATCAATCACCGCACAGCTGCAGGCCGATGGCAGTGAAGCGATCTACGGCTTCAACGGCAGCACCAGCAGCCAGGTGTGGCTGTTTGACGACGAACCACTGCTGAGCCTGGGCCAGGGGGCCTACCAGTTTGTGCGAGTGCCGCACACCACCGGCAGTTCCACCACGCTGCCCAGCGACAACAGCAGCTTCAATACCGCCAGCGATATCCTGCTGTTTGACAGCGATGGCATCAATGACAACGATGCCAGCTTTGCAGCCCGCGGGCTGATTGACAGGTTTGCAATTCGCTGGGAAACCTACATTCGAATCCCCACCACCGGGGTGTATCGCTTCAACACCACCACCGACGATGGTGTGCAGCTCACTGTGAAGAGCGGCAATAGCACCGGCACGCTGTTGGGCAGCAGCAACCACTGGAATGACTCCCCACCCACCACCTATGGCACGGGCGACATCAGCTTGAAGGTAGGTGATGTGGTGTGGCTGCGATTCGACTACTACGAAAATGGCGGTGGTGCCACCGCCCAGCTCAGCTGGCAGCGGCCCAATGGCAACAGCGGCAGCATCAATGAGCTGATCCCGGCGAGGGCGCAATATCTCTCTGAATCGGTGGCCCGCGGCCGCACCCTACAGGAACCCCAGAGCGGAGAGGCCATCGGCACTGCGTTTACCCTGTTCGCCAACCAGTCCACCGCCAGTGCCCTGTCGGTGGGGCTGGGGTTCTCCACCAGCTCCGGCACCACCACCATCAACGCTGGCAACGCCCATCGGCGCGCCGGTGACAGCGACGTTCGCGACGACTACGGCCTTTATAACGACATTTACGCCACCCAGTTGCTGCCCAGCCCCCTGCCCTGGCAACCCAGCGGCTCCTGGACTAGCGGCAGCAGTGGCATCAGCCGCGACATCTACAGCCGGGTCTTCAGCGACATCTACGCCGAAGCCAACGAGAACGTGCAGCTCACCCTGCAGGCCGGCACGGGCTATGGCGTGGCCAGCAACACACTCTCCATCCCCATTCTCGACCAGCCCCTCACCCTTTCGATTGAAGCGGTGCAGAACCCCAGCGAAGGGGAAGCAGGCTGGGTCACAATCCGCAGCCGCATCAACGACTCTCTGGCCAACAATCCCTTCGCCGGCGGTCTGCCGGTGAGCTACCAGATCACCGGTGGCAGCGCCGTGCGCGGCAGCGATTACTTCGCACCCCAGGCCACTCTCAGCACCACCTCGTTCAAGGCGGAGGATCTGGTGCTGCTGCCGGCCCAGGCCAGCGAAACCAAGCTGTACATCTCCGCCCTCGCCGATGCCATCCGCGAAGGCAACGAAACCATCACCCTGCAGATCCAGCCACGCACTGAAAGCAACAGCAGCGGCTTCACCTATCAGCGCTATCTGGTTGACTCCAGCCGCGCCAGCACCACCGTCACCCTGGCCGACAGCAGCAGCTGGACGGCGGGCGTGGCGCTGACGCCTGCCGACCGCACCGGCACCGCCACGATCCGGGCCACGGTGGCCAGCAATGGCCAGCAGCAGGCCAGCCTGGATGTGCACCAGCTCAGCCAGCCCCAGGCCGATGTCACGGTGAGCCTGGTGAGCAGCAGCGGCAGCCTCAGCGCCGGCACGCTCACCTTCACCCCGGCGAACTGGAGCACGCCCCAGCGGGTGAGCGTGAGCAACCTGCGCAGCGATGCCACCACCAGTATCAGCGTCAGCGCCACCAGCAGTGGCGATCCCTACTATGCCGGTAGCGCCGGCCTGCGCGCCAGCCAGACCATCGTGCCGGCCGGCTGGCCCACCGACCTGGGCCTCACCCTCTGGGAGGGCGGGGCGGAGCAGGCCCGCCAGCCGCTGGTGTCCCTCAGGCCGGTGGATGGGGCCGAGGGGAGCACGGGCGTGTTCGGTGTGGATCTGCTGCTCGACGCGCCCCAGATGGACGCCCCGCTGGAGGTGCTGTACACGCTGAGCCCCGGCAGCGGCTTCCAGCTCAGCGGCACCGACACCGACGCGGCACTGGATCCGGAGCGGGCGTACCAGCCGCTGACGCTGCCCGCCGGAGGCACGGGCCACGTGAACCTGGGCGACCTGACCAGCGTGGGGGCCAGCGGAGCCTTCAGCGCCGAAGCCTGGGTGCGGCCCGATGCCATGAGCTATTGGCCAGCGGTGCTGGAGTTTGCCGATGGAGCCGGCGTCAACGAGATCCTGCTTGGCTTCACCAACAACACGCTGCAGCCGATCCTGCATGTGTACAACGCCAAGGGCCAGCAGGTGGGGAACCTCACCGCGGCCGCCGGCGATGCCCTCAGCCTGGGCCAGTGGAGCCACCTGGCCTTCAGCATCGATGCCAACCGGAAGGCCAGCCTCTACGTGAACGGCCGCACCGTGGCCAGCGGCAGCCTCAGCGAAGCGCCGCTCAGCCGGGTCCGCTCCTACAACTGGGTGGGCAAGAGCGCCTGGGCCAGCGACACCAACAACGGCTACCTGCACGGTGCTGTGCGCGACGCCCGTGTCTGGAACAGCGCCCGCACCACCGCCCAGATCCAGGCCTCGATGACGGCCACCAAGGCCAGCGGCAGCGGCCTGATCGGCGGCTGGAGCTTCAACAACGCCAACGCCGGCCCCACCACCAATGCCGCCGGCGGGCCCGCCGCTGCCCTCAATCAGCAGGCCGCCTTCGCCAGCGCCACCACCTACGGCGTGCTCATTCCGGTCGGTTCCGACCGGGCGGCGGTGCGGCTGACGCCTGTTGACGACGACAGCGCCGAAGGGCGCGAATCCCTCACCCTCAGCCTGGTGGCCAGTGGCCGTTACAGCACCACCAGCAGCTCCCTGAGCAGCACCGCCACCCTCGGCGACAACGACACGGCGGCGCTGACCTTCAGCCTGCTCAGCGCCAATGGGGCCTGGATCACCACCGCCGATGCCGTGGTCAACGAAGACGACGCCACCAGCGGCCGCAGCACCACCCTGGGGCTCAGCCTCGCCAGCCGCCCCAGCGCGGCGGTCAGCGTGACGCTCGACACCGCCTCGTTCAACGCTCAAGAGCTGCAGATCAGCGGACCGGGGTCGCCCCCGAGCCTCAGCTTCACACCCGACAACTGGAGCGTGCCGCAGACGCTGCAGCTGCGGGGGGTCGACGACGGCAGCAGCGATGGCGACATCACCCAGCTGGTGAGTTTCCGGCTGAGCAGCACCGACAGCGCCTACGCCGCGCTTGTGCCTGCACTGGCGATCACCACGGTCGACGACGACGCTCTGAGTGCCGATCCGGCCCTGGCCGAGCAGGGGGCCGGCAGCGGACCGTTGGCCTCGTTCAGCACTCCCAGCCGGAGCAGCGTGGGCGAGGGCAGCAGCGACGCCAGCACAGTCCAGGTGGGGCTCTCGGCAGCGGCGAGCGTCGACACGCTGGTGTTCTTCGACCTCAACCGCGGCAACAACGGGGTCAGCGACAACGACGTGCTGATCAAGGCCCTGAGCGGCAGCAGCAGCCTCAGCGGCCTGACCAGGCTGCAGAAGGCATCCACGGCCACGGGCGAAACCGCCCAGGTCGATGGCGACGGCATCAATGAAACGGGGGCCACCTTCAACTCGATGGGCCTCTCTGGCGCCTTCAACGTCACTTGGTCGGGCTGGGTGCGGATCGATCAATCCGGCTGGTACACCTTCTCCACCGCCGTGCAGGGCGGGGTGCGGCTCAGCCTCGACGGCCAGCGGCTGATCGACAAGTGGTTCGATCAGGCCAGCACCTGGAGCACCGCCAGCCTCTATCTGGAACGCGGCAGCTTCCTGGCCCTTACCCTCGACTACCAGGCGAGCACCAGCCAGGATCCGAAGATCGCCCTGCGCTGGACCCGCCCCAGCGCCAACGGCGGCGCCGATGTGCAGGAGCTGGTGCCGGCAAGCCGGCTGCAGCGGGTGAACGGCCTGCACCTGCTGATTCCCGCCGGCTCCAGTTCGGCGCAGTTCAGCGTGCAGGCGAACGACGATCAGGTGGCCGAAGGGGTGCCCGGGGGCAACCGCAGTGAACAGCTGCTGATCGATCTGCTCGAGACCCGCAGCGTGGAGGTGCAGGTGGTGGGCGAGGGCGCTGCGGCGACGGTGGGCAGTGTGCAGCTCACCCTGGTGCTGGGCCGCACCCCCCAGGAAAGCCTCAGCCTGGCGGCGGGTACCGTGCTCAGCCTCGGGCCTGACAGCAACAGCAGCAGCACGGCCCGGTTCACCCTGGCCCAGGCGATCACGCTGCACCGCGACCGCAGCACGGCGGTGGCCGGTCAGCTGACCGCCGCCGACGGCACCTCCCCCTTCAGCGGCACGGCCACGGGCCTGGTGGGCAGCGTGGCCACAGGGGCTTATCAGGTGCTGGATCCGGCGGTGACGGTGCTGGCCAGCGACAACTGGCAGCCGAACCAGGCCGGGGCCACCAGTGGCGAAGGCACGGTGAGCCTGGCTCTGGCCGCCACCAACCGCAGCAGCGTGACCCTGGCGGCAGGCACCGTGCTCAGCTACAGCCGCACGGGCGCCGATGGCAGCAGTGAGCCCCTGCTCGATCTGACCCTGCGGGAAGCCCTCACCCTCAGCCCACCGGCCAACGGTGCCACCAGCGGTCAGGCCAAGACCGTGAAGGCGGCGGCCACGAACCGCACCGGCAACAGCAGCGTGCCGGCGATCGCCGGGCTGGCCGCCAGTGCCACCTTTGCCAACCCGGCCCAGCTCAGCATCACCGACAACGACACCCCTGGCATTCAGATCAGCAGCGACGCCGCCGGCGCCAATCCGGTGAACCTGGGGGCGGTGATCCAGCTGACGGAACAGGGGCAGAGCCAGCAGCGCTGGCTGCGGCTCACCAGCCAACCGACGGAAACCGTCACCGTCTACCTGGAGACCGGCGATACCAGCGAGCTGTTGCTGGTGCCTGCCAGCGGCGGCACCGGCGTGAGCCGCCTGGGGCTGAGCTTCACCCCGGAAACCTGGGCTACCCCCCAGGCCTTCAGCCTGCAGGGCCAGGACGACCGCCTCGACGACGGCGACATCGACGTGACCGTGCACACGCGCACGGCCAGCAACGATGCCTTCTACGCCATCCGTGACACCGGCGTGACCCTCAAGGCCCGGGTGGCCGACGACGACAGCGCCGGCGTGACCCTGGGGCTGGTGCCCAGCAGCCTGAGCCGCGGCGGCAATGGCTTCCTCAGCCTCCAGCTCAGCGCCCAGCCCAGCGCCGATGTCGCCGTCACCCTGACCCCGGCCGACGACCAGTTCACGATCAACAACCGCAGCATCGGCCGCCCCGAAACCCTCACCTTCACCGCCGACAACTGGTCGGTGGCACGCCAGGTGCAACTCCGGGCCGTTGACGACCAGGCGGTGGAAGACGTGACCCGCAGCCAGCTGACCTTCAGCACCAGCAGCAGCGACGCCCGCTTCCAGGGGCTGAGCGTGACACCGCTGCCGATCGACATCGTCGACAACGACCTGCCGACCGCCAGCCTGGAGCTGGCGAGCAACAGCACCGAAGAAGCCGCCCCAGGCCGCTTCCGCATCCGCCTTTCGGCACCGACAGCCACCTCGGCCGGTGCCGATGGCCTGCTGGTGGGGTACACCGTGAACGCCCTGACCCTGGATCCCGGCCTGGGCTACGGGAGTGGCACCAGCGCCTTGGGCAAGGTGGTGCAGAGTCCGCCGGCGGTGAGCGGCCAGGTACGCATTCCCCCCGGCAGCAGCAGCGCCGATGTGTGGGTGGTGCCGATCGACGACTTCGTGGCCGACAACACCGACAAGCAATTCGTGGTGAGCCTCAGCAGCGGCAGCGGCTACCGCTTCAGCAGCGGCGATCCCTCCACCTCGGCCACGGTCACCATCCTCAACAACGACAAGGCTGGGGTGGCGATCATCACGACCGGCAGCCGGGCCCTCGCCACCGAGGGCAACAGCACCGGCGGCCAGTTCCAGGTGGTGCTGCTGAGCCAGCCCACCAGCTCCGTAACGATCACGCTGCAGGAAACGGGCAACCCCGCGGCCGGCAGCAGCACCCGCCAGCTGGGCGACGCCAGCGCGGCCTACCAGCGCAGCCTCACCTTCACCAGCGCCAACTGGTTCACCCCCCAGGTGGTAACCGTCACCGCCCGCGATGACAACAAGATCGCCGGGGTCGATGAAACCGAAGACCCGAGCCGCCCCAACACCGGCCTGCACACCGCCCAGATCAGCTACAGCTTCAGCAGCGGCGACGCCAACTACAACAGCACCAGCCACAGCACTGAGCCAAACCACTTCACCAACACCGTGCAGACGGTGGACGTGATGGACCGGCCACTGCCCACAAGCACCGCCACCTCGCTGGACAGCTCGCTCACCTCCCTGCAGGAGGGCATCGAAAGCTTGTCGCTGCCGATCGTGGGCAGCCTCGACGGCAAGGTGGGCAGCGGTTTCCGCCGCTTCCTCAGCGGGCTTGTGCAGAGTGTCAGCGCCGCCGGCACCCCCTCCCCCAGCAACCTCAAGAAGCTGATCGCCGATGGCATCGGCATCGCCCAAGACCACGTGTCGCTGTCGATGCGCGGTAGCAACGTGGCGGTGGCCTTCACCTTCAGCGACGAGGAAGATCTGTTTTCCATACCCCTGGCGGCCGACCTTGGCCTGCCGGCCCTCGGCTTCCAGAGCCAGGGAAGCCTTGACGCTGGCTACAGCTACGACGCGCAGGTGACCCTGGAGTTCAGCCCAAAGGGTGACATCAGCCTGGACACCGATCCCGAACAGACCTATGTCCACGCCAACTACACCACCGCCCTCTCCGACGATTTCAGCTTCACCGGTGGCCTTGGTTTCCTGCAGCTGGAGGCAATCAACCAGCCCACGGTGAATGAAACGATCATCGAGCAGGCCGGTGAAGCGGTGGCCACCGGCCTGAATGTGGATTTCACTCTCGATCTCAACGGCGGTGCCGGTGCCGATGGCCGCCTCACCCTGGAGGAACTGACGAATCCAAGCACCAGTTTTGAAGAGCTGTTTCAGTACAGCCTCAGCGGTGATGCAGCCCTCTCGATGGGGATCACCACAAGCGTGGGGGGCTCGGCAGCAATTCCATCCTTCAGCTTCGACCTGGCCACCCTGCTGCCTCTTTTTGATTACTCAAACCAGGAGGAGAGCGAAGCGGAAGAAGCCAGTACCAGCATCTTCTTTGACAACATCAAGCTCGATCTGGGCACCTACATCACCGGCATGCTCAAGCCCGTTGTTGACGGCATTGACAGCATCCTGAATCCCCTGTATCCGATCGTTGATGCCCTGTATTCAGACACCCAGATCTTTAGCTCCATCGGCCTGGCCAAGAGCTTCGATCAGGATGGCGACAACAGGGTAAGCGCCATTGATCTGGCCCAGTGGTTTGCCGGTTTTTACGCCACCATCGACCCCGCCAAAGGCGAAAAACTGGAAGCCACCATCAATGCCACGGTTGAGTTTCTTGACGTGGTGAAGGGGGTGATGGATCTGGTGCGTGACCTGGACGCGATGGCCGAGGAGGGAAGTTTCTATGTCGACTTTGGCAGCTACGAACTACCCGCGCTCAAGGCCGGCAGCCAGGAGGAGGGCGATGGCACCGAGAGCGTCACGGTGGATGACGCCACCACGCCAGACCTGGCTGGTGATACCGCCGATCAAGCCGACAGCGGCGGCAAGGACGGAAGCGGGAAGGGCAGCAGCAAGTTCAAGGAGGTGATGGACAAGCTCGATGAACTTGGCTTCACCATTCCCTTGATTGATGACCCCAAGAATGCCATTCAGCTGCTGCTGGGGCAGGACGTTGACCTTTTCACATGGCGCATGCCCTCGATGGGGATGGAATCGGAGATCGAGAAGTCTTTCTACATCTATCCCGGCATCGACGGGATCATCGAAGGCGGCTTCGGCGTGGACGCTACGATCGGCTTTGGCTTCGACACCTACGGCCTCAATGAGTGGCGTGCCGATAACTTCAAGGCCAGTGAGGCCTGGAAAGTCTTTGATGGCTTCTATGTTGCCGACCGCAATTCCGACGATGTCGACATCCCTGAATTCAGCCTTGATGCCAGCATGGGTGCCGGGCTTGGCCTCAGCGCGGTGGTGGTGCGGGCCGACATCACCGGCGGGCTCGAAGCCGGCGCCAGCTTCGACCTGCTCGACGAAGGGGAAATTGCCGGCACCGATGATGGCAAGATCCGCGGCAATGAAATCCTGAGCCGCATCGCCAACCCGCTGGATCTTTTCGAGCTGGTGGGTGATCTATCCGCCTATCTCAAAGCCAAAGTCCAGGTGGGGCTCGACACGGGCTTCTACTCCATCTGGGACACCGTGTGGCAGAAAAAGCTCGCCACCATCCCGATCTTTGAATTCGGCGTGGGCGGCAGCTACGGCAGCGGCACCGCCTCCAACGGCTACCTGAGCGGCGCCACCGTGTTCTGGGACGGCAACAGCAACGGCCGCATTGATTCCAACGAGCCGTGGACCATCACCAACAACGACGCCAGTTATCACCTGGCGATTGATCACCGCAGCTTCGACACCAACCGCAACGGCAGCATCGATCCAGAGGAGGGACACATCGTTGCCGTGGGCGGCACCGACACCAGCAGCGGCTTCCGGATGGAGATTCCGCTGCTGGCGCCCTTCGGTGCCATGGTGACACCGCTCACCACACTGCATGCCCTGGGGCTTGAGCTCGGCCACACCACTACCGAACTGACCGACAGGATCGGCCGGAGCTTTGACCTCAACGGCTTTGACTACCTGGGCAGCGATCCGGTGCTGGAGTTGACCCGGCAGGGCGCCGCGATCAGCGGCGGCACCTCCGCACAGCGGGCCTACATCGCCCACGCCAAGCTGCATCTCGCCTTTGATCTGCTGCTGACCACGCTGGAAGAGCTGGCGAGCAACCAGGTGGATGGCAGCCTGGCCAGCGAGCTCGACCTGATGGGCGAGATCGCACAGGCCGTGCTGGCCCAATCCGCCGGCAAACCCAGCAACGACATCCTTGCCGATGCCCTGCTCACGGCCGGCAACAGCCTGCGCGCCCGCCTGGCCCCCTCGGCGGACGATCCCCTGGCGGTGTTGATCCGGGCCAGTGCCGAGCATGCGGCTGAAGCGATCTGGGAGTTCGGTCGCCGCTTGGATCAGCTGGTTGCCGGTGTCCGCGACAGCGACGGGCCCACCTTCCTCGCTGCTGTGAACGAGCTCAAGACCATGGGGCTGCAGCGCTTCCGCTCCGGCCTGTCCGAACTCTCCCGCAACCTGCACACCTTCACCGAACCGGCAGACCTGGAGGTCGAGGTGGGAGCGCGCCTGCAGGCCACCCGCAGCGGCTACACCACCTCCCTGATCATCGCAAGCACCGGCGTTCTGGAGAACAGCACCGGTGGCACAGTGATCGGCAGTCTTTCTGTAAGTGATCCTGATCGCAACAGCACTTTTTCCTATGCCCTTACGCCTGGGAACGGCAGCAATGATGCCGATAATGGCCTGGTGGAGATTGTTGGAAATCAGCTCAGAGTAAGGGGTGGTGCTGCGATTGACTACGAGAGCAAGCAGAATTTGAGGCTTAACATCAAGGCCACCGATAATGGCAATCCACCTCTTTCTTTCACCAGGGCATTAACGGTAGATGTCCTGAACATAAACGAGCCTACCTATTCTATCATTGCCGCTTCGGGCAACGTGAACGAAGGTCAACAGCTGACTTTTTCTATTGCAACATCAGGGGTTGCCATCGGCACCCCTTTCTATTGGGCATTGGATGGCGCTGGGATTGATCAGTCTGACCTTTCTGGTAGTGGCATGAGTGGATATGGAACCATTGATGCCAATGGCCAGTTCTTTTTCACTACCATTCTGGCCAATGACTTTAAAATTGAAGGGCCGGAGTATCTCGTAGCAAGGCTGTTCTCTGATCCTTCTCGCCAATACCAGGTTGCCAATACTGGATTTATTGCCATTGCGGATACATCCAGCCATCGAGCCGAACCACCCAGAACTCCGGAGTTCAAAATTCCAAGCGTTGGTTTCTCCCTCGCATCTGGTCAGTACTATCAGCTCACGGACATCCGAGACTTCGGTGGTACCAGGCATGGTGGGGCTCAGGATTCTGTCGAGAGTCAATATCGATATCAGGGTGGGTTGGATGTGAATGGAGATGGCTACCCAGAAGCTATCTTCACCAATCAGCAAAGCCGTCGCTGGGTGACCGCCAATGTCGACCCATTGACCGGGCAGATGGATTATGGAGACCACGGACAAGGTGGCATCACCAGGGTGGTGGGGATTTACAACGATCCCAACGTTGCCGAGGGGGAAGCCAATGGTGGACGCCTGAAGAATGGGGAGATTGCACCGGTACGATTTGGACCTTTTGACAGCCAGAACCGCTTCCAGAATGACCTGCAGATTGGCAATCTGACCCCAGTAGCCTCCGCTGACTTCGACAACGACGGCATTTTCGAGGTGTATTGGAAGGTGAATGATGGTTCTGCTTATCTCCGGTCTCTAATGCATTTGGATGGAAATATCAGGTATGCCATCTATCAGAACCTTGAGCAGACGAGCCAATATCTCAATCAGCACGGCTTTGGCAGCACAGTCGATGCTTTGACTTCCTGAGCACGGCACGGTCTCGACGCTCGTTCTGGGTCGCCTTCGCCAGTTCCAGGCGCTGTGTTCGCTGCGACTACCGCGAATAAGCGGGGAATTCCTGCGTTGATAACCCGAGGATCTCTGCTGAGCCGGATCGGCTCACCCGGCAGTCAGCTGCTGCAGCTGCGACTCCAGCCGCTGGCGCAGGCGGTTCTGAACCAGGGCGCAGAGATCGTCCACCAAGGCGTTGTCGGCATTCCAGATCGTGCGCACCCCTTCTCGTTCGCAGCGCACCAGGCCGGCGCGCTGCAGTTGGCCCAGTTGGCGGCTGATGTGCGACTGGGAGAAGCCGGTGGCCTGGATCAGCCCGTTCACATCGTGTTCACCCTGGCGCAGCAGGCAGAGAAGCCGCAGGCGGGCTGGTTCGCTCAGCAGCCGGAAGA
>JBKDOV010000015.1:0-13665 GCA_046342815.1 Cyanobacteriota bacterium
GCTCGCCTCCGCCTCCGCGGCTTCTCTGGAGCGTCCCCTGCCCTCCCAGCCGCCGCTGTCCGCCGATCTGCTGCTGGAACTGGAGGGGCCGTCCCTGGACCCGCTGCTGCAGGGCCTGCTGTCGCGCCAGTTGATCCGTGAACCCCTGGCCAGCCGCTATGGCCTGGATGGCGGGCGGATGGCGATGCTGCGCCAGGCTCCCTTCCGCCTGCGGCTGCGGCCCCAGCCCCAAGGGCCTTTCCTGGCTTCGTTGGAACTGCAGCTGGGGGTGGGCAAGGACCCCAGGCCCTGGCAGCAGGCCCTGACGGTGGTTGCCAAAGCGCTGCAGGAGCAGAAACTCCGCCCCGCCGGCAGCACACCCCCCGCCGCTGAGCCCCCCAGCGCCGCTGCTACCCCCAGCGCCGGTGAGACGCCCACCACAGCTGCGCCAGCTCCTGCCGTCCCGGCCAGTCCCCCCGCTGCGACCAGCCCCGTCGCTTCCGGTTCCTCGCCGGATCTGGCGGTCTGGAGCCGGGAGGATGGGGTGGTGGTCGGTGGCTGGCGATGGTTGCCGGCGGCGGGCGGCAGCCCCCAGCTGCTGCTGTTCCTCGGGCCGGTTCCGCCCCAGCCCACCACCCCAGCTCAGGCGACCCTGCGGCCGCCCGCCGTGATCAGCCTGCGCGTGCGGCCCGATGCCCTCGACAAGCTGGGCCTGCTGCCTGAGGCGATGCCCCAGCTGGTGCGCAGGGCCACCCAGCTGGGGATCGTTGCCGAACCCCTGCCGGGTTCCCTGGGACCCAGCCAGCCGATCAGCCAGCTGCTGGGGCGCCTTCAGCTTCCGTTGAACCGCTGACGCTCTGCCGTTCGCGTCGGCGCCGATCGGCGGCCACCGTCTCCTCCATCAGCTCCACCGCCTGGGCCATTTTCTCCAGGTTGGTGGTGTAGAGGCTGAGGTCCTTGTCGAGCCGATCGCGGAGCAGGCCCATCGCCTCTCCGGTTTCGTGGGCGGCCTGGCGCAGGGCCTGGGGATCCATGGAATCAGCCCCATGGGCCTGCTCCAGCAGGCTCAGCAGACCCACGGCCATCAGCCGCGAGTAGTGGAAATCGGAGCGACGCACGTTTCCGAGAGCCTGGGCCACGGGTTCCGGCGCCCCCTCCCCCTGGTGTTCGATCCAGCTGCGCACCTCTTCCACGCTGTGGGCACCCATGGCGGCCATGGCCTCGTCCCGCTGGCGCCGCAGCGATCCGGCATCAAAGCCGGAGGCGGCGCAGAGGGCGGAGAACAGGGGCTCCCGTTGCTGTTCGGGGCGATAGCCCCGGGAGAAGCTGTCGAACACCTGCACCACTCCAGTGGCGAACAGGGGATCGGGCTGGAAACCGCTCTGGCGACTGAGAAGGTGCAGTTCCACCAGTAGTTCGTCGACCATCCGCCGGTAGAGCGGGCTGATCACGTGGGGGAAAGCGGCGTGGAAGGCACGCTTGCTGTCGGCGACGGTGAGGGCGGCGCTCACGCTCTTCTGCGGGTGGGTCAGCCGACCCTAGCGCTGCAGCGGAAGGTCAGTAGGATCGACCGAGTTGCCCGTGCACCGTCGATGATCCCGATCGTCATTGAAGAGTCGGGCCGAGGAGAGAGGGCATTCGACATCTACTCCCGTCTGCTGCGGGAGAGGATCATCTTCCTCGGGGAGCCCGTCACCTCCGAATCTGCCAATCGGGTGGTGGCCCAGCTTCTTTTCCTTGAGGCAGAGGATCCCGACAAGGACATCTTCCTGTACATCAATTCCCCCGGCGGTTCCGTCTACGACGGCCTCGGCATCTTCGACACCATGCAGCACATCAAGCCCGATGTGCAGACGGTGTGTGTCGGCCTGGCCGCTTCGATGGGAGCCTTCCTTCTCTGCGCTGGTGCCAAGGGCAAGCGCAGCAGCCTCACCCATTCACGGATCATGATTCACCAGCCCCTCGGTGGTGCAAGGGGCCAGGCGAGCGACATCCGCATCCAGGCCGATGAGATTCTCTATCTCAAGAAGAAGCTCAACACCGAACTTTCCGACCGCACCGGCCAGCCCCTGAGCCGGATCGAGGAAGACACCGATCGCGACTTCTTCATGTCCCCGGCCGAAGCGGTGGAGTATGGCCTGATCGACAAGGTGATCGATAAGCGTCCGATGCGCTCGGTCTGATCGCCAGCGTTGATTTGCAGCGAGCTCAGTTCTCCAGCCGGCGCACCAGCAGCGGCAGGAGCAAGGCCTGAAGCAAGGTCGCCACAAGCACAACCACAAATACCGTCGCCGTCAGGTTGGCGGCCAGATCTTCGGCCTGGGGAGTCATCACTCCCCTCAGGTGAGAAAGTTCCTGGTGCAGGCCCATCGCCAGTGCCAGGGAAACTCCGGCCCTCACACCGCCGAAGGAAAGCAACAGCAGTTCTGCCGGTTCCACCTTCGAGCCCCTGCTGCTGATCCACAGACTCACGGGCCGGATCACCAGCAGCAGCACCAGGGCCAGGCAGATCCCCAGCGGCAGCATGGTCAGCACATCGGCAGGGGAGACCAGAATCCCGAGCAGCAGCAGGATCGTGAATTCCGCTCCGGTGTTGAACGGCAGCATCACCTCCCGCATCGCCTTCTGGTCGAATCGACTGGAGCGGTAGTGCCAGTTGCCGAGTAGCAATCCAGAGATGAATACGGCCACCATCCCACCGCCGCCGAAGAACTGCCCAAGGCCGTAGGTGATGAAGGCCAGGGAGATGGTCATGATCAACAGATGCTCCTGGGCCCGCACCAGGCGGTTGATCAGCGGACGGGCTCCGATACCCACCAGCAGACCGGCCAGGATTCCGGAGATGAGATGGCGCAGGACGTCCAGCAGCGGCACCCCCTGAGGGCCGATCCTGGCGGGGTGAAAGTCGGCATGGCCAGCATGGCCATTCACCTCCAGCATGCTCACCAGAAAGCCGAAGCAGATCAGGGCCGCCAGGGTCGTGAGCGAAGACTCGAAGTGGAGCAGGTGGCGCAGCCGCGCGGGAAAGCTGTGGTCCAGGGATTCCAGCAGGTCATCGGTGGCTGAGGCGTCGATCGCCACCAGGCAGGAGGCCGTGACCAGCGCGGCTGACCAGGGGATCGGGCTGAGCAGCAAGTCAGCTCCGGCGCCGGTGAGGGGCCTTCCCCACCAGATCAGGGTCCCGCTGAACAGCACCACCGTGATCACGGACCCCAGGCTGGCCAGCTTCAGACCGAACCCGAGGGTGCCGCGGATCCGGTTGAGATCCGTTTTGAGGCCTGCATAGAACAGCAGCAGGGCAAGACTGAACAGATGGAGCGATTCCACCTGCTGGTGGGTGACCCGGTGGAAATCGGGATGGACGGCATGCAGGCTGAAGCCCAGCAGCAATACACCCAGAGAGGCTGGCATTCGCAGCCTTTCCGACAGCCGATCAACGGCCAGGGCTCCCAGATAGAGGACCCCCAGGATCAGGAAAAATCCCCGGGGAAGCAACGTACCGGGCAGGTAGGCGTTGATCTCCGGGGATGAGGCAGCAGCGGTGATCGAGGCCGTCAGGAAGGTCAAGGGAAAGGGAAGACGTTCAGATCAGCCTGCCAGCAGGGGGGAAAAACGTTCCTTTTCAGGAATCACCGTGAATTCGGAGACGATGGCCCGGAACTCGTCGCCATCGAGGCTTTCCTTCTCGATCAGCAGTTCCACCACCCTGTCCATGCAGTCGCGGTGCTGCTCCACCAGCTTCACGGTGTCCACGTAGCAGGACTGGACAATGGCACGAACGGCGTCATCGATCCTGCTGGCCAGCCGATCCGAACCATCGTTGCGGGTCATCAGGTCACGGCCCAGAAACACCTCCTGGTTGCCGGCCTCAAAAGACACCTGGCCCAGATCGCTCATGCCGAAGCGGGTCACCATCTGGCGGGCGATCGAAGCCACCTGCTGGATGTCGCCCCCGGCGCCGGTGGTCACTTCGGAATGGCCGAACACCACATCCTCGGCAGCGCGGCCACCGAGAGCGCCCATGATCCGTGCCCGCAGCTGGGCGCGACTGACCAGCATCAGCTCCTCATCGGGAGAGAACCAGGTCAGGCCCTGGGCCTGGCCCCGGGGGATCAGGGTCACCTTCTGGACCGGGTCGTGGGCCTTGACCAGGGTGCCCACCAGGGCATGGCCCACTTCGTGGTAAGCGATCAGGCGCTTGCTGCGACCGTCGGTGAGCGGTTTGCCCTCCATGCCGGCGATCACCCGGTCCACCGCATCGTCGATTTCGGTGAGGGTGGTGGCTTCCTTGCGGCGGCGGGCCGTGAGGATGGCGGCCTCGTTGAGCAGGTTGGCCAGATCGGCTCCGGAGAAGCCCGGGGTGCGGCGGGCGATCACTTCCAGGCTCACATCCTCCGCCAACTTCTTATTGCGGGTGTGCACCTTGAGGATTTCCAGCCGGCCCTTGATGTCCGGCACATCCACCTGCACCTGTCGATCGAAGCGGCCCGGACGCATCAGGGCCGAGTCGAGCACATCGGCCCGGTTGGTGGCGGCGATGATGATGATGCCGCTGTTGCCCTCGAAGCCGTCCATCTCGGTGAGCAGCTGGTTGAGGGTCTGCTCGCGTTCGTCGTTGCCCCCACCGATGCCGGCTCCGCGTTGACGCCCCACCGCATCGATCTCATCGATGAAGATCAGACAGGGGCTGTTTTCCTTGGCCCGCTTGAACAGGTCGCGCACGCGGCTGGCGCCGACGCCCACGAACATCTCCACGAATTCGGAACCGGAAAGGGAGAAGAAGGGAACTCCTGCTTCGCCTGCGATCGCTTTGGCCAGGAGGGTCTTGCCGGTGCCCGGAGGGCCCACGAGCAGCACGCCTTTGGGGATCTTGGCGCCAACGGAGGTGAAGCGTTCGGGGGTCTTGAGGAAGGTGACCACTTCCTGGAGGTCCTGCTTGGCTTCCTCCACACCGGCCACGTCGTTGAACATCACGCCGGTCTCGGCCTCCATCAGGAAGCGGGCCTTGGTCTTGCCGAACTGCATCGCCTGGCCGGGCCCGCCGGGCATGCCATTGGAGCGACGGGCAAGAAACACCAGCGAGCCGATCAGCAGCAGCGGAAACAGCAGGTTGCCGAGCAGGCCCAGGGCAGGCGGAGCGGCCTTGGGGGGATGGATGTCGAAGCTGATGCCCTGATCCTTGAGCTTGTTCACCAGTTCAGGGGCGAGGCCGGGCAGGTCCACCCGCAGCCTCTGCACCCGGTTGTCCAGGTCGGGGTCCACCGCTTCCACCACCGCGGTGCGGCCGTTGTCAAAGATGTCCACGGCGGTGACCCGGCCGGCGTCCACGTAATCCAGGAAGCGGCCGTAGCTCATGCGTGCCACCGCCGCATTGCGCGGTGCCACGGTGGTGGTGCTGGCCCCGGCGGATGCGGAGGCGCTGGCAGCTCCCGGGGTGAAGCGGGAGGCCCCTCCGTTGCCGAGGATCTGCCAGGCGAGGAAGAGGGCAACGCCGATCGGAAGAATCCACAGAGCAATCAGACGCCAGCGCTGGTTCATGGGGTGAGACGCTTTTTAAACAAGTGTAAAGGCGCTGCCACCCTTTTCGCTGGGCTCGGTAGTGAATCGGCCCCTTCTTCAGCCCGCCTGCAGCCAGGGGGTGGTCTCCAGGGCCTCCAGCACGCTGGTGAGGCTGGCGCTGGGTTCGATGCTCAGTTTTTCGGCCGGCAGAGCCTCGATCAGTTCTGGACCGCCGAGCCCATGGGTCCAGATTTCCACCTCCGTTCTGGCGGGGCACTGGAAGCTGAGCAGCTCAAAGGGAAACACCACCCGTTCCAGGAAAAACTCATCCGGACCGCAGCAGCGCACGATCACCATCCGATCGGAAGCGTTGCGGTAGCCGCAGTCGAGTTGAGCCAAGACGGGATTCCAGATTGGTAGCACCATCTAGCCATCTCCTCCCGTGCGGGTTTGGTGACGATCGCCACTGTTTCGAGGCTTTAACAGTTTCTTTCTTTTGTTCGTCACGGCCCAGGCTGGCCAAGCACAGCTTTGCCCTGCAGCCTTGCAGCCTTGCAGCCTTGCAGCGCTCAGAGGCTCCGCAGGGCCGTGATCGGATCGAGCTGGGCGGCGCGCCGCGCAGGTACCACGCCGAAGAAAAGTCCGATCGAACCGGATAGCAGCACGGTGGCCAGCACCGTGGAGCCGGCGATCGAGGCCGGCAGGGGGGTGAGCGCCGCCACCAGCGCCACGGTGCCGATCCCCAGCGCACTGCCCACCACGCCACCGAGGCTGGCCAGCACCAGCGATTCCACCAGGAACTGGAGCAGGACGTCGTTGCTGCGGGCCCCCAGGGCCTTGCGCAGTCCGATCTCCTCGGTGCGCTCGCTCACCGACACCAGCATGATGTTCATGATCCCGATGCCCCCCACCAGCAGCGAAACCCCCCCGATCGCCGCCAGCATCAGGGTGAGCCCGCCAGTGATCGTGCCCACGATCGTCAGGGCGTCCTTCTGGGAGCGCACGGCGAAATCGTCCTCCCGCAGGATGCGGTGGCGCTGGCGCAGCAGGTTGGTGATCTGGAACGCGGCAGCGCTTGTGCTGGCTTCATCGCGGGCTTCCACGCTGATGAAGCTGAGGCTGACTCCGTAGGTGGAATCCCTGCCGGTCACCCGGCTCACCATCGTGGTGAGGGGGAGGTAGGCCGTTTCGTCCTGGTTGGCTCCGAACACCGCCCCCTTGGCGGCCAGCACGCCCACCACCTCAAAGGACTGGCCGCGGATCCGCAGGCTGCGGCCGATCGCCTCGCCGGTGGGAAGCAGCTTGCGACGCAGGTCCGGTCCGATCACGGCCACGCTGCGGGCGCCATCGAGGTCGTTCTGGCTGAAGAAGCGCCCCTGGGCCACCTCAAAGCGACGCACCGGCAGGAATTCCGGCGTCACCCCCGAAACATTGGCCGTCAGGCTCTGGCCACCGGCCTGGATCACGTCGTTGGTGGTGATCTGCGGTGCCACCTTGCGCACGCTCGGCACCTGTTCGGCGATGGCGCGGGCATCCTCCAGGACCAGGGTCTTGGGGATGTCGATGCCCTGGCGTCGGGTGTCGTTGGTGCCGGGCACCACGAACAGCACATTGGCTCCGAGGGTGCTGAGCTGACCCTCCGCCAGATTCTGCGCTCCCTTGCCCACCCCCACCAGGGTGATCACCGAGGCATTGCCAATCACGATGCCAAGCATGGTGAGCAGGCTGCGCATCCGGTTGGCGCGCAGCGTGTCGAACGCCATGCCGACCGTTTCGCGCAGCGGCAGCTTGTGGGCCATGAGCGATCCCTAGTGGATGCCAGTCCTAATGGCATCGAGGGGATTGCGGGCGCCGCGATGCACCACTCCCTCCTGCACCTCAAGGGTCACGATCTCTCCCTGGCGCAGGTCGACGGTGGCATTGGCCACCCCCACGATCACCGGCACCCCCAGGCGTTCGGCGATCACCGCCGCGTGGCTCTCGCGTCCCTCCTTCTCGGCGATCAGGCCCTTGGCCTTGCGGATCGCCTCCAGGTAATCGGCGCTGGTTTCCCTGACCACCAGGATTTCACCGCTTTCCAGCCGGGCTGCCTCCTCCGGGGAGCTGGCCACGCGCACCTTGCCACTCACCGAGCCGTTGCCGATGCCCAGGCCCTTGCCCAGCACGGCGGAGACGATGCCCACCTTCACCAGATCGGTGGAACCGCTGACCCCGGAGAGGGTGCCGGCGGTCTGCACCACCAGGTCGCCATTGCGCAGCAGCCCCATCTCCTGGGCCATCCCCATCGCCAGGCTGAAGGTGCTGGTGCTGGAGGACTGCTCCTGCACGAGAACCGGATTCACGCCCCAGACCAGCTGCAGGCGGCGGGCCACGTTCACGTCGCTGGTGATCGCCAGGATCGGGGTGCTCGGGCGGAACTTGCTCACGTTCCGGGCGGTCGATCCTGTTTTGGTGAGCGGCAGGATCGCCGCGGCATTGAGCTGGCGGGCGATGCTGCTCACGGCCTGGCAGATGGCGTTGGGGATCGTGGTGGCCATGTGGCTGTCCAGCACCCGCTGCGGGTAGTCCCGCTCGATCCGGCGGGCGATCTGGGCCATCGTGGCCACCGCTTCCACGGGGAAATCCCCCACGGCGCTCTCATTGGAGAGCATCACGGCGTCGGTGCCATCGAGGATGGCGTTGGCCACATCGCTCACTTCGGCGCGGGTGGGTCTGGGGCACGACACCATCGACTCGAGCATCTGGGTGGCGGTGATCACCGGGATGCCGAGGCTGTTGGCCTTGCGGATCAGTTCCTTCTGCAGCAGCGGCACCTCCTCGGCGGGCATCTCCACACCGAGATCGCCGCGGGCCACCATCACGCCATCGCAGAGGGGCAGGATCGCATCGATGGCATCGATCGCCTCGAATTTCTCGATCTTGGCCACCACCGGGGTGTTGAAGCCGTGGCTGCGGATCAGCTCCCGGATCTCCAGCATGTCGGAGGGGTTGCGCACGAAGCTGAGGGCCACCCAGTCCACCCCTTGCTGCAGACCGAAGGCGAGGTCCTGCCGGTCCTTGTCGGTGAGGGCCCGGATCGAGAGCTGCACATCCGGAAAATTCACCCCCTTGTTGTTGGAGAGAACTCCTCCCACCGTGACGCGGCAGTGGAGGGTCTGCTCCGGCTGGTCCACCTGCTCCACCACCATTTCCACCCGGCCGTCGTCCAGCAGGATGCGGCTGCCGGCGGTCACCTCATCGGCCAGGCGCTCGTAGGTGACGGTGGCGATCGACTGGTTGCAGCTCACCACCCGGGAAGTGAGCGAGAAGGAATCGCCCTTGGCCAGGCTGATCGGACCGGCCTCGAAGCGGCCGAGCCGGATCTTCGGACCCTGCAGATCCTGGAGGATGCCGGTCTGCACGCCCAGCTGATTCGAGACCTGGCGGATCGTGGCGATCCGGTCGGCATGGTCGCTGTGATCGCCGTGGGAGAAGTTGAGGCGGAAGGTGGTGGCACCGGCTTCGATCAGCTGCCGGAGCACTTCCGGGGATTCCGTGGCGGGTCCGATCGTGGCGACGATCTTGGTGCGACGCATGAGATCGGGTTTGGCCATCGGAGCGCGCCTGTCTAAGGGCGGAAACTACCATCCGGCCTGCACCTCGCCGGCTTGTCATGGACTTCCAGGCCTATCAGGAACGCTCGCGTGAGACGGCCCGTTATCCAGATGCCGGCCGCAATGCCATTTACCCCACCCTGGGGCTGTGCGGGGAGGCCGGTGAGGTGGCCGACAAGGTCAAGAAGGTGCTGCGGGATCGGGAGGGTCAGTTCGACCAGAGCGTGCGCGACGACCTGCGGCTCGAGCTGGGTGATGTGCTCTGGTACGTGGCCCAGCTGGCCACCGAGCTTGATCTGCGGCTTGAGGACATCGCCACCGCCAATCTGGAGAAGCTCGCCAGTCGTGCCGCCCGTAACGTGATCGGAGGCAGCGGAGACCGGCGTTGAATCAGCGAAACATCAGTGCCGGAGAGCTGGGGCGCCGGGCCTGGCGGGGTCTGCTCTGTCTGCCGCTGGTGGCCCTGTTGCTGCTGGCCATCCCCAGCCCCGCCTGGGCGGCGGAACTGGCGGTCAGCGAAGTGCTGCTCGAGCCATGCCCGGCCGACGACATCGGCAGCCAGCCGGAGCTGCGGCGGCCTTCCGGAGCGAGCTGCTACGCCCTGCGGGGGGTGGTGATCAATCCCGGCCGCCGCACGGTGGTCGATACCGATGTGTTCGCCAGGATCATTGATGCCAGCGGAGAACCGGTGCTTCCCAACCGCACCCGGGTGGGTTCGATCGGCGACATCCCCCCGGGCCGTTCGGAATTCGCCTTGCGGCTGGCGGTGCCGGCCGGAACCCCCGGCCCCTTCGCGGTGCGCAATGTGAAGGCCCGCGGCTTCTCTGCCCCCGTCCGCACCCGGGCAGGGGCCGATGATGAACTGCTGCCGCTCGAGCAGGCCCTGGCTCAGTAGCCGCTGCTCATCAGGCTCTGGCCGGCGCCGGTCAGCAGGCTCTGGGCCAGCTGCAGGGCCAGGAACGCCACCAGGGAGGAGAGGTCGAGCCCACCCACCGGCGGGATCAGGCCGCGGAAGGCGTTGAGATAGGGATCGGTGATCGCGCTCACGCTGGAGAGCACCGGATTGCTCCAGTCGAGGTTGGGGAACCAGCTCAGCAGCACCCGCACCAGCAGAACGAGCAGGTAGATGCCCAGGGTCTGGGCCAGCACCTGGAGCAGGAAGGCAACAACGTTCATGGACTCGGCGAGGCGTCTTCCGAACTCTAGGCAGCCTCCCCGCCCCGTCCATCCTCGGCGGGTGGCGGATCTCCGGAAATCGGGGGACGGCTGCGGCCGCGCGCGTTGAATTCCTCAGTGTTCACCGCAAAGGTGCGGTGGAACTTCTCACTGAGGCTGATCCAGTACGAGCGTCCATCGCTCTGGCGCTTGCGCTCGATGAAATCCTGGGCCAGCAGTTCCTTGATGTGGTCGTAGGCCCCGGAGCCCCGCAGCTCCACAAGCTCCGATTGCAGGATGCGCTTCTTCAGCGCCACGGTGGCCAGGGTTCGCAGGGCGGCGGTGGAAAGGTCCACCGGCAGCAGGTTCTGCACCACATCGCCCAGGCTTTCTCGCAGCTGCAGGCTGTAGTGGGGCCCTTCCTGGTGGATTTCCAGGGCGGTGTCGCGATGGGCGTAGTCGGCCATCAGCGTGATCAGCGCCAGTTCCGCCTCGTCGCGGTTGATTCCGGCGAGCTCCGCCAGTTCCGCCAGGGTCAGCGGCCGGCCCTTGAGGTAGAGGATCGCTTCGATTCGCGCTGGCAGCGAGAGCAGGCCAAGGCCGGTGGGGATCGGCGTCGCCGAAACGGGATCAGGGCTGGCCATGGTCGGATTCCAGCGCAGGCCTCGGGCACCGTATCGCAGGCGTCAGGCCGTCACCAGCCCCGTTCTTGGCTGCAGCGGCTGGCTTCTCTGGCCGAGGAACAGCCGGTAGGCGGGGTTGTGGGTCTCCTCCCAGTGCTGGTAAGGAAGCTCCGCCAGAAACGCCTGCCAGCCCTGGATGTCGGCGGTCGGCACCTGGACTCCCACCACGATCCTGCCGACGTCGGCGCCGTGGTTCCGGTAATGGAAGATGCTGATGTTCCAGTTGGGGTGCAGGGAGCTCACGAACGCCATCAGGGCGCCGGGACGCTCCGGAAACTCGAAGCGGTAGAGGAGCTCCGGAACCTGCTCCAGGGCTTCCGAGGCGCTGGCCGGCAGGCGGCCCCCCACCATGTGGCAGAGGTGGAGCTTGGCCAGCTCGTTGCCGGAGAGGTCGAGGCAGGGAAACCCGCCGGCCTCCAGGTCCGACATCAGCTGGGCGGTGTCGGCCGGGCCGCTGATCTGCACCCCCACAAAGATGTGGGCGAGCTGCGGGTCCGCCAGGCGGTAGCTGAATTCCGTGAGGCTGCGCTGGCCCAGCAGGTCGCAGAAGCGCCGCAGGCTGCCGGGCCGCTCCGGGATCTCCACCGCCAGCAGGGCCTCCCGCTGCTCCCCGAGTTCGGCCCGTTCGGCCACGAACAGCAGGCGGTCGAAGTTCATGTTGGCGCCGCAGGCGACGGCCACCAGGGTCTTTCCTTCCAGAGCGCGCTCGGCCACATCCTTCTTCATGCCGGCCACGGCCAGGGCACCCGCCGGCTCCAGGATCGAGCGGGTGTCCTCGAACACGTCCTTGATCGCCGCACAGATGGCGTCGGTGTCGACCGTGACCATCCGGTCCACGTTGCGCTGCGCCAGGGCGAAGGTGTGCTCCCCCACCAGGCGCACCGCCACCCCGTCGGCGAACAGTCCCACCTGCTCCAGCCGTACCCGTTCGCCGGCGGCCAGCGATCGGGTCATGGCATCGGCATCCACCGGTTCCACGCCGATCACCTCCACCTGGGGCCAGAGGCTCTTCACGTAGGCGGCGATGCCGGCGATCAGGCCGCCGCCGCCCACCGCCACGTAGATGACATCGGGCGGATCGGAGCACTGGCGCAGGATCTCCAGGCCGATGGTGCCCTGGCCGGCGATCACATCCGGATCATCGAAGGGGTGGATGAAGGTCAGCCCCCGCTCCTGCTCCAGCCGCCGGGCTTCGGCGTAGGCCTCGTCGTAGGTGTCGCCGTGCAGCACCACCTCGGCGCCACGGGCCGCCACCGCCCGCACCTTCATCGCCGGCGTGGTCACGGGCATCACGATCACGGCACGGCAACCCAGCTTCTGGGCCCCCAGGGCCACCCCCTGGGCATGGTTGCCGGCACTGGCGGCGATCACGCCCCGCCCCAGCTCCTCGGCCGTCAGCCCCACCATGCGGTTGTAGGCACCGCGGAGCTTGAAGCTGAAAACAGGCTGCAGATCCTCCCGTTTGAGCAGCACGGTGTTGCCGAGACGCCGCGAGAGGTTCGGGGCCATCTCCAGCGGCGATTCGATCGCCACGTCGTAGACGCGAGCCCGCAGGATCCTCTGCAGGTAGGCACTGGGCTCCGGGCAGGGAGCGGCGGAGCTGGATCCGGAAGCGGCCAGGTTCATGGCTCCAGTTTCGCAACCCATCCCCGTTTCGGTGGCCGTTATCGCCGTGTGTCTGGATGCAACCCGTAGATTGACCGTCGAAGAGGAAGGAAAGGCATGCATCTGAGTGAGCTGAGCCACCCCAACCAGCTGCATGGCCTCAGCACCGCCGAACTCGAGGCTGTGGCCCGTCAGATCCGTGAGAAGCATTTGGAGGTGGTCTCCACCAGCGGCGGCCACCTCGGCCCCGGCCTGGGGGTGGTGGAGCTCACCCTTGCCCTTTACCAGACCCTCGATCTCGATCGCGACAAGGTGGTGTGGGACGTGGGCCACCAGGCCTATCCCCACAAGCTGATCACCGGTCGTTACAAGGATTTCCATACCCTGCGCCAGAAAGATGGCGTGGCGGGCTATCTCAAGCGTTGCGAGAGCCGCTTCGACCATTTCGGCGCCGGACACGCCTCCACCAGCATTTCGGCCGCCCTCGGCATGGCCCTGGCCCGTGATTCCCGCCGCGAGGACCACAAATGCGTGGCGGTGATCGGGGATGGTTCCCTCACCGGGGGCATGGCCCTGGAGGCGATCAACCATGCCGGCCACCTGCCGCGCACCCGCCTGCTGGTGGTGCTCAACGACAACGACATGTCGATCAGCCCGCCGGTGGGGGCCCTTTCCACCCATCTCAACCGCATGCGGCACAGCAAGCCGGTGCAGTTCCTCTCCGACAGCGCCGAGGAGGCTTTCCGCCATCTGCCGTTTATGCACGGCGAGCTCCCCCAGGAGCTGGAGCGCCTGAAGGAGAGCATGCGGCGTCTGGCGGTGCCGAAGCTGGGCGCCGTGTTCGAGGAGCTGGGCTTCACCTACATGGGTCCGATCGACGGCCACGACATCGCCGAAATGGTGCGCACCTTCCAGGCCGCCCATCGCCTCGAAGGTCCCGTGCTGGTGCACGTGGCCACCACCAAAGGCAAGGGCTATCCCTACGCCGAGGCCGATCAGGTGGGCTACCACGCCCAGAGCGCCTTTGACCTCACCACCGGCAAGGCCTATCCCTCCAGCAAGCCCAAGCCCCCCAGCTGGAGCAAGGTGTTTGGCCAGACCCTGGTCAAGATCTGCGAGCAGGACCCCCGGGTGGTGGGCATCACCGCTGC
>JBKDOV010000016.1:0-30453 GCA_046342815.1 Cyanobacteriota bacterium
CGGGCAAGATCACCGACCTTCTCAGCCGTTCCGCTGACGTCGTCGTTCGCTACCAGGGCGGTGTGAATGCGGGCCACACCATCGTGGTGGGCGACCGTGTGCTCAAGCTGCACCTCATCCCCTCCGGCATCCTCTACCCCGACACCATCTGCCTGATCGGTTCCGGCACCGTGGTGGATCCGAAGGTGATGCTCGGTGAGATCGACACCCTGCTCGATTTCGGCATCGATGTTTCCGGCCTGAAGCTGGCCTCCTCGGCCCATGTGACCATGCCCTACCACCGCCTGCTGGATCAGGCGATGGAGCAGCGCCGGGGCGACCGTCGCATCGGTACCACCGGCCGGGGCATCGGGCCCACCTATGCCGACAAGTCGGAGCGCAACGGCATCCGGGTGATCGATCTGCTGGACGAAGAACGGCTGCGGGATCGCCTGCTCGGTCCGTTGGCGGAGAAGAACGACCTGCTCCAGAAGGTGTACGGGCTGGATCCCCTCGATCCGGAAGCGGTGATCGAGGAATACGCCACCTATGGCCAGCGCCTTGCCCCCCACGTGGTGGATTGCACCCGTGCCATCCATCAGGCGGCCAGGGCCCGAAAGAACATTCTGTTTGAAGGGGCCCAGGGCACCCTGCTCGATCTCGACCACGGCACCTATCCCTACGTCACCTCCTCCAATCCGGTTTCCGGCGGAGCCTGCATCGGTGCCGGCGTCGGTCCCACCCTGATCGACCGCGTCATCGGTGTGGCCAAGGCCTACACCACCCGGGTCGGAGAAGGCCCCTTCCCCACCGAACTCGAAGGCAGCCTCAATGACCACCTCTGCGACCGGGGGGGAGAATTCGGTACCACCACCGGCCGTCGCCGCCGTTGCGGCTGGTTCGACGGCGTGATCGGCCGGTATGCCGTTGAGGTGAACGGTCTCGATTGCCTGGCGATCACCAAGCTCGATGTGCTTGATGAGCTCGACGAGATTCAGGTCTGTGTGGCCTACGAGCTGGATGGGCAGCGCATCGAGCACTTCCCCAGCAGTTCGGAGGACTTCGCCCGCTGTCAGCCGATCTTCGTGACCCTGCCGGGCTGGCAGTGCTCCACCGCCGCCTGCCGCAGCCTGGAGGACCTGCCGCCCACCGCCATGTCCTATCTGCGGTTCCTGGCCGAACTGATGGAAGTGCCGATCGCGATCGTCTCCCTCGGTGCCCAGCGCGATCAGACGATCGTGGTGGAGGACCCCATCCATGGTCCGAAGCGGGCTCTGCTGAGCGTCTGAATCCAGCTCCTCCCTTCGTCTGCCGTTCCAGGCCCCTCCCATCGCTTCCTTCTCCATGCCAGCTGATGCCCCCCAAACCCTCGACGTGGTTGGCATCGGCAACGCCATCGTCGATGTGCTGGTGCAGGTCGATGACCGCTTCCTCGACGATCACGGCCTGACCAAGGGCACCATGGCTCTCCTCGATGAAGCCCAGGCGGAACGCCTTTACGCCAGCGTCGGGCCTGGGCTGGAAACCTCCGGCGGTTCGGCGGCCAACACCCTGGCCGGCATTGCCCAGCTCGGGGGGAGGGCCGGCTTCATCGGGCGTGTGCGGGATGATCAGCTGGGTGAAATCTTCTCCCACGACATCCGCTCTGTTGGAGCCCGTTTCGACACCCCACCCGCCCGGAAAGGGCCCTCCACGGCCCGTTGTCTGATCCTGGTCACCCCCGACGCCCAGCGCACGATGTGCACCTATCTGGGAGCCTCGGTGGGCCTCGATCCCGACGACCTCGATCTGGAGATGGTGCGTCAGGCCAGGGTTCTGTATCTGGAGGGTTATCTCTGGGACAGCGAGGAGGCGAAGAGAGCGTTTCTGGCCGCCGCCGAAGCCACCCGCGCCAGCGGTGGAGAAGTGGCCCTCTCCCTTTCCGATGCCTTCTGCGTGGATCGCCATCGCGACAGCTTCCTGGAGCTGGTGGATCACCACGTGGATCTGCTGTTCGCCAACGAGATGGAAATCACGGCGCTCTACAGGGCCGCAAGCTTTGAGCAGGCGATCGACCAGGTGCGGGGCCGCTGCCGTGTGGCGGCCCTCACCCGCAGTGAAAAGGGCTCCGTGGTGCTCAGCGGCAACGACAGCTGGGAGATCCCGCCGTACCACCTGGGTGCGCTGGTGGACACCACCGGTGCCGGAGATCTCTATGCGGCCGGCTTCCTCCACGGTTATACCCGCAGCGAAAGCCTCGAGCGCTGCGGTCAGCTCGGATCCCTCTGCGCCGGCCAGGTGGTCACCCAGCTGGGGCCCCGTCCCCAGGCCTCCCTCCCCGGCCTGGTGGCCCAGCACCTCACTCCGGTGGTCTCGCCGGTGGACTCGCCGGTGGTTTCCCCAGGCTGACGAGCAGCTCCGGCAGGGGCAGACAGGCAACGCCGGCCGGCTCCGCCGGTCGCGCCAGCAGCAGCAGCCTCAGGCCCAGATCGGAGCACACCTGCTGCCACATGGCTTCGCCCACCCCGCCCGACTGGCGGCAGCAGACCGTTTCGATTCCCCAGTGGCGGCACAGACCACTCTCGACCTGGCCTTCGACCGTGGGCCGCAGACAGGCCACCCGATCGGCCGGCAGCCCGGCGGCCATGGCCAGCCGCAGGGCTGCCGCCTGGGGAAGGACCCGGGCATGGTGCAGCGCCTGCGGGCTGTGGCCAACGGCTTCGGCAAGGCGGCGGGCACCGATGGCCAGAAGCAGTCTTTCCCCTCGGCCCACCCGTTCGGCCAGTTCCGGCAGCTCGCGCAGCCGCTCTGGCTGGGGGGCTCCGGCGTCCGGCAGCACAGCGGGCCGCTGCAGCCGCAGCAGAGGCTGGCCGGCCGCTACGCAGGCCGCGGTGAGGTTGTGGCTGATCTCGGTGGCGAAGGGATGGGTGGCATCCACCACCCAGCGGAAGGCAGGGGAGCCATCCGGGCCTGAATCGCTGCGCAGGATCGCCAGGATCTCCTCCACCCCATTCAGGGCTCCCCAGCGGACTTCCAGGTGCGGGTGGGGCGGGTAGGCCAGCGCTGCGGCCGGGGTGACGACGCTCACCCGCAGCCGCCAGCCCAGCGCCAGGAGCTGCGCGGCCAGGGGCGGTCCCTCGCCGGTGCCGCTCAGCAGCCAGAGGCGGCGGGCCTGGTCGGGGGAGGGTTGGTGCATCAGGATGGATTGTCCAATCCGATGGTCGGGGTGTGAATCACTGCTTGCTCGAGGTGGAGGTGCTGGAAGCTCCTCAGGTTCGCTACACCCAGGACAACCAGACCCCGCGGGCGGAGATGACCGTGCGCATCGATGGCCTCCGCCCGGATGATCCCCCGGGCCAGCTGAAGGCGGTGGGCTGGGGCAACCTGGCCCAGGATCTCCAGAACCGCGTGGTGGTGGGCCAGCGCCTCGTGCTGGAGGGGAGGCTGCGGATCAACACCCTCACCCGCCAGGATGGGCTCAAGGAGAAGCGGGCCGAATTCACCCTCAGTCGGCTCCATCCTCTGCCCTCCGGCTCCGGCTCAGGCTTCGGCTCCGTCGCCAGCCAGGGCATGGATGGAGATGCTTTCCCGCAGGCTTCCTTCCCGCCGGCTTCAGCGGCGCCGATCAGCGACACCCCCCCGGACCGTGGAGGCCAGTCCCGCCAGACTGTGGTGCGGCGCTCTGCTCCTACTGCCGCTGCTCCGGCCCCTGCCCCGGCCGCCCCTGCCCCGGCGGCCCCTGCCCCGGCGGCTCCCGTGTGGAACACCTCTCCCCTGGTGCCGGAGGAAATGGACGAAGCCGAGGACGACATTCCCTTCTGACGCCTCTGACCTTCCGCTGGGGCGCTCAGGGGCTCCCCAGCTCCTCCTGGGCCTGGTCGAGCAACTGGCCCAGTTCCCGCTCCAGGGCAGCCAGATCGAGGCGCCACTCCGGCCAGCGGCCATCATCCAGCTGACGCAGCAGCCACAGCCGGTCCTGCTGCAGTTGTTCCAGCAGCTCCGGAGTGCTGGGGCCCTCCCCGACGATCGGATCCATGGGCATCGGCTCGGCAGCGGAAACCATTCCATCCTGGCCCGTGTTGCAGGAGGATGGCGCGATGCAAGCGCTCACTTCCCCAGGCAGCCTGGTGACCATCGCCGGAGCCGTTCTCACGGTGATCGGCTCGATCGCCTACCTCGGCGACAACGCCAACCTCAGCCTGCCCACGATCTTCTACGGCATTCCGATCCTCCTGGGCGGGCTGGCCCTCAAATCATCGGAGCTACCGCCGGCCCTGCGGGTCACCCCCAAGGCCCAGCTCCAGCAACTGCGGCAGGACCCCCGAAATGAACCGCTGAACAAGTTGCTGAGCGATGTCACCCGTTGGCGCTATGGCCAGAAGGCCCATCTGGAGAGCTCGCTTGAGGCACTGAATCTCTGGGATGAAGACCAGCCTCCCCAGCTTCAGTCGATCGAGGAGCTGGAATGCGAGGGGGGCTACGGCCTGGACCTGCGTTTTGCCTGCAATGGCGTGCCGTTCGAGAAGTGGAAGCAGCGCCAGGACCGACTCGGTCGCTTCTTCGGTCCGGGTCTGCGAGCCGAGCTGAGCCAGTCCGCCCCCGGCCAGGTGAAGCTGACCCTGCTGCCTGCCGAGTCTCTCCCCACCCCCGTCCTGCCTTGAGTCTTCCCTCTCCTCTCCCTGATCCCGAGAACGATCAGCTCGTCAGCGAAAAGGACAGCCAGCGCGTTTCGGTGCTGAGCGAGGCCCTGCCCTACATCCAGCGGTTCACTGGCCGCAGGGTGGTGGTGAAGTACGGCGGTGCCGCGATGGTGAAGGAGGACCTGCGGGAGGCGGTGTTCCGGGATCTGGCCCTGCTGGCGTGCGTGGGTGTGCAGCCGGTGGTGGTGCATGGCGGCGGCCCGGAGATCAACCAGTGGTTGAGTCGACTGGAGATTCAGCCCAAGTTCCAGGACGGACTTCGGATCACCGATGCCGCCACCATGGACGTGGTGGAGATGGTCTTGGTTGGACGGGTCAACAAGCAGATCGTCAATGGACTGAATCGCGTCGGTGGTCGTGCCGTCGGTCTGGCCGGCAGCGATGGGGGGCTGGTACAGGCCCGCACCTGGGGCGATGGGTCCCACGGCCTGGTCGGGGATGTGGCTAGCGTCGACCCCTCGGTGCTTTCGCCCCTGCTCGAGAACGGCTACATCCCGGTGATCTCCAGCGTGGCTCCCAATGTGGAGGGCCAGGCCCACAACATCAACGCAGACACCGTGGCCGGTGAGCTCGCCGCGGCGTTGCAGGCGGAGAAACTGATCCTGCTCACCGATACCCCCGGCATCCTGCGCGACCGACACGATCCCGCTTCCCTGATCCGCCAGCTCACCCTGGCCCAGGCCCGCCAGCTGATCGCCGAGGGGGTGGTGGAAGGGGGCATGACCCCCAAGACCGAATGCTGCATCCGGGCCCTGGCCCAGGGGGTGAAGGCCGCCCACATCGTGGATGGGCGGGTGCCCCATTCCCTGCTGCTGGAGGTGTTCACCAATGCCGGGATCGGCACGATGGTGGTGGGCAGCCCGACCCGCCTTCAGCCCTGAAGGTCATGGTGCTCGATCCGTTGGCGCAGGCCCGGCCCCTGCTCGAGCGGGGGGAGTACGGAAAAGTTCTGCGTCTGCTGGAGCCCCTGCTCCCTGAGCATGCTCCCGCTTCCGCCATCGGGGCCAGGATGCGACTGCTCATGGCCACCGCCCTGATGGGCCAGGGCCACACCGATCGTGCCGCTGATTGCTGCCGCAGTCTGCGTGCCTGCGTGGATCCTGAGCTGCGGGCCCAGGCCCGCGACCTGCTGATGGTGCTGGAGGCTCCGGAGCTACAGCGTCCTCGTGAGTGGTCGCTCACGATGCCCGAGCTGGCCATCGGTCAGTCGCTGGAAGGGACGGCCACCCCCCTGCGGCGGCGCCGGGCCCCCGGGCCACCACCGCCGCCACCCCTGCCGGTGGGGCCCACCCGCACACCGTTCGGTTTCGTTGCCCTGGCCGGGGTGCTGTTGGTGCTGCTGCTGCTGGCTTCCCTGCTCGGTGGCTGCCTGGACGTGCACAGCCAGGTCCGTTTTGAGGGGCCCGGTCGCCTGCAGGTGAGCCATCTGGTGCAGAGCAGCAGTGGCCGCACCACTCCCTGGCAACGCCGCTTCGCGGCGGCCCTCCAGAGCTCCACCCCCTTCCGTTCGGCGGGGTCAGCATCCGAGGGCCAGCGGCTGCAGACGCCTGTTCTCCCCGCCCGGGAGGCCCTCCAGGCCCTGGGGCGGAGCCTGGAACTGGCGGCTTCGCTCGCCGATCAGCCGCTGCCACCGCCGCGGTTGGAATGGAAGGAGACCAACTGGCTGCTGGGGGTGCAACAGCAACTGCTTCTGGAATTCGATCTGACGACCGTGCCGGCCCTGCCGGGAGTGGATGTCAGTCTCCAGCTCTCCCCCCTGCGCCCCGCAGCGGTGAAACGGGCGGAGCCCCCTCCCCGCTTCGCAGAGCCCACTGCCTCCGGTTCTTCAGGGGCCGCCGGCCAGGCCATTGTCTGGGCGCCGCAGCCGGGTCGGGTGAATCGCCTGGAGCTGCGATGCTGGCGCTGGAGCGGCCTGGGCCTCGGTGCCGTGGCCATCGCCCTGGCCCTGGCTCTGGTGCTGCTGCTCCAGACCCTGCGCCGAAGGCTGGGCTTCGGTCTACCTGAACTGCCTGCCTGAACTGCCTGCCTGAACTTCCCGCCTGAGGGCCTGGTTCAGAGTTCCAGGGGGTCAGGGTCGATCGCCAGGGAAACCGTCTGGGGCAGGATCTGGCGCAATTGCCATTCCTCGGGCAGCGGCAGCGGCTGCTCCGGCCCATGCAGCAGGATCTGCCAGCGGCTTCTGCCGGCCACCCGGGCTACAGGAGCCGGGGCCGGCCCGATCACCAGCCAGCCGGCCGCCTCCAGGGCGGGCCGCACCATCTCCACCAGGGCGGTGGCTGCGGTGGCCGTGAGACTGGCGGAAGGGCCCGCCAACCGCAGCAGACAGGCCCGGCGGAAGGGCACCAGCCCCCCCTGCTTTCGCAGGGCCAGCTCCTCTTCCAGAAACCGTTCGTAGCGCCCATCCACCAGATGGCGCAGCACGGGATGGTCCGGGGAATAGGTCTGCACCAGCACCTCCCCGGGGAGTTCGCCCCGGCCGGCCCGGCCGGCCAGCTGGAGAAGCAGTTGCAGGCACCGTTCCGAGGAACGCAGATCCGGTCGGTGCAGCAGGCCGTCCGCCGCCAGAACCGCCGCCAGGGTGACGCGGGGCAGATCCATGCCCTTCGCCAGCATCTGGGTGCCCACCAGCACATCGGCCTCTCCGGCGGCGAAGCGGTCCAGGAGCCGCCGGTGTCCGTCCCGGCCGCGGGTGGTGTCCTGATCGAAGCGCAGCATCCGCAGGCCCTCCAGCTCCGCGGTGAGCTGCTCCACCACCCTCTGGGTGCCGGCTCCAAAGGGCTTGAAGGCTGTGGAGCCGCAATGGCCGCAGCGCCCAGCGATTTCCTGGCGGTGGTCGCACCAGTGGCAACGCAGCCATTCCCGCCCCTGCCCCTGGCGGTGCACGGTGAGGGAGACATCGCAGTGGGGACAGAGCACCGCCTCGCCACAGCTGCGGCAGCTGAGAAACGAGCGATAGCCACGCCTGGGCACCAGGATCACCGCCTGCTCGCCCCGCTCCGGCAGACGGGCGAGCCGTTCCATCAGCGGGCGGCTCAGCAGTCGTCGATGGCCTTCGGCCAGTTCGGCCCGCATGTCCACCAGACGCACGGGGGGCAGGGGGCGTTGGCCGATCCGTTCCGGCAACGGCAGCAACCGGGTGCTGCTGGAGCCGGCCGGGGCTTCCTGGCAGCTGCGCCAGGTCTCCAGCGAAGGGGTGGCACTGCCGAGCAGCAGCCTTGCCCCCTCCTGCAGCGCCCGCAGGCGGGCCACCTCCCTGGCGTGATAGCAGGGCATCGGGCTCTCCTGTTTGTAGGAACCGTCGTGTTCCTCATCGAGCACGATCAGGCCAAGCCGCCCGAGCGGCAGAAAAACAGCGGAGCGGGTGCCGACCGCCAGACAGGGCACCCCTTCCTCCGCAGCGCTCAGGCAGCGGCGCCAGGTGGCCACCCTTTCCCCTTCCCCCAGGCCGCTGTGAAATTCCAGCACCGCTGGCCCGAACCGACGCCGGCAACGATCCAGAAGCTGCGGAATCAGGCCGATCTCCGGGGTCAGGAGCAGCACGCTGCGGCCTGCGGCCAGTTCGTGGGAGGCCGCCTGGAGGTACACCTCGGTCTTGCCGGATCCGGTCACGCCCCAGAGCAGCAGGCACTGGCCGGGGGGGGCTTCCTGAACCGCCTTCACCGCTTCTGCCTGGGCAGGGGTGAGCTGGGCGGCGGCCTCTTGCGGCGCCCCAGCGCCAGCGTCGCCGTGCCTTAACGGCACCCCTCCTGGGAGGAGGAGGCTGCTCTCCCTGCGTACCAAGCCCCTGGTTTCCAGGCTGGTGATCAGTCCACGGCTGAATCCGCCGCTGCCGATCAGATCCTGCTGGAGGCAGCTCCCCCCCCGCCGTTCCAGTTCGTCCAGCAGTTGCTGCTGCCTGCCGGTGGTGGTCGGTGCCATGGCGTCCGCTGGCGGCGGGGTCCTGTGGACCACCCAGACGCGGCGTCCCTGGCCGCCGGATCGGATCCGTTGGCCCAGCCATCCCGGCGGAAGCGCTGCCTTGAGGGTGCGGAAGCGACTGGTGTGGCAGGCACCCGCCACGGCATCGATCAGGGCCTGCCAGCGCGGATCCACGCCGGCCCGCTGCAGCACCGCTTCGATCGGTTGCATCCGCCTGCCCTCGAGTGCCTCCGGCAGCCGCTCCAGGCTCCCGAGCACGAGGCCGGCATGGGCCCTCCCTTGCAGCCGCACCTGCACCAAATCCCCTGCCCCCAGGATCAGACCCTGGGGGTTGCCATAGGTGAAACTGCGGCCCTCCCTGCCTGCCTCCAGCCATACGTCCAGCCAGGGGGGGGGCGGGACCGCAGCGGGGGTGTTCACAGCGGAGGGAAAGTTGATCTTGCCGCGCCCCAGTCTTGCAAAGGTCTCACCGAATTCCTAGGATGGATCTGTTGGGCAGTCCTGTGGCTGCCGTCGGAACCGGACAGAGTTCCGTCCAGAGGGAAGACCGCTGAGCACGTCCGAGATCATTCTCAGGCAATCCGGTCTGCGACCACCCCTGACTTCCCTGTCTCGGCTTCGGCCGCTCTACGCAACCCCAAGACGCACTCCGGATCCAGCGATCTGGATTGCCCAATTCCGTGTTTTCTGCAGCGTCTTCTCCCCTTATTCGCTCCGGTCTTGTCTGGGACCGATTTCAGGTGCATTGATCCGCCCCTCCCCGTCGCCTGAGGCGACCCGGGCTTCCCCGTCTGCGGTTCCAGATTCTGGCCCAGCTTTGCCCAGTCTCGGCTCTGCCTTCCCGTCCACCCCCCGTATCCCTTCCGCGTCGTATCCATGAGTCCTGTAGCCGCCAAGTCCAAAGTCGTTCCCGAGATCCTGGCCACCGTGAACGCTGCCGGTGAGATCCTGACCCTTGAGGGCAGCAAGCCCACTTCCAAGGCCAAGGCTGCTGAGGAGGAGGCCGAGGAGGGCGGGGCCGCTGCGACGAAATCTGCGAAGCCCAAGGCGGCCCCCAAGGCCAAGGCAGCCCCCAAGGCGAAAGCTGCTCCCAAGGCGAAGGCCGCTCCCAAGGCCAAGTCTGCGGGCAAGGCAGAGGCTGAGGCCACCGAACCGGTCGATCTGGAAGCCGTTGCCGATGATCTGCTGGCTTCCTCCGAGGAGATCGGCGACGAACTGATTGCGAAGGAAGATAAGAAGGACGCCAAGTCCGCCAAGGCGCTGGCCAGCATCAAGGTGGGTCCCAAGGGGGTCTACACCGAGGATTCGATCCGGGTCTATCTCCAGGAGATCGGCCGCATTCGCCTGCTTCGTCCCGATGAGGAGATCGAGCTGGCCCGGAAGATCGCGGATCTGCTGGAGTTGGAGGAAAAGGCGACCGAGTTTGAGGCGGATAAGGGGCATTTCCCTGACACCAAGGAATGGGCTGCCCTGTTTGAAATGCCCTTGATCAAGTTCCGCCGGCGTTTGATGCTGGGAAGGCGCGCCAAGGAAAAAATGGTGCAGTCGAACCTCAGGCTTGTGGTGTCGATTGCCAAGAAATACATGAATCGTGGTCTTTCCTTTCAGGATCTGATTCAGGAAGGCAGTCTCGGCCTGATCCGTGCGGCTGAGAAATTCGACCATGAAAAAGGGTATAAATTCTCTACCTATGCCACCTGGTGGATCCGCCAGGCCATTACCCGGGCCATCGCGGATCAAAGCCGCACGATTCGGCTGCCGGTTCACCTCTACGAGACCATTTCCCGGATCAAGAAAACCACCAAAACCCTTTCTCAGGAATTTGGAAGGAAGCCCACCGAGGAGGAAATTGCTGAAAGCATGGAGATGACGATCGAGAAGCTTCGCTTTATCGCCAAGTCAGCCCAGCTTCCGATCTCGCTCGAAACACCGATCGGCAAGGAAGAGGATTCCCGTCTTGGGGACTTTATCGAAGCCGATATCGAGAATCCCGAACAGGATGTGGCCAAGAACCTGTTGCGCGAAGATCTCGAAGGCGTTCTCGCCACCTTGAGCCCCCGGGAGCGCGATGTTCTGCGGCTCCGCTACGGCCTCGATGACGGCCGCATGAAAACCCTCGAAGAAATCGGCCAGATCTTCGATGTCACCCGGGAGCGCATCCGCCAGATTGAGGCCAAGGCATTGCGCAAGCTGCGTCACCCCAACCGCAACGGGGTGCTCAAGGAATACATCAAGTAAGGTCCGGCAAGCTTCCCTTCGGACCCGCTTGTCAGCTTCTTCCGTTGCGACCGGCTCGTCGTCCGGCTTGCGCCTTTCGGTGGTTTTACCCACCTACAACGAGCGAGACAACGTCGGGCCGATCGTGGCTGAGTTGCTGCCATTGGGCAACCTCTACGATCTCGAAATCCTGTTTGTCGATGACGATTCTGCCGATGGCACCGCCGAAGTGGTGCGGGAGCTGGCCCATCGGCATGACGCCATCCGATTGATCCGCCGGGTGGGCCGTGCCGGCCTCTCCAGCGCGATCAAGGAGGGGATCCTCGATGCCACCGGAGATCTGGTGGTGGTGAGGGATTGCGACGGCCAGCATCAGCCCGCCACGGTGGCTCGCGCCGTGGCCCATCTTCTGGCGACGGGAACCGATCTGGTGATCGGCAGCCGTTTTCATGCTGACGCCGAGATCCTCGGCCTCAGCGATCAGCGGGAACGTAACTCCACCTGGGCCAATGCGGTGGCCCGCTTCAGCCTTCCCCGGTATCGGACCCTCACCGACTACATGAGCGGCTTCTTCGTGCTCCGTCCGGAGGCTGTCCTGCCGTTCGTGCGTCGCGTCGATGTGAACGGCTTCAAGTTCCTCTATGAGCTGCTCGCCCTCAGTGGCGGACGGTTGCGGGTGGAGGAGGTGCCGATCAGTTTCCAGGCCCGCATCGCCGGAGACTCCAAGCTGGATCTGGCGATCGTCTGGGATCTCGGGGTCTCGATCCTGCACACCCTGTTGCTGCGCAGCGTGCCGCGGCGGGCGATCAGTTTCGCCCTGGTGGGGGCCACTGGCGTGGTGGTGCAGCTGCTGATCAACCAGCTGCTGATGGCCACGGGAATGACGTTCAAGCAGGCCCTGCCGCCCGCAGTGGTGACCGCCGCCACCTCCAACTATCTGATCAACAACGCCCTCACCTTCCGCTTCCAGCGCCAGCGAGGCGTGGCCCTGCTGCGCGGCCTCTGCAAGTTTCTGGTGGTCGCCTCCCTGCCGGTGCTGGCGAACGTCGGGGTGGCCTCCGCCTTCTACAGCCTCGTTTCCGCCGACACTTTCTGGGCCCAGCTGGCCGGAATTGTGGTGGTGTTCGTCTGGAACTATGCCGCCTCCTCGAAGTTCGTCTGGAACAGCCCCTGAGACTGGAACAGCCCTGAGCCCGTAGAGCGTCGCCCTAAGTTGCCATTCCTTCCCGCTCGGCTCCCCCCCATGGCGATCGACTCCCCGGTGAGCGACCGCAGGGCCGGTATTGGGCCCAGGCCGGTTTTCCAGCGCCTTTCCTTGCTTGGCGAGCGTCTGGAGCGCCAACCGCTGGCGCTGAATCTGCTTACGGCTGTTGCACTTGCCCTGATCTGCTGGCTGGCCTTCTTCCGCGGCCTCGGCGCCCTCGGATTGATGGACAAGACCGAGGCCCTGTTCGTGGAGGTGGGCCACCAGATGTTGCTGCGCGGCGACTGGGTCACCCCCTGGTGGAACGGTGCCACCTTCTTCGACTACCCGGTGTGGGGCTACTGGATGGTGGCCCTCAGCTTCCGCCTGTTCGGCCTTTCGGAATGGGCGGCGCGCCTTCCCGTGGCGCTGGCCGCCTCGGCGGTGGTGTGGGCCACCTTTGCCCTGGTGCGGCTCTGGGCGCCGCCCGGCGAGCGGCGGTTGCCCCGCCAGGGCCGGGGTCTGCTGGCGGCGGGGGTGCTGGCCACCACCCCCGGCTGGATCGGCTGGGGCCGCACCTCCACCACCGACATGTTCCTGGCCAGTGCCATCACCCTGGCGCTGTTTGGCTTTCTGCTTGCCCATCGGCATCGGCACGAGCCGTGGTTGGCGGGGCTGGGGCGGGTCGGGTTTGCCCTCTTCTGCGGCATCGCCGTGCTGGCAAAGGGGCCGGTGGGCCTGTTGCTGCCGGGCCTGGTGATCGCGATCTTCCTCACCCTCACCCGCCAATGGCGCCTCTGGCTGCAGCCGTTGCCGCTGCTGGCCATGGCCGCACTTTTCTTCGGTGTCTGTCTGCCCTGGTACCTGGCGGCGGCGCAGGCGAGCGGCATGGAATTCGTCGGCCGCTTTCTGGGCTTCAGCAACCTGCAGCGGTTCACGAGCGTGCTCTACGACCATCCCGGTCCCCCCTGGTTCTATCTGCCCTGGCTGCTGCTGCTGCTGCTGCCCTGGTCCCTGTTCCTGCCCGCTGCGATCGGCTCCCTGCGCTTCTGGCGGCTGGAGTCCTGGCGTCGGGCCGCGGCGGATCCGGCCCAGGAACTGCCGCTGTTCCTGCTGCTCTGGCTGGTCCTGATGGTGGCCTTCTTCTCTGCCGCCGCCACCAAGCTGCCGGGCTACATCCTGCCTGCGTTGCCGGCTGCGGCCCTGCTGGTCGGGCTGTGGTGGCGGCCTCTGCCCTCCACCGCTTCCCTGTCTCTCGCCGGTTCAGAGGTCGTCACTCCCCTCGGTCCCCCGGCTGCCTTCCCCCTGCGCCTCTCCGGTTGGCTGAATGCCGGATTGCTGGCGCTGATGGCGGCAGCAGCGGTGATCGCGCTCCGTTGGGCTGCCGGTGATCCGGCCCATCCCGCCCTGGCCGTTGCCCTCGACCGCTCGGGCCTGCCGATCCGGTTGGCGGTGTTGCTTGGTCTGGCGGCTCTCGCCCTGGTGCTGTTGCTGCGGCGGGCCGAGCAGCAGCGCTGGCTGTGGCTGCCCAACCTGGCGGGATTTCTGGCGATCCTGGCCCTGGTGATTGCCCCGCTCGCTCCGCTGCTCGATCGGGAGCGCCAGTTGCCCCTGCGCCAGCTCGCCGGTGCTGCCCGCGAGCAGGCCAGGCCCGACGAACCCCTCTGGGTGGTGGGCACCAAGCGCTACAGCACTCTTTTTTATGGCGGAGAAACCGCCAGTTTCGTTTCCGATCTCACCCCGATCCGCGAGCGCCTGGTTTCCGAAGCCTCGGAACTCGGCCTTCAGCCCCGTACCCGTTCGGTGCGTCTGCTGGGCGACCGCAGGGATCTGGAGAAGATCGCCCTCGGCCCCAACCAGATCGAGCGGCTCTCCCAGCGGGGCCAGCAGGAACTCTGGCGGGTCCCCCTTCACGCACTGCAAGTTCGATGAATCGTTGGATGCGCCCTCGCGACTGGCTGGTGGTCGCCGCCTGTGGAGCCACGGTGCTGGGGCTTTCCTGGCTGATCGATCCGCGCCAGCCGCCGGCGATGGATGTGGGGGTGCTCGACTGGCTCGGCACCCATCTGCGCGGTCCGGTCGGGGCATTTCTGGTTCAGGTTTACCAGGTGAGTGGCGTGCACGTCACCGCCTTTCTGGTGCTGGCGGCGCTTCTCTACCTGGTGCTCAAACGCTGGTGGAATGACCTGCGGCTGCTGGTGATGGCCACGGCCGGCATCCTGGCGATCGTGGATCTCTGGTTGAAGCCGCTGTTTGATCGCGCCAGGCCCCACGACAAGTTGCTGGAGGTGGACGGCCGCAGCTTTCCGAGCGGTCACGCCGCCGGGGCGATCGCTTTCTACTTCGCGATGGTGACGATCTTGGCGTATCACCATCCGCAGCTTCGACGGCCCCTCACCATCGCTGCCGCCAGCTGGGTGGCCCTGGTCTGGACGAGTACCCTGTTCGCCAGGGCCCACTGGCCCAGTGACCTTCTGGCAGGTGGTGCCGTGGGACTGGCCTGGCTGACGATCAGCCTCAGCTTCTGGCGCCGCGGCCATGCCGCGGGCAAGGGGGCATCAGAGTGAGGCCTGCCGATCTCGATGCCGTGTCCTCCCCCTCCTCGCCCCTGCTCTCCAGCCTGGCCGGCCTGCGCAGCGCGCCCGAGCTGGATGCGGAGCAGCGGAGTCTGCTTCTGGAGGATCTGGCGGCCGCCCTTTCCGGTTGTGAGTGGTTCACGATCGGTGTGATGGCCGCTTCGCCGGCGGCGGCGGTGACGGCCCTGAGAGACTGTGAAACCTGGTGCGGTTGGCAGCCGCTGCTGCCGGCGGCAGGGTCCTTGGATTCTGCGCTGGAGGAGGGGCCCGTGTTTCTGAAGGGAAACCAACGCACGGGCACCTATCTGGTGCGCCGCGAAGACGGACTGGGGGACGGAGTGCTGATCACCGGTCACAATCCCGCCGACCCTTCCCCGGAGGGCACCTGGGGCCCCCTGCCGCTCGACCTCTTTCCTCGTTCCTGATCCACCCCAGGCACCAGGCCCCGGCTGGCAGCCCCTGCCGAGCGGACGGGTCCGTAGGCTGGCCCGTTGTGAAGGTGGCCCCAGGGGTTGCCTCCTTCGTTCCTTCGCCACCTCTCTCGCCCAATGAGCAGCCCGTCGCCCAGCTCCAGCCTGCGCATCGCCTCCCGCCGCAGCCAGCTGGCCATGGTGCAGACCCACTGGGTGCGCGATGAGCTGGCCAAGGCCCACGAGGGCCTGGAGATCAGCATCGAAGCCATGGCCACCCAGGGCGACAAGATCCTCGATGTGGCCCTGGCCAAGATCGGCGACAAGGGCCTGTTCACCAAGGAACTTGAGGCCCAGATGCTGGTGGATCAGGCCGACATCGCCGTCCACAGCCTCAAGGATCTGCCCACCAACCTGCCCGAGGGCCAGATGCTGGGCTGCATCACCGAGCGGGAGGATCCCGCCGATGCCCTGGTGGTGCACGAAAAGCACCGGGACAAGACCCTGGCCACGTTGCCGGAGGGGGCAGTGGTGGGCACCAGTTCGTTACGCCGCCTGGCCCAGCTGCGCCACCATTATCCCCACCTCACCTTCAAGGATGTGCGCGGCAATGTGATCACCCGCCTTGAGAAGCTGGATTCCGGTGCGTTTGACTGCCTGATCCTGGCGGCGGCCGGCCTGGGGCGTCTGGGGCTGGGCGATCGCATCCACGAACTGATCGATCCCTCGATCTCCCTGCATGCCGTGGGCCAGGGAGCCCTGGGCATCGAGTGCCGCCAGGGGGATGAAAAGGTGCTGGCCCAGATCAAGGTGCTCGAACATCTGCCCACCGCCCGGCGGTGCCTGGCGGAGCGGGCGTTCCTGCGGACCCTGGAAGGGGGGTGCCAGGTGCCGATCGGGGTGAATACCCGTTTCGAGGGCGAAGAGCTTGTGCTCACAGGCATGGTCGCCAGCCTCGATGGGGTGCGCCTGATCCGTGACGAGGCCCGGGGCCCGCAGGAGGATCCTGAGGCGATCGGCATCGCCCTGGCCGAAGCTCTGCGTTCCCAGGGAGCCGGAGAGATCCTGGAGGAGATCTTTGCCACCGTTCGACCCGAAGCCTGAGGTGGTTGCGGGTCCTTCCCCGGCCGATGGGCGGGGCCTGCCGTTTCAGTGGAATCTGCTGGCCTGGGCGGCCCTGGTCGGGGCGCTCACCGGGCTGGCGGTGGTGGCATTCCACCAACTGCTGGAATTTTTCAATAACTTTCTGTTCGGTCCCTTTGTGGAGGGGTTGCTGGAGGTGGGGCGGTCCTCCCCCACCACCCCGCCGCCGCCCCCTGTCTCGATCGATCTGCCGCCGGTGGAGAGCGGCACGCCGTTGAAGGCCCTGTTGCAGCTTGGCCTGGGTGGCATCGGCTTTCTGCCGGCTCCGCCCCCTCTGCCTGTGCCGGAGCCCCTGCCGGTGCCGGTGACCCTGCCCGAAACGCCCGACTGGCTGGCCCTCTGGCCCGTGGTTGTGGTGCCGACCCTCGGGGGGCTGGCGGTGGGGGTGCTGCGCTGGGCCGGGGGAAATCTCGGTCCCGGCCTGCCGAGCCTGATGGCCATGGCTGACGGCTCCCTGGCCTCCGCTCCCCGGCTGCCGCTGCTCCGCATACTCGCTGCTTCCCTCAGCCTGGGCAGTGGCGCCTCCCTCGGGCCCGAGGGCCCCAGCGTGGAGAGTGGCGGCAACATCGGCCTCTGGCTGGCCCAGCGTGCCCGCCTCTCGTCCCAGTCCCAGAAAGCCCTGGTGGCTTCAGGAGTGGCCGCCGGCCTGGCGGCGGGCTTCAAGGCGCCGATCGCCGGGGTGTTCTTCGCCTTTGAGGGCAGCTACAGCTCCCTTCCCGGTCGCCCTCCCCTGCGGGCGGTGCTGGTGGCAGCGGTGGCTTCCGCCGTGATCACCCAGTTGTGCCTGGGGGACGATCCGATCCTGCGCCTGCCAGCCTATGAGGTGCGGTCTCTGTGGGAGTTGCCCCTTTACCTGGGCCTGGGGTTGCTGGCCAGCCTGATGTCCTGGGCCCTGGTGCGCCTGCTGGCCCTCGGCCGGGAAGAGAGGCTGCAGGATGTTCTTCGACGACTGCCCCCGGGCCTGCCCACCGCCGTTGGCGGGGCCGCCGTGGGCGCCATGGCCCTCGCCTTTCCCCAGGTCCTTGGCGTGGGCTACGACACGATTGAGGCTCTGCTGGGCAGCGAAGGGGGCATCCCCCTGCTCACGCTGCTGGCCCTGATCGGAGTCAAGCTGCTCGCCACTTCCGTGAGCAATGCCAGTGGTTTCGTGGGAGGTGGGTTTGCTCCTTCCCTGTTTCTCGGTGCTGTGCTGGGAAGCTGCTACGGCCAGCTGCTCGGAGAAGGGGGGCTGCATCTGCCGATCGCCGAGCCGCCTGCCTACGCCATGGTGGGCATGGCGGCCGTGCTGGCCGGCAGTGCCCGGGCGCCGATCACGGCCCTGCTGCTGTTGTTTGAACTCACCCGTGACATCCGCATCGTGGTGCCGTTGATGGCCGCCGCTGGCCTGAGCGCTGCTCTGGTGGAACGCTGGCAGGGTTTTCAGGACCCAGGACTGCTGGGCAGGGATTCCCAGGAGGAGCAGCGACGCAGCCGCCTGGCGGAGATTTCCGTGGAGGAGGCCCTGGAGCCAGAAGCTCCCCTGGTTCTGGCAGCAGCCACGCCGGCTGCAGAAGCCCTGCGTCAGCTGATCGACAGTCACGGCCATTGCCTGATGGTCGCTGACCAGGGTTCGGTTCTTGGCCTCGTCACCCTTCCCGATCTGGAAAGGGCCCTCACGGCGGCAGATCTGGAGGCGAGGGAGGTGAACCTGCTTGATTGCCGTCGCAGTGATCTGGTGTGGTTGCCGGTTTCAGCCAGGTTGGATCAGCTGGAGGATCAGCTCATGCCCAACGGATTGAGGCAGTTGCCGGTGTTTGAGTTGCCTTCCGGCCTCGGGGGCTATCTCCCTCAGGGCCTGCCTTCAGCCGGACTTCCGCTTGCGAGTCTCCGAGGTCTGGCCAGCAGGGATGGAATGGCGCGTGCCCAGGCGCGTCGGCTTCAGGCTGCCGATTCCTGTTGACGATCGATCATCTGTTCCACCACCGGATCCACCTTGGAAAGGAGGGCGAGAATCCGTTGCAGATCGAGATCTGAAAGTTCTCCGTCACTACCCCACTTCAGGGCAGTGCTGTTCTGCTGATCGTTGATCAGGGCGGGAATCTTCCTGGCTTGACGGGTCTCGGTCATCGGGAAGGGCGGCAACAAGGCACTACGGCCTTCATTCCGCCGTTTTGCAACTGGTGAACGACCCTAAACCGTTACACCAGCATCACTGAAGCCTTTCGAGCGGATCTGCAGAATCTCTTCCGCAGATTCAGTTTTCTCCCAGTTCGCCTGCCAGGGGCTCAGCGTTTGACCACCACCGGTGTTCCCACCTCCACTTGTTCAAACAACTGGCGAACGTGGGGGGTGAGCATGCGGACGCAGCCATGGGTGACCGCTGCCCGGGAAGTCACGGTCCAGGCCCAGGCGCTCGGGGTGCCGTGGATGCCGAACTGGTCCTTGGCACTGGTATGGAAACCGATCCAGCGATCACCGAGGGGTCCCTGGGCGCCGATGGTGGGATTCACCTTGCCGCTTTTGGTGCTCTGGTACTGGGGATTGATCACCTTGTTGCGCACCGAAAACGTGCCCAACGGGGTGGGGGTGCTGGGGTCGCCGATGGCTACGGGCCAGCTGCCGACCACCCTGCCGTTGTCCATCAGGCTGATGGTGCGTTTGCCCAGTTCCAGCACGATCTGCTTGGTCCCGGTGATTGCCGCCGTCGCGCTGCCAGCACCAGGGCTTGCCGTCGAGGCTGCCGCTGGAGTCGCTGCCGTTGGAGTCGCCGCGGCTGGGCGCCCTGGCAGGGTGACTCCCACAGGTGGAGGCGCCAGCGGTGGGGCAGCCAGGGCCTGGGTGCCCAGGGGAGCAGTGGCCAGGGAAGCAGTGGCCAGCAGCAGGGCCAGAGGGCTGGTGAGCAGGCGCTTCATCTCTCAGGGGAAGGCAGGGGAAGAAAGAGGTGGGCAGGGTCTGCTGGCGGGAACCTTGGGTTCAGGAGACCAGTTTCGGTTCAATGGTGGTGAGGTAACGAGCCTCGCACTCCTTGATGATGCGCACGGCTTCCGCCGTGTCGAAAAAGCCGTTGACCCGGCAGGTGCCCGGCTTCTTGAGATCCTTGTAGTGCTCCCAGTAGTACTGGGTTTCCTTCAGCCAGTGCTCTCCGAGCTGCTCGTAGCTGGTGATGTGGTCCATGCGCTTGTCATCGGCGAGCACGGCGATGACCTTGTCATCGACCTCGCCACCGTCGTCGAATTTCATGATGCCGATGATCCTGGCTTCCACAAGCGAACCGGGCACAAGGGGTTCGGTGACACCGACAATTTCGATGTCGAGGGGATCACCATCTTCATCCCAGGTGCGGGGGATGCAGCCATAGGCAAAGGGGTAGGCCAGGGAGGAATAACCCACCCGATCCAGCTTGAGGTGGCCGGTCTCGGTGATCAATTCGTATTTGTTGATCGTGTTGGAGTTCAGTTCCACGATCGTGTTGAGACGCAGCTCGGCTTCATCGGCGAAGGCAGGCAACACGTGCAGCAGATTGAGCATCGTGCGGCTCGGAGCGTGGTCGATGTTCGCCATGGAGGAAGGAGAAGCGGAGCGTGGGCTGATGGAGGGCCCTGTCGAGGCGGCATCCTAGTCATCCAGCCCGGATCCGGGCCCAACGGGCTGCCTGGCGGCAGGCTCAGCCGCAGAGCCGGTCGAGCTTCTGCTCCAGGTAGCGCAGAAACGGCTGCGGGCTCAAGGTGTTGCCGGTGACCTGCTCCACCAGTTGTTCCGCATTCACCTGGCGCCCCAGGGGCCAGACGTTGCGGCCCAGCCATTCCTTGAGAACCCCATCGCGCCCCGCGGCGAGCTGCTGCTCCAGCGGTCCGATCTGGCTCTCCATCGCTTCGCTCAGCTGGGCGGAGATCAGGTGGCCGAGGGCGTAGCTGGGGAAATACCCGAACAGTCCCTCGCTCCAGTGCACATCCTGAAGACAGCCTTCGGCGTCGTTGCTGGGCCGGACCCCGAGCAGTTGCTCCATCTTCCGGTTCCAGTGGAGGGGCAGTTCGGCCACGGGCAGGTCCTGCTCGAGCAGAGCGAGTTCGAGTTCGAATCGCAGCACGATGTGCAGGCAGTAGCTGAGCTCATCGGCCTCGACCCGGTTGAGGCCGGCGCGCATCGGATTCAGGCAGCGCCAGAACCCCCTGGCATCCCCCCAGGGATCCTGGCCCAGGGCGTTGCGGAAGCGCGGATACCAGCGTTCGGCAAGGGCGGCGCTGCGGGCCAGGCGGCACTCGAAGAACAGGCTCTGGCTTTCGTGCACCCCCATCGAGGTGGCATCGCCCAGGGGCCAGGGGAAGTAGTGGTCGCCACGCCGGGGCAGGCCCTGCTCGTAGAGGGAGTGGCCCCATTCATGGGCGGTGGCCAGAAAGGCCGAAAGCGGCATGCCCGGCACCACCCGGGTGGTGATCCGGAAATCCCCGGGCCCGATCGTGCAGGAAAAGGGGTGGGGAGACCGGGCCCGCTGACACCGCTCGGCGTCGTAGCCCCATTCCTCAAGCAGCTGCCGGCACAGCTCCTCCTGCTGGGGTTCCGCCAGATCCCAGCCCCCTGGCTCCGGCCCGGGGATCCCCCTGGCCCGCTCCAGAAGTTCCGGCAGCCGTTGCCTCAGGGGAAGAAACAGCTCCTCGATTCGGGCCTTGCTCACGTCCGGCTCGAAATGCTGCGCCAGGGTTTCCCAGCAGCTGCGGGGTTCGGCCAGTTGCCTTGCCTGTTCACGCCGCAGCTCCACCAGTTCCTGCAGCGCCGGGGCGAACAGGCCGAACTCGGCCCTGGCGCGTGCCTCCTGCCAGATGGCGTAGCCGTGGGCCTGGGCTGTCGCCAGGCGGCCCACCAGCTCCGGGTCGATCCGCCGCTGGCGTTCCAGCTCCTGCCGGAGCAGCTCCAGATTGCGCCGGGCCGCGGGATCCGATTCCGAGTCGAGTTCCGCTTCGGCGGCCGCCACCAGATCGGCGTAGGCGTCGCTGCTCTGCCGTTCATGCAGCTGGCGGGCCAGCAGCCCCAGCTGCTCCCCTCGCCAGCCGGCCCCTGCGGGGGGCATCACCGTGTTCTGGTCGAAATAGAGGGCACTGTGGATGGAACCGAGCAGCTGGCTGGTGTGCAGGTGGGCCTTCAACCTCTCCTGGGCTGGGCTGAGAGCAGCCGGCATCGAATTCCTGGTGGAGTCGGGGCCAGCCTGGCGGAAGCGGGTGGGGCGCCGGGCAGTGGCCGGTGGCAAAGCTGGCCACCTGGGGAAACCATGGCCAGGTTGGAAGCAGCCGCCGGGCCACGATGGCCTCCGTACCCTCTGACCGCTATTGGGCCGTGCTCGGAGCGGTCGCGATCGCAACGGCCGGTTGCTGGCTGTCGCCCGTTGCCGCCTCCACCCTGGAGGATCTGCGGCAGCTGGAGAACCTGATCAACGCTACCGGAACCCAGACCGTGGTCTCGATGGATTGCCCGCCGGACCACGCTGGCTACTACGAAAACGACGGCCAGACGGTGGACCGGTTGGTGATCTGCCAGAAAATGGTCGATCTCGCGGATGTGGAGGCGGTCTGGGAAGTGATGGCCCATGAGTCGACCCACATCATGCAGGCCTGTCGCGGCAGCCATGTGATCGAGGATGCCCAGATGCCGCGCACGGTGCGCCAGTTGCAGGCCTTCGCTCCCCACTACGCGAAACTGATCGGAGAGAGCTACCCCACCGACGAACAGCGCTTCGAGACCGAGGCCTTCTGGATGGAACTTCAGCCTCCTGCCCGCGTGATCGGCCTGTTCCGCCTGCATTGCGGCAAGTTTCTGACTGGCCCATCGCCCCGCGCCACGGTTGGGGTGCCCAGGGCGGGAGGCGCAAGGTAGGGGCCTGTCCTGCCTGGAGCACCAGCTCCCGTCAGCTCCAGTGGATCAGCATCGGCACGCTCCCTTCCAGGCTGCGTTTTACCGGACATCCTTCTCCGGCCCGCTGCAACAGCTGTCGCTGGGACTCCTCCAGGCCAGGGGGTAGTTGGACCCACACCTCCAGTCGTTCGATCTTCCGCACGCCGGAGCTGGTCATCATCTTCTCCACCCGCGCCGTGCAGGGATCCAGTGCCAGCCCATGGCGCTCCGCGGTGATCCCCATGATTGTGAGGATGCAGGTGGCCAGGGCTGTGGCAACCAGATCGGTGGGCGAAAACGCCTCTCCCTTTCCCTGGTTGTCAGTGGGGGCATCGGTGATCAGCTCGCAGCCCGAGGGTGTGTGCACCGAGAGACAGCGCAGATCACCTTCATAACGGCAGTGGATGGTGGTCATGTCTTTTCACGGCAGTATCCACCGCCCACATTCATCCATCCTTCGGGACAGGGGTTGCCTTGGGTGGGCTCCACGGTGTATTTCATCAATCCCAGCGTGCTGCATTTGCCATTGAGGGTGTCCACATAGCCGAGCGGACAGAGCGAGCCGATCTTCGGAACGACGCGCTGGGCAAGGGCGGGCAAGGGAAGCAGCATCAGGGCGGCGCCCAACACGACAGCGCGGACCATGGAGAAAGATGGCAAGGTGTGCCCGGATGCTATTGAAGATGCTCCAGCCTGGCTGCGACAACGTTGCGATGCTGCATCAGAGCCTCCATACCCTTGCCCTGAGCACCCACGGCCAGGGGTTCACCGACATCACGGCGGAGCTGAATGGCAGCATTGCTGCAAGCGGTCTTGCTACGGGCATCGCCGTGATCAGCTGCCTGCACACCAGCTGCTCTTTGATCGTGAGTGAGAATGCTGATCCGCGGGTTTTGGTTGATCTTGCCGAATACCTGAAGGCCCTGGTGCCAGAGGATGAGATAGCGTACAGCCACAGTGAGGAAGGCAGTGACGACATGCCTGCCCATATCAGGACCGTGCTGACCAGCACAAGCCTCAGCTTTTCCTTTCTGCAGGGTCGGTTGTTACTCGGAATCTGGCAAGCCATCTATCTCTGGGAGCACCGTGCCATGCCCCATCACCGCAGGTTGCATGTGCATCTGATCGGGCAGTGACCCGCATCCAGGTGCACCAATGATGCACCCCATGTCCCGACTGACTCTGGTCGTTTAGTTTCTGACAAAATAAGCCACCCATTGTGATGAAAGCTCTGATGGGTTGGAGAGCTCTTGCCAAGGTTCTGGTCCGTGGCATTATGCTTTCTGGTTGCGTCACCCCCTGATTGAGGGCTTTGATTTCTCCGATCCTTACCGACCAAGAAAGATCCGCTCTTGCTGTGGATTTCCCCGCTTGGAACTTGACTGGCCAATCCATGGAGAGACAGCTTGTTTTCTCCGACTTTTCCGAGGCTTTCGGCTTCATGGTGAAGGTGGCTTTGGCTGCGGAGGCCCTGGGGCATCATCCGGATTGGAGCAATAGCTGGAATCGTGTGACGATTGTTCTTTCCACCCACGACAGTGGTGGCCTTACGGCGCTGGATCTCAAGCTCGCTCGCCATATCGATCACTTGCTTGGTGAGACAAAAGGCGGACAAGGCGAATGAACAGGATGCGTTCCCGGCGTTCCGCTTGGTTCCCTTCATGGGAGGCTTGGACCGCATGCCTTGTTGTTTCGTTTCTCGCCTTGCCTGGGGTCAAGGCCGTGGCGGAAGCGATTCAACTCGGCCTTTCCAGTGACATCAACTCCTGGGAAAGCACCGAATTCCTGATCAGTTATGCCAGCGGCTTTGTTCGTCGTGGCCTGGCTGGCACGGCTTTGCTCGCCTGGAGGGACTGGCTTCCCCTTCCCCATCCGCTGTTTCTGACAACGATGCTGGCGATGCTGACTATTATCAGTGTCACCTATTTAGTTGTTAAAAATGTGCTTAAGTTGAGCCTATTTGATGCGTGGTTGATATGTTATTCTCCCCTTATTTATCCCTTGTTTGTTGCCTTTGATGCCCGGCCGGCTGCGAGAAAGGATGGTTTTGTCTTTGTGTTTGTAATCGTTCTTCTGTGGCTGCTCAGGCGATTTCAATCAAAGCGGCTTTCTGTTCAGTTTGTCTTTGGTTTAATTCTTTTGCCTGCGTTGACATTTGTGCATGAAATGATGCCCATGCTTCTGTTGGGCCCCTTTTTGTTGATTGTCTTTTTAGAGCGCAGATCACGCAGTCTCTCCGTGCGCCAGAGCCTTTCGGTCTGCGGAGTGCTTGCCTTGCCATCGTTTCTTGCCCTGATTCCCTGCTTCCTTTTCTCCAGGCCATCTCCTGAATTTGTTCAGAATATGTGTCTTTCCTGGCAGGCTTATTATCCTGATTTACGGTGCTCTTTGCAGTCTCTTCCGGGGGCATTTTCTACCCTTGCAGACTACAGCGTGCCTGATGACATGCTCGGCTGGATTCATACAACCTCCCGTATCCGGTTGGAGTCTGCACTTGCTGCCGTTTATCTTCTTGCTTTTATCTGTGCTCCTTTGGGAAGGTTGGCTTCCCGTCAGATTGGCGTTGGTCAGGGGCGTGGGGCGCTGATCTCGGCGATTACCGCAGTCATTGTCTTTCTGCCGAGTGCTCCTCTTTATTGGATTGCCACTGATTTCGGCCGCTGGGTTGCTAATTCACTTACCCTTGTTGTGCTTTTAATTTGCAGCAAAGAATTTTGCAGGCAAATGGATAATTTGGTGCAGGATCTAGAGCGTTCAATTTGGCGTGTGCCCCGTTTGTCCCCTGCCTTGGCGGGTGACATTCAATCCATTTATTCCAACATGAATGGTCTCCTGGCTGTGGTTAATTTATTTCTTGTGGTACCGATATGCTGCGTTCAGTTCTGGAATTTCAATCCACTGGCCCGTATCCTGCTGGCCCCCTACGGGTTGTAGGGGGCAGCAGCAGCCAGCAAGGGTTCGACCTGGCTCTGAATTGGCTCGAAGTGCAGCTTTCCTTCGCTCGCATGCACCTTGATGGTGGACCCCGGTGTGAAGGTTCCAGCCAGAATTCCCTTGGCGATGGGGGTTTCTAGCTCTCTTTGGATCGCTCGCTTCAGCGGTCTGGCCCCATACACCGGGTCGTAGCCCACATTCGCCAGCCAGTCGAGTGCTTCTGAATCCAAAGCGAGGCCTAGTTTCTTATCTTCCAGCCGCTTGGCAAGCCGATTCACCTGCAGATCCACGATCCTGCGCAGTTCCTCGGCACGGAGGCTGTGGAAGATGATCGATTCATCCAGCCTGTTCAGAAATTCGGGCCGGAAATGGCTTCGCAGGGCTTCATTCACCCGTGTTTCCATTTCGGTGTGACGGCCTGGATCTCCAGCCAGGTCAAGAATCGATTGACTACCAATATTGCTGGTGAGGATCAGCACTGTGTTGGTGAAATCAACGGTTCGCCCCTGTCCGTCTGTCACTCTGCCGTCATCCAAAATCTGCAGCATCACGTTGAAGACATCAGGATGGGCTTTTTCTACCTCATCAAACAGAATCACAGCATAAGGACGACGCCTCACCGCCTCAGTCAGCTGGCCGCCCTCCTCATAGCCCACGTAGCCGGGAGGCGCTCCGATCAGTCGGCTCACGGCATGTTTTTCCATGTATTCACTCATATCGATCCGAACCATTGCCTCTTCGCTATCAAACATCTGAGCGGCAAGCGCTTTGCTCAGTTCGGTTTTGCCCACGCCGGTGGGTCCGAGGAAGAGGAAACTGGCAATCGGACGGTTCGGGTCTGGCAGACCAGCCCGGGAGCGCTGGATGGCATCCGCCACGGCAGTGACGGCCTGCTGTTGTCCGATCACACGAGTATGGAGCTCATCCTCAAGATGGAGCAGCTTTTCCATCTCTGATTGAACCAATTTGGTGACGGGTATTCCAGTCCACTTGGCAATGACCTCGGCAATATCCTCTTCGGTGACTTCTTCTCGAAGCAGGTTTTTTCCTGTGTGGGCACTGCTGAGTTCCGCCTCCTTGGCGGCGAGTTTCTTATGTAGCTCCGCCAAGGTGCCGTATTCCAGTTCGGCTGCCTTGTTGAGGTCATAGTTTCGTTTTGCTTGCTCCACCTGGAGCTGCACCTGCTCAATCTCCTCCTTGAGGGCACTCTGTTCATCGATCGAACCCTTCTCCTTCTGCCATTGGGCATTGAGGGAACTCTGCTGTTCCCCCAGTTCAGCGAGCTCTTTCTCCAGGCGCACCAAGCGATCCCGACTGGCCGTATCCGATTCCCGACCAAGGGAGAGCTTCTCCATTTCCAGCTGCAGGATGCGCCGATCCAGCTCGTCGATTTCTTCCGGTTTTGAGGTGATCTCCATCTTCAGCCGTGCCGCTGATTCGTCCATCAGATCGATGGCCTTGTCAGGCAGAAAGCGATCAGCGATGTAGCGGCTGCTCAGCACCGCGGCGGCCACAAGGGCGTTGTCCGCAATACGGACCCCATGGTGCACTTCGTAGCGCTCCTTGAGGCCGCGCAGGATCGAGATGGTGTCCTCCACCGTCGGTTGATCCACAAACACCTGCTGGAAGCGCCGCTCCAGGGCCGGATCCTTCTCGATGTGCTGGCGGTGCTCATCGAGGGTGGTGGCTCCGATGCAGCGCAGCTCGCCACGGGCCAGCATCGGCTTGAGCAGGTTGCTGGCATCCATCGATCCCCCGGCGGCACCCGCTCCCACCACGGTGTGGATCTCGTCGATGAACAGCACGATCTGTCCTTCGGAAGCGGTCACCTCCTTGAGCACGGCCTTGAGCCTTTCCTCGAATTCACCGCGGTATTTGGCACCGGCGATCAGGGCCCCCATGTCGAGGGCGATCAGCTGCCGGTTCTGCAGGGCAGAGGGCACATCGCCGTTGACGATCCGCTGGGCCAGACCCTCCACGATCGCGGTCTTGCCCACGCCGGGCTCCCCGATCAGCACCGGGTTGTTCTTGGTGCGGCGGGAGAGGATCTGGATCGTGCGCCGAATTTCCTCGTCGCGGCCGATCACAGGGTCAAGCTTGCCCTCCCGGGCTGCCGCGGTGAGATCACGGCCGTATTTCTCCAGGGATTCGTAGGTGCCTTCCGGGTTCTGATCGTTCACCTTCTGATTGCCCCGAACGGCGAGCACGGCCTCCTTGAGTTTGCGGGCATCCGTGCCCGACTGGGAAAGCAACTGGCGGCCGCAGCGGTCGTCTTCCGCCAGCGCCAGCAGCAGATGCTCGATGGCGATGTAGCTGTCGTCCAACTCCTTGCGCAGCCCATCGGCGCGGTCGAGCACGGCATTGAGACCCTTGCCCAGGTAGATGTTTTCGGGCGGGGCACTGAGGCTCGGCTGGTTGGCCGTGAACGCGTCCAGCTTCTGACTCAGGGTGCCGATCTCCACCCCTGCTTTCTCCAGAATCCGGCTGGCCAGTCCCTGCTGGGCGAGCAGGGAGGAGAACAGATGGTCGCTTTCCATCTGCTGCTGGCGCTTCTGCTGGGCCAGTTGCTGGGCGGCCACGATGGCGCCCCAGGCTTTTTCGGTGAAGAGTTCGGCGGTGGGATTCATGGGGAACCTCCGGGCGGTCGCATGGAAGGCACCGTATGGATAGCGGCTGCTGCCTCAGGGTGGGGGCACCGAACCGAACGGTGCGGTCCTCCCTTCCAGGGTGGGGGTACCCGACCTCCCTGGTGCGAAAACCGTCGATATTGAAAGACTCAGAAGCGGATTCAGAAAGGGATCACCACATCGCTGAAGCGAGGATCGCGGTAGGTGATCTTCAGGGCTTCTGCCAGCGGCGTGGGACGCACACCGAAGATCCCAGGCCAGTCGATCAGTTCAAATTCATCCCCTGCGGTCAGGGCTTTGAGCTGGTCGGTGGTGAAGGCAGGCTTGCGCTTGATCCAGGCCCAGAGACGCAGCAGAAACGCAAACACCGGAATCGGCAGGGAGAGCATCACGGTGGAGGAGCCAACGGCAGAGCGCAGGCTGCGCATCAGATCGATGTAGCGAATGCGCTCGATGCCCGTGATGTCGTACCTTCCCTGGAGTGAGGGTTGTTCCAGACAGCTCTGAATCACCCGGCAGAAGTCGCCCACATAGAGGGGTTGGCGGATGAAGCGACCATGGCCAGGGATCGGAAAGATCGGCATCCGTTGCATGAATCGAGCCAGCCAGCCGAGGTGCTTGCGATCAAACCATCCGAACATCAGGGTGGGGCGAAGCACGACCGCCTCTGGCCAGCGCTCCAGAACCAGCCTTTCCTGGGTTCGTTTGGTGGTCGTGTAGAGGTCTTGGGCCACGGAGTTCACCACGGAGCTGCTGATATGGACCAGGTGAGGCACGCCTGCCTTCTGCAGCTGATCAAGCACCACCTGGGTACTGGTGATGTTGTTCCGTTCAAACTGGCTGGCGTCCGTATTGCCGATCTCCGCCTGGAGCATCACACAGGCATCCTGGCCCTGCAGCAGGCTGGGCCATTGCATTCCCTCCGTGTGGCAGAGGTCCTCCACCAGGAAGGTCACGTTTGGGAAAAGTTTTCTTCCTGCATCTACCGCCACCTGCTTCTTGTCGACCACAAGCAGATTCCAGCTGGGATGATATTCCTGCAATGTTGCAATCAGATTGAGGCCAACAAGACCAGCACCTCCAGGCAGAAAAACCTTCATTGTGTCGTTGCGCCCCCACGGCAGCAGCAGGGTAATCCAAAGGGAGGGTTCAATCTCTTCAAGGCGGAGGAAGGGTCAGGGCGCCTGCATTGCCGCACAATCTGCGGGGGCAGCCATCGGCGCCGTAGATGGCATCGGCTGGGGAGAGACAGCCCAGGCGGTTTTTCAAGGGCACCTGGCGGGGCTGGATGTGGAGGGGCTGCAGGGCTGCCTGATCGCGCGGAACGATCAGGGGACAGGCTTTGGAGGGATCGATCGGACCGCTGAGTGCTTCCGGTTGGTTCGGTGACGGAGTCTGGGCCCGTGCCGCCGGAACGGCGATCAGGCCCAGGCCCAGGCCGAGAATCCATAGGGGCAGGGCCGGCAGTGGGCTCGCCATGATGCTGCCGTGATCAGGAGCTCTCAGTCTGCCCATGGTGTCCCCATCCTTCGATCCTGCCGATGCCGATCTTGTTGCGCAGCTTGCCCTCGCCTCCCGGGAATTCGATGCCACCGGCGCGGACCCTGAGCGCAACTGTTGGCTGGTGGTCCATCGCCATGTGCATGGAGTTCTCCCCTCGGAGTACGACATCAGGGAGGTGCCGGAGGAGCTTTATCTGGCGGTGCTGGCCTCTCGCAGGCAGCTTGGCTGAGGCCTGGAACCGGATGGCCAGCAAAAAGCCCCGCCTTGGCGGGGCTCTGGTGTTTCCGACCTGCGGAAACCGATCAAGCGAAAGGGAAAGCTGGAGGGATCAGGACCAACCTTTGGTGGACATCTCTTCGACGTAGGCGGCAACGTCGGCGATGTCGCCGGCGCTGAGCTTGCCACCGAAGGCGGGCATGGCACCCTTGCCATTGGTGACCTGATAAGCCACGGCGGCTTCCGGGCCATCGGCAAAGTTGGTCAGATAGGCCTTGAGCGCATCGGCCTTGAGGGTGCGCTCGGCATTCACCACGTTGCCACCACCCATGTGGCAAGCGGCGCAGTTGCCATTGAAAATGGCGGCACCGCTGGCCACATCGGCGGCGAAGCTCGGCGCGGCACCCAGCACAAGGGCCAGGCAAAGGGCAAGAAGAGAGAAGAAACGACGCATGAGAGGGTGCCCAAAGGCACATGCAACCCATTCAAATTAGCCAGTGGGCAGCAGGCTTCGGGGGCGGGTTCGGCAGATTTGCAACAAATGAAACAGGGGGGCAACGCCTTGCTTCAACTGGGCAACTGGCCACGATGGGGCACCCCGGCCTGCTCCAAAACCGCTTCCAGGCTGGGGGCGTAGCTGCTGAGCCCAAAGCGCTCGGGCGGGCTGACGGGCTCATGCACGAAATGCCGTTGGCGGATCGAGAACCGGTCCCAGGCGTTGACCTCAATTCGCAACAGCTTGATCAAGCCCTCAATCAGCCAGCCACGCAGATCCAGGCCCACGGGCGGTAGCCAGCCGCGTCGCCAGCGCACCAAGGCGGCCACGGTGCGGTTGATGCTGATCGGTGCCTGGCCCAGCACCAGTCGCCGCACCGCCCCCTGGTTGCGCTCTGGATTGGGCCGGTGGGGTTGGGTGGCTAGATGGGCGCAGACCGTGGCGATGTCGGCGGCGTGGATGAAATGGAAGCTGGCGTCGGTGCGCAGCCACTTGGCCAGCCAAAGCCAGGGAATCGCCTCTTTGACCCCGGCGGTGAGGTAACTGGTGGGGTGGTGATCCCCAGGCAGCACCCTGCCGCCGAAGACCAGGGTGGGAAACACCGCCACGATGCGCTCGGCCAGGGGGTGGACCTCCAGATCCTGGAGGCACTGGGCCTTGGTCTGGATGTATTCGGTGCCGTAGGCCATCGCCTCCGGCAGCAATTGCAG
>JBKDOV010000017.1:0-63198 GCA_046342815.1 Cyanobacteriota bacterium
CCCCAAGGGCCACCAGCTGAAGCCAGAGCAGGGGCTCGTTGCGGGGATTCACGGCCAGGGGGCCTCCTGGGGGGTGCCGGAGGGAGATCAGGTGCTGAGGGTGCGGCGCTGGGTCACCAGCTTGAACGCCTCGATGCGATCGCCTTCCTGCCAGCTGCTGAAGCGGTCGCAGGCGACGCCACACTCGAAGCCCGTGGCCACTTCCTTGACGTCGTCCTTGTTGCGACGCAGGGAATCGAGGTCACCCTCGTAGACCTGCTCCTTGCCCCGGTGCACCCGCACCTTGCAGTTGCGCTGCAGCTTGCCGTTGGTGACATAGCAACCCGCAACGGCGCTCTTCCCGATCGTGAACACCGCCCTCACTTCGGCTTCGCCGAGACCTTCCTCCACCAGTTCGGGCTCCAGCAGGCCCTCCATGGCCAACTGGATGTCCTCGAGCAGCTTGTAGATGACGTCGTAGTCGCGCACATCCACCCCGGTGGCATCGGCGGCGCGCTTGGCGCCGGAGGCCATGGAGGTGTTGAAGCCCACGATCACGGCGCCGGAGGCGGCGGCCAGATCCACGTCGGTTTCGGTGATCTCGCCCGGTGCAGACATCAGCACCCGCACCTGCACCTCCTCCTGCGGCAGCTGTTCGAGCGCACCCAGGATCGCCTCGACGCTGCCCTGGACGTCGGCCTTGAGGATCAGGTTGAGCTCCTTGAGCTCCCCTTCGCTGGCCTGACCGGACATCGAAGCCAGCGAGACGCGACGGGAGGCCATCTGCTGGGCCAGACGCGAAGCGCGTGCCTCGCTGGCCCGATCGCCGACAACGGCCCGTGCGCTCTTCTCGTCGGGATAGACCTCGAATTCGTCACCGGCGGTGGGAACTTCGCTGAAGCCCAGGGCCTCGACGGCACAGGAAGGTCCGGCTTCCTTGACCCGTTTGCCGGTGTCATCCACCATCGCCCGAACCTTGCCGAGCACAGGACCGGCCGCCACCACATCCCCGGCGCGCAGGGTGCCGTTCTGGATGAGGAGAGTGGCCACAGGGCCCTTGGCCTTGTCCAGGTGTGCCTCGATCACGGTGCCCTTGGCCAGGCGGTCCGGGTTGGCCTTGAGATCCTCCACGTCGGTCACCAGCAGGATCATCTCCAGCAGCTGGTCGATGTTCTCGCCCTTGATCGCACTCACGGGAACCATCACGGTGCTCCCCCCCCAGTCCTCCGCCACCAGGTCGAGACCGGAGAGCTCCTGCTTGACCCGATCGGGCTGGGCGCCTTCCTTGTCGATCTTGTTGATGGCCACCACGATCGGCACCTCCGCCGCCCGGGCGTGGCTGATGGCTTCCAGGGTCTGGGGCCGAACACCGTCGTCGGCGGCCACCACCAGCACGGCCACGTCGGTGACCTTGGTGCCCCGTGCCCGCATGGCGGTGAACGCCTCGTGGCCCGGGGTGTCGAGGAAGGTGATGCGGCTGCGAGTGCCCCCATGGGGCACTTCCACCTGGTAAGCACCGATGTGCTGGGTGATGCCCCCGGCTTCGCCGGCGGCCACCCTGGTCTTGCGGATCGCATCCAGCAGGCTGGTCTTGCCGTGGTCCACGTGGCCCATCACGGTGACCACAGGAGGCCGGCGGATCAGGTGTTCGAGGTCGCTCTCCTCGATCATCTCCACGGTCTTGGCCGCGGCGGCCTGGACGTCGTCCTCCAGTACCGGCACACCGAATTCGTCGGAGACGGTCTCGATCGTGGGGAGATCGAGGGTCTGGGTGACGGTGGCGATGATGCCCTTGAAGAAGAGGCTCTTGATGATCTCGGAGCTCTCCACTCCCAGGCGGTCGGCCAGTTCCTGCACCGTGAGGTTGCCCTCCGGCACGATCAGCCTCTCGGGCCGCTGGGCCTTGGCTTCGCGGGCTGCCCGCAGCTCCATGGCGCGGCGACGCTGCCGCTGGCGGGTGGTTTCTTTCTTGCGCTTGCGCACTGCCACCGTGGGTTTGGGGGCAGCACCGGCGGCGCTGCGGGGCTTGGCCGGTCGGGCCAGGCTGGCCTGCAGCACCAGGGCTTCCTGTTCGCCGGCGTAGCCGCCGGTCTCAGCGGTGAGCGCATCATCGTTTTCGCCGATGATGTGCACCTTCTGGCGCTGTTTCTGGGGCGTGCGGCTGCGCAGGGCTTCCAGCTTGGCGCTGTCATCCCAGTCGGGCCGACGGGCCCGGGTGGCACCCGCAGGCTGGGGGGCCCGGAAGCCCGGGCGCCTCGGTGCTGCGGGCGGAGTCGCCGTGGGACGAACCAGTTCGGGAGTTTCCCTGGTGGATTCGCCGCTCCCGGCTTCGGCCCGATCCGGACGCCGCGGCGGTGGGGCTGCCGGACGACCGCCGGGTTTCTGGAGCTGCATGAGCTCGCCGGGGGCCATCGGCTTGCGCATCCCCGCCGGCATCCCAGGCCGGGTGGGGGCTGCGGGACGTACGCCGCCCCCTGGTGCACCGCTGCTGGCGCTGTCCCGGCGGATCGGCTTGCCGACCAGTTCCAGGGGTGTGGGAGCGGGTTTGCCCCCGACGGGGGCCGGCCGGGTGGGGGCTCCGGGTTTGCCGGCCGCCTGACCAGCCCGGATCGGTGCAGGAGCGCCGGGACGCTGGGGCCGGGCGGAGGTGGGGCCGGGCCGATTCCCCTGGCCGGGGCCGGGGCCGGCGCCGGGGCCTGCCGGGCCCGCAGCGCCGGGCTGTCCAACGCTTCGAGCCGGTTGGGGACGACCCACCAGCTGGGGCCGGGTGGGGGCTGGGCGGCCGGCGGCCGCCGGCTGGCCTGGCCGGCTGGGAGCACCGGGGCGCTGGGGCGCTGGGGCCCCAGGTCGCACGGGCATCTGGGGGGAGCGCGCTGCCGGCGCCGCCCTCGAGGGTGTGGGGGCCGGAGCCACCGGTGGTTTCACGGCAGGAGCCGCCACCGGCTTGACCGCAGGGGCGGCGGCGGCTGGGCGTGCCGGTGGTGCCGTGGTCGGTGCTGGCCGCGTGGGGGCAGCGGAGGGTGCCGGGCTGGGGGCGGCGGCCCGGGGCGCGGGGGAGGCGGCGTCGGTCGGTTTGTTGACGATCACCGGCCGTACGGGTTCTGAAGGCCTGGGACGCACCGGTGCTGCCGTGCCCTGGGGGCGAACCGGCGCAGAGCCGGAACCGACGCTGGGGGTGGCCGGGCGGGCCGGAGGGGAGACGGGCTTCACCGGGGCAGGGGCAGCCTGTCGACCCTGCGGGGGGGTGGGAGAGCTGGGGGTCGGCGCTCGGGAAGGAGCCACCGGTTCGGAGGTCGTGGCTTTCTTCACCGAGAGGATCGCCTTGGCAGGAGCCGCCGGGGCTGCGGGCGCGGCCGCCTGGCCGGCCGGCTCGCCTCCGGCGCCCTGGATCAGGCTGCGGATCCTGGTGGCCTCGTCATCGCTGATCGAGCTGCTGTGGCTCTTTGCCGCGATGGAGAGTTTCTCGGCGGCATCGAGCACGTCCTTGTTGTCCAGGCCCAGGTCCCGGGACAGCTCATAAATTCTGACTTTGCCGCTGCTGGTCATTCAGGTCTCCAATGGTCGGGGCCTAGGGCCACCGGTCGGGGCTTCGGGTGCCACCGGGCCGCACGCGCACTGCGGCCAAGGTTCATCTTGCCTCAGAGCCTGGGGGGGGCGCTGGTCTCGAGCCGTGCCTCGAGGGTGGCGATGATGGAATCCGCAACCTGACAGCGCAGGGAGCGTTGCAGGCGTTTGCGGCGGCGGGCTTCCTCCAGGCAGTTCCGCTCAGGACAGACATAGGCCGAACGGCCCATCCCCAGATCCAGTGAGATCGTGCCATCGGCCTGGCGGATCACCCGCCAGAGCAGGCGGCGATCCAGCAGGTTCCGACAGGCCACACAGCGCCGAAGCACGGGGCGCTGCTCTTCGGTGCCCATTACCGGGCCCCATCCTCGCTGGCATCGTCGGCCGGAGCTTCCGCTTCGGCCGGAGCCTCGACGTCGCCTGACGCTTCGTCGGCTTCGTCGTAGATCGCCTCTTCGGCGTATCCCTCGTCGTCCTCAGGCAGCGGATAGAGCTCCCGCAGCCGGGCGTCCTCTTCGGCCCTGGCTGCCTGTTCGGCCGCCAGGCGGGCTTCCGCTTCGGCCTGCAGGGCCTCCTCCTCCTGGCGGTGGGCGATCAGGCCGGCCACCACCTCATCTTCCCGGGACTGGTCATATTCCTGGGCGTTCTTGATGTCGATCTTCCAGCCGGTCAATCGGGCGGCCAGGCGCACGTTCTGGCCCTCGCGACCGATGGCGAGGCTCAGTTGATCGGGGGGGACCAGGACGTGGGCATGGTGTCCCTCCGGATCCACCAGACGCACCAGTTCAACTCTCGCGGGACTGAGGGAGTTGGCGATGTATTGGCCGGGATCGGGGGACCAGCGGATCACATCGATTTTTTCGCCCCGAAGCTCGTTGACCACCTGTTGGATCCGGGAACCCCGGGCACCGATACAGGCGCCCACGGGGTCCACTTCCCGCTCGACGCTGTCGACGGCCACCTTGGTGCGCGGACCGACCGAACGGCTGGGAGGATTGGCCTCGCGTGCCACCGCCACAATCCGCACGGAACCCTCCTGGATCTCCGGTACCTCGTTCTCGAACAGGTACACCACCAGGCCGGCATTGGCGCGGCTGATGAACAGCTGGGGCCCCCGCCGCGGCACCTCACTCACCTCCTTGAGGAACACCTTGAAGGTGGCATTGGCGCGGTAGTTGTCGTTGGGCAGCTGGTCGCGGCGGGGCAGCTCCGCCTCCACCTCCGGCCGTCCCAGGCCGCTGCTCACGCCCATGATCACGCTCTGGCGTTCAAAACGGATCACCCGGGCGGTGAGCACGGGATCCTCCAGATCGGCGAATTCCTCCTGGATCATGCGGCGCTGCTGGTCGCGCAGCTTCTGGGCCAGCACCTGCTTGGTGGTGGCGGCGGCCATGCGGCCGAAGTCGTCCTTCTCGGGGGTGACATCCAGCACCACCGTGTCGCCGGTCTGGGCGTCCTCCGCCACCTGACGCACTTCCTCGATGGCGATCTGGTGGTCGTCGCTCTCGACTTCCTCCACGATGATCTTGCTGGCCAGCACCCGATAGCCCTCTTCCTCCAGGTCGAGCGCCACGTCGAAGTTGGAGAAGTAGTCCTCCTCGAACGGGTCTTCGCTGATGCCTAGATACAGGGTGCGGCGATAGCGCTCATAGCCCTTGAGCAGGGCCTCGCGAAGGGCTGCCTCGACCACCTGGGGAGGAAGCTTCTTCTCTTCGCTGATGTCCTCGATCAGGTTGTTCAGACCGGGCAGCAGAACCAGGGCCATGGGCTGAGGATGGGCAGGGGAAAGGGAAAGGGAAGGTGGCGGGGAAAGCTCAGGCGGAACCGCCCGGATTGACCAGGCGTACCGCCAGAACCTGATCCCGGGGGATCCGCACGGTGCGGCCCCGCAGGTTGAGCAGCACCGCCTGCTCGTCGCGGCCGAGCAGCAGGCCTTCGAGGGCCTTGGCGGCATCCCTGCTCACAACTTCCACCGGGAATCCGCGGAAACTGGTGAAGTCTCGGTCGGAACAGAGCTCCTCTCCGATCCCGGGGCTGCTCACTTCCAGCACGTAGGGCATGGTGAGCAGTTCAGCCGCATCGATGGCCTCCCCGAGGGGAGCACTGAAGGCGGCACATTCGTCCAGGCTTACATCGGTTCCGTCGGCCCGTTGCACAAAGATCTGCACGGTCATCGGAATGCGATTGGTGAGCACTTGCACGGCCTGGACCCCGAATCCCACCGTTGCACCCACCTGCTGGGCCAGGGTTTCAAGCGCGTCGGCGAGGGGATGGGGCAAGGCGTTGGTCTGCAGGGCGGGTCTACCCGCCGGTGGCTGCAGTCGTGGAACTGCCCCCGATCTCGAACTGCGCCGCTGCAGTCGGTGGAACCGACGTGGCGGAGTCCGAAACCATGGGGTCTGCCCGGCGGGCATCTCCTCACCCTAGAGGATTGCCCTCCGGCGATCCCAGCTCCAGCACCGGGGCTTCCAGGTAGTAATCACTGCTGCTCACCACCCCCCGCTGGGCGGGGTCCTGGTTGAGGCACTGGGCGCATTGTTCCGGGGTTTTCAGGTACTGGCAGACCCGAGCCCAGAGCTTGGCCCGGCTGCCGGGGGCTCCCTGGCTGAAATGAACCAGATCGTTGCCACCGACCATGCCCTGGATCTCCACCTGGCAGAGACGGCAGGTCTGTCGGCTGCCAGGGGGAATGGTGGCCATGCCGGAGACTGCGCAGAATTGTCAAACTTAGGCCGGCTGGATCACAACGCTGCAGGCTGTGCCGATCCGGCGATGCTTGGCCGATGGGAAACCGCATCCTCCAGCTCAGCGATCCCCATCTCCTGGCTGATCCCCAGGGCCTCTGTGCTGGTTATCCCTCACTGCCGCTGCTGCGCCATGCGCTGGTTACCGCGGATCGTCAGCTACGCGCCAGCGGGCAGCCTCCGGATCTGCTGCTGATCAGCGGTGATCTCTGTCAGGACGAAAGCTGGGGCGGCTACGTCGGCCTGCGGACCCTGCTGGAGGCCTGGCCCCTGCCGGTGGCTCTGCTGCCGGGGAACCATGACCATCCCCAGTTGCTGCGCGCCGTTCTCGGTCGAAGCGCGGTGATCGCCCCTGCTCTGGTGCCCCTGGGCAACTGGAGGCTGCTGCTGCTCGACAGCCACCGCGCCGCCCAGGCGGCCGGTTGGATCGGTGCTCGTCAGCTCGCCTGGGCTCAGCGGCAGCTCGCCGCCGTGGCGCAGCCCGTGCTTGTGGCGCTCCACCATCCGCCCATGCCGATCGGGGATCCCGGCATGGATGCGATCCATCTGCGGGATGGGGAAGCCCTGCTCGAGCTGCTGCGTTTCAGCCCCTGGGTGAAGGCGGTGGTCTTCGGTCACATCCACCAGCATTGGCAGGGGGCGCTCCCCGGTCGTCCCGAGCTGCCGCTGCTGGGGTGTCCTTCCACCCTCCGCTCCTTCGGCCCTGTTCAGCCCTGTCCACTGGACCGGGCCCAGGATCCGGGCGGTCGGCTGCTCGAACTCGGCAGGGAGGGGGAAATCCGACATCGGCTCCTGCGCTGGGAAAGACCCGATCCCCTTAGTTTCGATTCAGGCCTCTGAACTGCCTCCGCTGAAACATCTCCGTCGGGCTCTGCTGCGGCGCCTGCTGCCGGTGCTGCTGCTGCCCCTTCTGGTTCTGGGCAGCCTGGTGCGTCCCCAGCCCGTCCGGGCGGCGGACGTCGTTCAGGCTCCTCCTTCCACTTCCACCTCAGGCTCCAGCTCCACTGCCGCCCTGCTCCAGGGCCTGGGGGGGCACAGCTTTGTGGCCGATGCCGCCCGTCGGGTCGGACCCGCCGTGGTGCGGATCGACACAGAGCGTGATGTGGCGCGTCAGCCCTTCGATCCGGCGATGCTGGATCCCCTGCTTCGCGACCTGTTCGGCGATCCCTCCGGCTCCATGCGGGAGCGTGGCCAGGGCTCCGGGGTGGTGATCGATGCCGCCAAGGGTCTGGTGCTCACCAACGCCCATGTGGTGGATCAGGTGGATTCCGTGGCCGTCACCTTTGCTGATGGTCGGCAGGTGGATGGAAAGGTGGTGGGAGCTGATTCCGTCACCGATCTCGCGGTCGTGAGGATCCCCCGCGAGGGCGGCGAACTGCGGGCGGCCCCGCTCGGAGATTCGGAAGCCCTGGAGGTGGGCGACTGGGCCATTGCCCTGGGCAGCCCCTACGGATTGGAGCGCACCGTGACCCTGGGCATCGTCAGCAGCCTGCATCGCGACATCAACAGCCTGGGCTTCTCCGATAAGCGTCTCGATCTGATCCAGACCGATGCCGCCATCAATCCGGGCAATTCCGGCGGTCCGCTGATCAATTCGTCTGGCGAGGTGATCGGCATCAACACGCTGGTGCGTTCCGGGCCGGGCGCCGGCCTCGGCTTCGCCATCCCGATCAACCTGGCCAAGCGGGTCGCCTCCCAGCTCGCCGATGGCGGCAAGGTGGTGCACCCCTACCTGGGTCTGCAGCTGGTGCCGCTCACGGCCCGTGTCGCCCGCGACAACAACCGCGATCCCGATGCTCTGCTGCAGTTGCCGGAGCGGGATGGGGCGCTCGTGCAGCGGGTTCTGCCCGAGAGCCCTGCCGAGAAGGCAGGTCTCAAGCGCGGTGACCTCGTGGTGAGTGTGGCCGAACAGACGGTGAAGACGCCTGCGGCGCTGCTGCAGCAGGTGGAGCGAGCCGAAGTCGGTCAGCCGCTGGCCCTGCGGGTGCTGCGCGGCCAGCGGGAGCTCCAGCTTTCGATCCGCCCGGCTGCCCTGCCGACCCCCGGCTGAGCCAGCGCCCGGCTGAGCTGAGGCCCGTGACCCTTGCTACGGTCACGGGCCTCTCCCATGCGAAGGACGCGATGACGGATCTGCAGGACCGGATGAAGCAGGCGGTGGCGGAGGCCGCTGTGGAGCAGATCCGTGACGGCATGGTGGTGGGCCTCGGTTCCGGTTCCACCGCCGCCCTGATGATCCAGGCCCTGGGCCAGAAGCTCCGCAGCGGTGAACTCCACGACATCGTGGGTGTCACCACCTCCTTTCAGGGCGAGGTGCTGGCCGCCGAACTGGGCATCCCGCTCAAGAGCCTGAATGCCATCGATCGCATTGATCTCGCCATTGACGGCGCTGATGAGGTGGATCCCTCCTTCGGCCTGATCAAGGGCGGCGGGGCCTGCCATGTGCAGGAGAAGCTGGTGGCCCGCCGCGCCGATCGCTTTGTGGTGGTGGTGGATTCCACCAAGCTCGTGGAACGCCTCAACCTCGGCTTCCTGCTGCCGGTGGAGGTGCTTCCCGGGGCCTGGCGCCAGGTGAAGGGCGAGCTGGCCGGCATGGGCGGCGCCGCCGAGCTGCGCATGGCTGTGCGTAAGGCCGGCCCTGTGGTGACCGATCAGGGCAACCTGGTGCTGGATGTGAAATTCGAAGGGGGCATCGCCGATCCGGCGACCCTGGAGAAGGAGATCAACAATGTTCCCGGCGTGCTCGAGAACGGCCTCTTCGTCGGCCTCACCGACCAGGTGCTGGTGGGCGAGATCGTCGACGGGGTGCCGGGGGTGCGCGATCTGGTGAAGCGCTGAGCCTCAGGCCAACCGGCGCCGCACCGATTCCGCGTGGCTGTGCAGACCCTCGCTTTCCGCGAGGGTCACCACGGCGGCACCGGTGGCGGTGAGGGCGGCCTGGTTGAACTGAATCAGGCTGGTGTGGCGCAGGAAGGTTTCCACGCAGAGGGCTCCGGCGAAGCGGGCCGTGCCTGAGGTGGGCAGAGTGTGGTTGGGACCGGCCAGGTAGTCGCCCACGGCTTCGGGACTGAACGGGCCCAGGAAAATCGCCCCTGCGTGGCGGATCCGATCGGCCAGGGGCTCCGGTTCCTCCACCAGCAACTCGAGGTGTTCCGGGGCGAAGCGGTCGCTCAGCCGCGCCGCCTCGATCAGGTCGGGGCAGATCACGATCAGGCCCCAGTCGTTGAGGGCCTGGCGGGTGATGGCGGCGCGGGGGTGCTGGTGCAGCTGGGCCTCGATCGCCGCCGGCACCGCTGCCGCCAGCTCTTCGCTGGTGGTGATCAGGATGGCCGCCGCCAGGGGGTCGTGTTCGGCCTGGGCCATCAGGTCGGCGGCCACCTGATCGGCGCGGGCGGTGTGGTCGGCGATCACCAGCACCTCACTGGGGCCGGCCAGGGAGTCGATGCCCACACGGCCGTAGACAGCTTTCTTGGCCAGGGTCACGTAGAGGTTGCCGGGCCCGGAGATCACATCCACCCGGGGAATGGACTCGGTTCCGTAGGCGAGGGCGCCGATCGCCTGGGCACCGCCGACGCGAAAGACCTCCTGCACGCCGGCGAGGTGGGCCGCGGCGAGGACGATCGGACTGGGTTCCCCCCCTGGCCCTGGCGGCGTCACCATCACCAGCCGTTCCACCCCCGCCACCTGGGCCGGAACGGCGTTCATCAGCACGGTGCTGGGATAGGCCGCCCGGCCGCCGGGCACATAGAGCCCGGCCCGTTCCACCGGCCGCCAGCGGCGCCCGAGCGATTCGCCGTGGGGGCCGGTGACCGCCAGGTCGGCAGGCAGCTGGCGTTGATGGAAGTCGAGGATGCGGGCATGGGCCAGCTCCAGGGCCTGCCGCAGCGCGGGGGTGGTGCTCTCCCAGGCCTCCCGCAGGCGTTCCGCCGGAATCAGCAGCGGGTCGGGACGCACCCCATCGAAGCGTTGCGTGAGCTCGATCAGGGCCTGGTCGCCCTGGCGTCGCACCTGATCCAGGATGGCGATCACCCGCTCTTCCTGTTCACGCATCTGGCCATCACCGGTACGGGCGGCGATCGCTTCCAGGCGATCGCTCGCCAGGCCTGGATCGCGCAGACACGCGATGGCAAGGGTTGTGGGGGCAGGGCTCGACGCGACCAAGGCGAAGCTGGCAGAACCACGGCCCGACGCTAGAACCCGACCCGTCGTCCTGGTGCTGTCGTCCCGCCGGGAAGGGGAAGTAGGGGTCAGGGGGTAGGATCTTCGTTTGCCGTGTCAGCGCCGCACTGTGGCCAATAACAAGTCGTCGAAGAAGCGCATTGAAATCGCCGAGCGCAACCGCCTCCGCAACCGCACCTACAAGTCGGCCCTGCGCACCCTGATGAAGCGCTGCTTCACGGCCTGCACCGCCTACAGCCAGGAGCCCGGTGCCGATGCCAAGTCGGCTGTGGAAGCCAGCATGAGCGCTGCGTTCAGCAAGATCGACAAGGCGGTGAAGGTGGGGGTGGTGCACCGGAATACCGGCGCCAATCAGAAATCGCGCCTCAGTGCCGCCGTCAAGAAGGTGCTCGAGCCCACGGCCGCCGGCGCCTGACCGCTCGCCACAATGGCGGCATTGCCTGCCGTCCATGAATCCTTCTGTCTCCACCAGCGAAGCTGACCCCAGCGTGGGGCGGCTGGCTCCGCTGGTGGATTCTCATTGCCATATCGTCTTTCGCAATTTCGACGAGGACCTTGACGAGGTCGCCGCGCGCTGGCGGGAGGCCGGCGTGGCGGCTCTCGTGCATGCCTGCGTGGAGCCGGCCGAGATTCCGGCGATCCGGGCATTGGCCGATCGCTTCCCGGAGATGCGGTATTCCGTGGGGGTCCATCCCCTCGACACCGCCCACTGGCAGGCCGATTCAGCCGAGGTGCTGCGTCAGGCGGCCGGTGCCGATGGGCGGGTGGTGGCGATCGGGGAGCTGGGTCTGGATCTGTTCCGGGTCAGCAATCTCGAGGAGCAGCTCACGGTGCTCCGCCCCCAGCTGGATCTGGCGGTGGAGCTCGATCTGCCCGTGATCATTCACTGCCGCGATGCGGCGGAGCCGATGCTGGCGGAGCTGCGCCAGCGCGCCGAGCGCGGCCAATGTCCGCGAGGGGTGATGCATTGCTGGGGCGGGACCCCCGAGGAGATGGAGGCCTTTCTGGATCTGGGCCTGTTCATCAGTTTCAGCGGCACCGTCACGTTCCCCAAGGCGGAACCCACCCATTCCTGTGCCCGCCAGGTGCCCGCCGACCGCTATCTGGTGGAGACCGACTGCCCGTTCCTGGCCCCGGTGCCGCGACGCGGCAAGCGCAATGAGCCTGCCTATGTGGCGGCTGTGGCAGAGAAGGTGGCGCAGCTTCGGGGCGAAAGCCTGGCAGAAGTGGCCCATACCAGCAGTGCCAATGCAGCGAAGCTGTTCGGCCTGACCCTTCACACTGTATGATGATTCATTGGCCTGGAAGCGGAAGCGCTCCCCTTGTCCACCACGGTACCCGCGATCACGGCAGTTCTGCTGCCCCTCAATGAGTCGCTCGCCTTTCCGCGGGCCCAATAGGCGCAGGACCACGCCTGCAATCCCTGGCTACAGGGATTCGGTGTCGGTCGTTGCGCCTGTTCCTGTGGGCACCGAGCCGTGCCCGCTTGCCGTTGGATTCCGTTTCCAGGTCCCCGTCGTCCCACCCGTTCCTGCAGGTTCACCGCATGAGCAGCGCGATCCAGGTCGCCAAGACCGTCACTTACCTGCCCGATCTGGTGGAGGTACAGAGGGCGAGCTTCAAATGGTTCCTGGAGAAGGGCCTGATCGAGGAACTCGACAGCTTCTCGCCGATCACCGACTACACCGGCAAGCTGGAGCTCCATTTCATCGGTAGCGAGTACCGCCTGAAGCGGCCCCGCCACGATGTGGAAGAGGCGAAAAGGCGCGATGCCACCTTCGCTTCGCAGATGTACGTCACCTGCCGCCTGGTCAACAAGGAGACCGGCGAGATCAAGGAGCAGGAGGTTTTCATCGGAGAGCTGCCTCTGATGACCGAGCGCGGCACCTTCATCATCAATGGTGCTGAACGCGTGATCGTGAACCAGATCGTGCGATCCCCCGGCGTTTATTTCAAGGATGAGCAGGATAAGAACGGCCGTAAAACCTTCAATGCCAGCCTGATTCCCAACCGTGGGGCCTGGTTGAAGTTTGAAACTGACAAGAACGACCTGCTGCATGTCCGGGTCGACAAGACCCGCAAGATCAATGCCCACGTGCTGATGCGGGCGATCGGCCTGTCAGACAACGACGTTCTCGATAAGCTGCGCCACCCTGAGTACTACCAGAAGTCGATCGAAGCGGCCAACGACGAAGGCATCTCTTCCGAGGATCAGGCGCTGCTGGAGCTTTACAAGAAACTCCGCCCGGGTGAACCCCCTTCCGTCAGTGGAGGCCAGCAGCTGCTGCACAGCCGCTTCTTCGATCCGAAGCGCTACGACCTCGGTCGTGTGGGCCGCTACAAGATCAACAAGAAGCTGCGCCTCACGATTCCCGATGCCGTTCGCACCCTCACTCCTGAGGATGTTCTTTCCACGATTGATTACCTGATCAATCTGGAGCTCGACGTCGGCGGCGCCAGCCTGGATGACATCGATCATCTCGGCAACCGTCGGGTTCGTTCCGTGGGGGAACTCCTCCAGAACCAGGTGCGGGTGGGCCTCAACCGGCTTGAGCGCATCATTAAGGAAAGGATGACGGTCGGTGAGACCGAATCCCTCACCCCGGCGCAGTTGGTCAACCCCAAGCCGCTGGTGGCAGCGATCAAGGAGTTCTTCGGCTCCAGCCAGCTGAGCCAGTTCATGGACCAGACCAATCCCCTGGCCGAGCTGACCCACAAGCGCCGGATCAGCGCCCTCGGTCCTGGTGGTCTGACCCGGGAACGCGCCGGTTTCGCCGTGCGTGACATCCACCCCTCCCACTACGGCCGCATCTGCCCGATCGAGACCCCGGAGGGTCCGAATGCAGGACTGATCGGCTCCCTTGCCACCCATGCCCGGGTGAATGAGTACGGATTCATCGAAACCCCCTTCTGGCGGGTGGAGAACGGCATCGTCCTCAAGCAGGGCAACCCGATCTATCTCTCGGCCGATCTCGAGGATGAGTGCCGGGTGGCTCCCGGCGACGTGGCCACCGATTCCGAAGGTCGGATCACCGCAGACCTTGTGCCTGTGCGCTATCGCCAGGATTTCGAAAAGGTGCCCCCGGAACAGGTGGACTATGTCCAGCTGTCTCCGGTGCAGGTGATCTCCGTGGCCACCTCCCTGATTCCCTTCCTGGAGCATGACGACGCCAACCGGGCCCTGATGGGTTCGAACATGCAGCGTCAGGCGGTGCCCCTGCTCCGTCCTGAGCGTCCTCTGGTGGGCACCGGTCTGGAAACCCAGGTGGCCCGCGACTCCGGCATGGTGCCGATCACCCGCGTGAACGGCACGGTCACCTTCGTGGATGCCACCGCCATCGTGATTCGAGATGAGCAGGGTACGGACCACACCCATTTTCTCCAGAAATATCAGCGCTCCAACCAGGACACCTGCCTCAACCAGCGCCCGATCGTGAAGCAGGGCGATCAGGTGATCGCCGGCCAGGTTCTGGCCAACGGCTCCGCCTGTGAAGGCGGAGAGATCGCGCTGGGGCAGAACGTGCTGATCGCGTACATGCCCTGGGAGGGTTACAACTACGAAGACGCCATCCTGGTGAGCGAGCGCCTTGTTCAGGACGACCTCTACACCTCGGTGCACATCGAGAAGTATGAGATTGAGGCTCGTCAGACCAAGCTCGGCCCTGAAGAGATCACCCGCGAGATCCCCAACGTTGCTGAAGAAAGCCTCGGCAACCTTGATGAGATGGGCATCATCCGCATCGGTGCCTATGTGGAGAGCGGCGACATCCTGGTGGGCAAGGTGACCCCCAAGGGAGAATCAGACCAGCCCCCTGAGGAGAAGCTGCTGCGCGCCATCTTCGGGGAGAAAGCCCGCGATGTGCGTGACAACTCGCTGCGGGTACCCAGCACCGAGCGGGGACGGGTGGTCGACGTGCGTATCTATACCCGGGAGCAGGGCGATGAACTGCCGCCGGGCGCCAACATGGTGGTGCGGGTCTATGTGGCCCAGCGGCGCAAGATCCAGGTGGGCGACAAGATGGCCGGCCGTCACGGCAACAAGGGCATCATCAGCCGCATTCTTCCTCGGGAGGACATGCCGTACCTGCCGGATGGCACCCCGATCGACATCGTGCTCAATCCTCTCGGCGTACCGAGCCGGATGAATGTGGGCCAGGTGTTCGAATGTCTGATGGGCTGGGCCTCCTCCCACCTCGGCTGCCGGGTGAAGGTGGTGCCGTTCGATGAGATGCACGGCGCTGAAAAGTCGAAGCAGACGGTGCAGGCCTACCTCGAGGAAGCTGCCAAGCAACCCGGCAAGGACTGGGTCTATGACCCCGAGAATCCCGGCAAGATCCAGCTGATCGATGGCCGCAGCGGCGAACCCTTCGACCAACCGGTCACTGTGGGCTATGCCCACATCCTCAAGCTGGTGCACCTGGTGGACGACAAGATCCACGCCCGCTCCACCGGCCCCTACTCCCTGGTCACCCAGCAACCGCTCGGGGGCAAGGCCCAGCAGGGCGGCCAGCGTCTCGGTGAGATGGAGGTGTGGGCTCTCGAGGCCTACGGCGCCGCCTACACGCTGCAGGAGCTGCTCACGGTCAAGTCCGACGACATGCAGGGCCGCAACGAGGCCCTCAACGCCATCGTCAAGGGCAAGCCGATTCCCCGTCCCGGCACCCCCGAATCGTTCAAGGTGCTGATGCGGGAACTTCAGTCCCTGGGGCTGGACATCGCGGTCTACACCGATGCCGGCGAGGAAGTCGACCTCATGCAGGACGTCAACCCCCGCCGCAGTACCCCCAGCCGTCCCACCTACGAGTCCCTCGGCGTCGCGGATTACGACGACGACTGATCGCTGATTTTCTCTTTCCTCTTCGATCTCCGCGCGCCACACTTCAATGTCCAACAGCAACCTCCGCACCGAAAACCACTTCGACTACGTCAAGATCACGCTCGCTTCACCCGAGCGGATCATGCAGTGGGGACAGCGCACCCTCCCCAACGGTCAGGTGGTCGGTGAGGTCACCAAGCCCGAGACCATCAACTACCGGACTCTCAAGCCTGAGATGGACGGGCTCTTCTGCGAGAAGATCTTCGGCCCTTCCAAGGACTGGGAATGCCACTGCGGCAAGTACAAGCGGGTGCGGCACCGCGGCATCGTCTGCGAGCGCTGCGGCGTGGAGGTCACCGAGAGCCGGGTGCGTCGTCACCGCATGGGCTTCATCAAGCTGGCCGCCCCGGTATCCCATGTCTGGTACCTGAAGGGAATCCCCAGCTACGTGGCCATTCTGCTGGACATGCCCCTGCGGGATGTGGAGCAGATCGTCTACTTCAACTGCTATGTGGTTCTTGACCCAGGCGACCATAAGGACCTGGTTTACAAGCAACTCCTGACCGAGGATGAATGGCTGGAGATCGAAGATCAGATCTTCGCCGAAGATTCCGAGATCGAGAACGAACCCCAGGTGGGCATCGGTGCCGAAGCTCTGAAGCAGCTTCTTGAGGATCTTGAGCTCAACGAAATTGCGGAGCAACTTCGGGAAGACATCAGTGCCAGCAAAGGGCAGAAGCGGGCCAAGCTGATCAAGCGCCTGCGGGTGATCGACAACTTCATCGCCACCAGCGCCCGTCCTGAGTGGATGGTTCTGGATGTGATTCCGGTGATTCCCCCCGATTTGCGGCCGATGGTGCAGCTCGACGGGGGCCGTTTCGCCACCAGCGATCTGAACGATCTCTACCGGAGGGTGATCAACCGGAACAACCGTCTTGCCCGTCTGCAGGAGATCCTCGCTCCTGAAATCATCGTCCGCAATGAAAAGCGGATGTTGCAGGAGGCCGTCGATGCGCTGATCGATAACGGTCGCCGCGGTCGCACGGTGGTGGGGGCCAACAACCGGGCCCTCAAGTCCCTCAGCGACATCATCGAAGGCAAGCAGGGTCGCTTCCGTCAGAACCTGCTCGGCAAGCGGGTCGACTACTCCGGTCGTTCCGTGATCGTGGTGGGTCCGAAGCTGAAGATGCATCAGTGCGGTCTGCCCAAGGAAATGGCGATCGAGCTCTTTCAGCCGTTCGTGATCCATCGCCTGATCCGCCAGAACATCGTCAACAACATCAAGGCGGCCAAGAAGCTGATTCAGCGCGCCGATGATGAGGTGATGCAGGTGCTTCAGGAGGTGATCGAAGGTCACCCGATCCTGCTCAACCGTGCTCCGACCCTGCACCGGCTCGGTATTCAGGCCTTCGAGCCCAAGCTGGTGGACGGGCGCGCCATCCAGCTGCACCCGCTGGTGTGCCCGGCCTTCAACGCCGACTTCGACGGTGACCAGATGGCCGTCCATGTCCCTCTGGCGATCGAGGCGCAGACGGAGGCCCGGATGCTGATGTTGGCCAGCAACAACATTCTTTCTCCGGCCACCGGGGAGCCGATCATCACCCCCTCCCAGGACATGGTGCTCGGTGCCTATTACCTGACTGCGATCGAACGGGACAAGGTCATGCCGGAATTCGGGGACCGCAGTCGCACCTTCGCCGGTCTGGACGATGTGCTTTCCGCCTTTGACGACAAACAGATCACCGGCCTCAAGCTGCATGACTGGATCTGGGTCCGCTTCCAAGGCGAGGTGGACAGCGAAGATGAGGATCGCGAACCCCAGAAGAGCGAAACCCTCAGCGACGGCACCCGTGTTGAACAGTGGAAGTTCCGCCGCGACCGTTTCGATGAGGATGGTGCCCTGATCAGCCGGTATCTGTTGACCACCGTGGGTCGCGTTGTGATCAATCGCGTGATCATCGACGCCGTCGCTTCCGCCTGATCGCCGCCTGAGTTCCGGCCTTTCCCTTCCCAACCCTTTCCGCCTTCCGCTCGCGCGCCGTCATGACCGCCACCCCCGCCAAGAAGTCCAGCAAGAAAGCCAGCAAGGCCGCCATTGAGCCCCCTGTGGAAACCCCGATCAATGGCTCCGCGCCGCTGAGCAAGCAGGCGCCGCCGTTCCGGAACCGGGTGATCGACAAGCGGGCGCTGCGCAACCTCGTCTCCTGGGCTTACAAGCACCACGGCACGGCCGCCACTGCGGCCATGGCCGACGAGCTGAAGGATCTCGGCTTTCATTACGCCACCCAGGCCGCCGTTTCCATCTCCGTGGATGATCTGCGGATCCCGGGCGACAAGGCTGCCCTGCTGGAGGAGGCGGAGCAGCAGATCACCGAGACCGAGGAGCGTTATCGCCTCGGTGAGATCACTGAGGTGGAGCGGCACACCAAGGTGATCGACACCTGGACCGAGACCAACGAGCGTCTGGTGGCGGCAGTGCGCCGCAACTTCAACGACAACGATCCACTCAATTCGGTGTGGATGATGGCCAACTCCGGCGCCCGGGGCAACATGTCCCAGGTCAGGCAGTTGGTGGGCATGCGCGGTCTGATGGCCAACCCCCAGGGGGAGATCATCGACCTGCCGATCCGCACCAACTTCCGCGAGGGGCTCACCGTCACCGAGTACGTGATCTCTTCCTACGGCGCCCGCAAGGGCCTGGTGGACACGGCTCTGCGTACGGCTGACTCGGGGTATCTGACCCGCCGTCTGGTGGACGTGGCCCAGGACGTGATCGTGCGGGAGGAGGACTGCGGTACCACCCGCGGCATTCCGATCGATGCCGATGAAAAGGGCCGCTTTGCCAGCAAGCTGATCGGCCGCCTTGCGGCCGAGCGTGTGGAAACCGCCGATGGCACCGTGATCGTGGATCGCGACGGCGAGATCGACGATCCCCTTTCGCGCGCCATCGAAGCGGCGGGCATCACCACTGTTGTGGTCCGATCGCCGCTCACCTGCGAGGCCTCCCGCTCGGTCTGCCGCAAGTGTTATGGCTGGGCCCTCGCCCACAACGAACTGGTGGATCTGGGGGAGGCCGTCGGCATCATCGCCGCCCAGTCGATCGGGGAGCCCGGAACTCAGCTCACGATGCGCACCTTCCACACCGGCGGTGTGTCCACGGCAGAAACCGGCGTGGTGCGTTCCCTGGTGGAGGGAACGGTGGAGTTTGACGCCAAGGCCCGTGTTCGTGCCCACCGCACCCCCCATGGGGTCGAGGCCCTGCTGGCGGAAACCGATTTCGGCCTCGAACTCAAACCCTCCGGCAAAGGCAAGACCCAGAAGCTGAGCATCACTTCCGGTTCCATCCTGTTTGTGAACAGCGGTGATTCCGTGCCGGCCGACATCATGCTGGCCCAGATATCCTCCGGCGCTCAGGTGAAGAAGAGCGTTGAAAAGGCCACGAAAGATGTCATCTGCGACCTCGCAGGTCAGGTGCGCTTCGAGGATGTGATTCAGCCCCGTGAGGTCACCGACCGGCAGGGCAACATCACCCATAAAGCCCAGCGCCTCGGTCGGCTGTGGGTGCTCAGCGGCGACGTTTACAACCTTCCCCCCAATGCCCAGCCCGTGGTGGAGGGCAGCAAGGCTGTCACGGTCGGCGACGTGCTCGCGGAAAGCCGCCTGGTGAGCGAATACGGCGGGGCCGTGCGGCTGCGGGAGTCGGCCGGGGATTCGCGGGAGGTTCAGATTGTCACCGCCAGCCTCACCCTCAAGGATTGCCGGCTGGTGGGCGAATCCACCCATTCCGGCGAGATCTGGCATCTGGATGGCAGGGACGATGCCCGTTACCTGCTCAAGACCGCGCCCGGCAGCAAGATCGGCGCCGGTGAGGTGATCGCCGAGTTGGCTGACGACCGTTTCCGCACCCAGACCGGCGGCATCGTGCGCTTCGCCCCCGGACTGGCGATCAAGAAAGCCCGTTCCGCGAAGCACGGCTACGAGGTCAGCAAGGGGGGCACCCTGCTCTGGATTCCCCAGGAAACCCATGAGATCAACAAGGACATCTCCCTGTTGATGATTGAGGACGGTCAGTGGATCGAGGCCGGGACCGAAGTGGTGAAGGACATCTTCAGCCAGACCGCCGGAATCGTTACGGTCACCCAGAAGAACGACATCCTGCGCGAGATCATTGTTCGCTCCGGCGAAATGCATCTCATTTCCGACAGCAAGGTGCTTTCCCGTTACAGCGGTGAAGGCCGCATGGTGAATCCCGGCGAGGAGATTGCACCCGGCATCACCCGCGAGGCCATGGTCTTCGTGGAGGCCGTGGACACGCCGGAGGGAGGAGCGCTACTGCTGCGTCCCGTGGAGGAATACACCATTCCCGATGAGGCCCAGGTGCCCGAGCTCGGTTCCGTCAAGCAGAACGGGGGCCCCTCGCTCGGCTTGAAGGCCACTCAGCGCCTCACCTTCAAGGACGGGGAACTGATCAAGTCGGTGGAAGGGGTGGAATTGCTGCGCACCCAGCTGATTCTCGAAACGTTCGACACCACTCCCCAGATGACGGTGGACGTGGAGTCCGTGCCTGACAAGCGTGCCAAGACCCAGGACCGTCTCCAGCTGGTGATTCTCGAAACCCTGCTGGTGCGTCGCGATACTCTCTCCGACGCCAGCCATGGCTCCACCCACACCGAGCTGCAGGTGGAAGATGGCGACACGGTGAAGCGCGGTGATGTGGTGGCCACCACCCAGATCCTCTGCAAGGAGAACGGCTTTGTTCAGCTGCCGGAGGCCATTCCCGGTGAACCGATCCGTCGTCTGATCGTCGAGCGCGCCGACGACACCCGCCGGATCGATCTTGGTTCTGCCAAGGCCACCGTCAAACTCGCCGATCGGGTGGTGGATGGTGATCTGCTGGCCGAGGGTGTCCCCGCCCCTTGCTGCGGCCAGGTGGAGGCCATCGACGCCAATTCGATCACGGTGCGCGTCGGTCGGCCCTACATGGTTTCCCCCGATTCCGTTCTCCACGTGCGCGACGGAGAGCTGGTGCAACGGGGGGATGGTCTGGCCCTGCTGGTGTTCGAACGCCAGAAGACCGGTGACATCGTGCAGGGTCTGCCCCGCATCGAAGAACTGCTGGAAGCCCGCCGGCCGCGGGAATCCGCCGTGCTCTGTCGCAAGGCAGGCACCGTGCAGATCAAGCAGGGTGAGGACGATGACTCGATCACCGTTGTGGTGAAGGAGGGCGACGAGACCGAAACCGATTATCCGATCCTGCTGGGCCGCAACGTGATGGTCAGCGATGACCAGCAGGTGCGCGCCGGTGAGATGCTCACCGATGGTCCGATCAACCCCCACGAGCTCCTGGAATGCTTCTTCGAGGATCTGCGCAGTCGCAAGCCCACCATGGAGGCGGCCCAAGAAGCCATCTCCAAGCTGCAGTTCCGGATGGTGCAGGAAGTGCAGAACGTCTACAAATCCCAGGGCGTTTCCATCGATGACAAGCACATCGAGGTGATTGTTCGTCAGATGACGAGCAAGGTGCGTATTGAGGATGCTGGTGACACCACCCTGCTGCCGGGTGAGCTGATCGAACTGCGCCAGGTGGAGCAGGGTAATTCCGCCATGGCCATCACCGGAGGTGCTCCTGCCGAGTTCACGCCGGTGCTGCTGGGGATCACCAAGGCCTCCCTCAATACTGACAGCTTCATCTCGGCAGCCTCCTTCCAGGAGACCACCCGGGTGCTCACGGAAGCGGCGATCGAAGGCAAGAGCGACTGGCTCCGCGGTCTCAAGGAGAACGTGATCATCGGTCGCTTGATTCCTGCCGGCACCGGCTTCAGTGGTTTTGAGGAGGAGCTGCGGGCGGAGGCGGGGCCCCATCCCGACATCCTCGAGGAGGAGGCCAGCGGTTATCGCCGCACCCCCAATCTCCGGCCCGACTACACGGTGGAGATGCCGGCGCCTTCCGCCTCCGCCGCCGTTCTCGATGATCCTTCCGAGGAGGATCTCGAGGCCACCCGCAGCCGCCATGGCATCGAGGCCAGCGCCAGTGGCTTTGCTGCCTTCACCCGTCCCGGCCAGGAGGAGGGGCTCGAGGAGGAGCTGATCGCCGATCCCGCTGCCCTTGAGGGTCTGCAGGAAGAGGGGTTGCTGAGTGATGAGTGATTCCGTTGCAGCCGGCGTGACCTCCACACCGGTTCCCGTTCGCCGCATTCCGCGTTGGGGCTTCCATCGCCCCAACGAAACCCTCCATGGGCGTATCGCCATGTTGGGCTTCATCGCCCTGCTGGCGGTGGAGTGGAAGCTCGGCCACGGCATCCTGAACTGGCCGTGAGCGAACAGCCCCTCCTGGGGATGGGGCTCTCCGAGCTGGAGCGCTGGGCAGGCAGCCATGGCCAACCGGCCTTTCGCGGCCGGCAGTTGCATGACTGGATCTACGCCAAGGGTGCCCGCGAACTGAATGCGGTCACCGTGTTGCCCAAGCTCTGGCGTCAACAGCTGCAGGAGCTACCCCCGGCGGAGGGGGGCAGCTGGATCGGTCGCTCCCGCGAGTTGCATCGATCCCTGGCCAGGGATGGCACCACCAAACTTCTGCTCGCCACCGCCGACGGCCTGAGCATCGAGACGGTGGGCATCCCCAGTGAAGATCGGCTCACGGTCTGCGTCAGCAGTCAGGTGGGTTGCTCGATGGCCTGCCGTTTCTGTGCCACCGGCAAGGGCGGGCTGCAGCGCTCCCTGCAGGTGCATGAAATCGTGGATCAGGTGCTCAGCGTGCGGGAGGTGATGGACCGGCGCCCCACCCACGTGGTGTTCATGGGCATGGGCGAACCGCTGCTCAACATCGATGCCGTGCTGGCCGCGATCGACTGCCTCTGCCGGGATCTCGGAATGGCTCAGCGCCAGATCACCGTCAGCACCGTGGGGGTCCCTCGGACCCTGCCCACCCTCGCGGAGCGGGCCCTGGAGCGGCTCGGCAGGGTTCAGTTCACCCTGGCCGTGAGTCTCCATGCTCCCGACCAGCAGCTGCGGGAGGAGTTGATCCCCACGGCCCACGCCTATCCGCTGGAGTCCTTGCTCGAAGACTGTCGCCGCTACGTCGCTCTTTCCGGCCGCAGGGTCAGTTTTGAATACATCCTGCTCGGTGGCATCAACGACCATCTCCGCCATGCCGAAGCCCTCGCCCAGCTGCTCCGGGGTTTCCAGAGCCATGTGAATCTGATCGCCTACAAACCGATCGAGGAGGAAGAGTTCCGGCGTCCCACTCCTGAGCGGATCGAGTCTTTCCGGCGCGCCCTGCAGCAGCGCCACATCGCGGTCAGCGTGCGGGCCAGCCGTGGCCTCGATCAGGATGCTGCCTGCGGGCAATTGCGTCGACGTCTGGCCCCTGAATCGCTCCCCTTCGTCGGGGTTTCCTAGGAGCCAGGCCGTCAGGGTTCCTGGGAATCCGGGAGGGGGGAGAAGGCGGTGCCGGACTCCCGGTCGGGATGGAAGGCGCCTTTGATTCCATTGCCGTTCCAGGGTGTGAGCCGGAGCATCAGCAGGAACGCCGGCAGGGAGGCGGCCGCCGAGAACAGAAAGAACTGGCTCCAGCCCACCCGCGCCGCCACCAGCCCAGCGGGGGCCGCCAGGATCGAGCGACTCAGGGCATAGACCCCGGAGAGCAAGGCGTATTGGGTGGCGGAAAAGCGCGGATTGCAGAGGCTCATCAGCATCGCCACGAAGGCTGCGCCCACCATCCCGCCTCCGAGGTTCTCCAGGCCCACGGCTGCCAGCAAGGCGCCCATGCCCCCCTGAAACCGGGCGAGGGCCCAGTAGGAGAGGTTGCCGAGGGCCCCCACGAGGGCAAACAGCCAGAGCGAACGGTTGATGCCGAGACGACTGAAGATCACCCCTCCCAGCAGGGTGCCCAGCACCGTGGCCCCAATCCCCCATCCCGCCAGCACAGAGCCCACCACCTCTGGACGGAATCCCTGCTGGATCAGGAAGGGAACTGCCATCAGGTTGAGCAGACCATCGGGCCAGCGGTAGAGGAGCACGAGGCTGAGCAGCAGCAAGGCCCGCCCGGAGCCGGTGCGGTGCAGAAATTCACGGGCCGGTCCGAGGATCGCCTGGCGCAGGCTGGTCACCGGTTGGCTCATCGGCGCCAGTCGCGGGGCCCGCAAGGTGAACGGCACCACCGCCAGCATCAGCAGCGCCGAAGCAAGAAAGGCCATCGGCCAGCCGAAGCGGCCGGCCAGTGTGAAACCGCCGGCCCCGATCGCCAGCATGGCTCCCCGGTATCCCAGGTTGGTGGCGGCGGCGCCGGCGCCCCGTTCCTGCACCGGCAGCAGGTCGGTGCGGTAGGCATCCACCGCAATGTCCTGGGTGGCGCTGATCACGGCGAGCAGCACCGCCAACACGCCGATGGCCGTGAGGCTGGCCGGGGAGCGGCTGGGGCGCAGCAGCGCCATCGCGGCGATCACGCCCACCAGCAGAAGTTGCATCAGCAGCAACCATCCCCTGCGCCGATCGGGCCAGGCCAGGGGCCAGCGATCCAGGGCCGGTGCCCAGAACATCTTCAGGGTGTAGGGCAGTTCCGCCAGGCCGAGCAGGCCGATCAGGCCGAGCGGCACCTGGCTGGCCGTCAACCAGCCCTGCAGAAGCTTCGTTCCGACCATGTAGGGGACCCCGCTGGCCACCCCTTCTGCCGCCACTGCCGTCAGCCGCTGGGAGGTGGTGCCGGCGGAGGGGCCGGAAGGCTGCTTGTTCATGCTCGAACCCTAGAGGTTGGGTCTGCGATTCAGAATGCAGAACCGGTTGCGAATCCATGCAGTTCTTCCGTTCCACCCTCCTGCCCGTGGCGATCGTGTTGCTGTTCGGCCTGGCCCTGTTCGCGGTGAGTGCCCGCATCTGGCTCCCCGGGGACATGGCCGCTCCCGCCCCGATCGGCTGAACCCGAACCAGGCTCTACGATCTGGCCATGTCGGAAGACTTCCTGCCCTTCCCCCAGAGCTCTGCGGAGCTGGCCCTGGACCCTGAGGTCCTGGCCCGCGAGCTTGCCCAGGAGCTGCTGGGGGATCCTCTCGACGAGATCGAAGCCACCGACCCCGAACCGGAGGTCGTGGCCGCCGAGTGTGATCTGGGGCTCACCCTGCTTCAGGGCGGCAAGGAAGAGCTGATGCAGGGGTTGAGGATCTTCTGTGAGCATCGCGATCCCCGCGCGATTCCCCTGCTGCTGCCCTTACTGCAGGCCTCCTGTCCGATCGTGCGCATGAGTGCCGTGTATGCCCTCGGCCGCAATCCCCATCCGCTGGCTGTGGAACCCTTGCTCAGCCTGCTGGCGGCCGATGACAACGGCTATGTGCGTAAGGCGGTGGCCTGGAGTCTGGGCAATTATCCCGATGCGCCGGTGCTCAATCCCCTGATCGCCAGCCTTCGTCAGGACATCGCCGCAGTGCGCCTCTGGGCGGCCAGTTCCCTGGCCGACGCCGGCGCCACGGGTCCGGCGAAGGCGGAGCCGGCGGCGGCGCAGCTGCTCCAGAGTCTTCGGAGCGACAGTGCGCCGGCAGTGCGCAGCAACAGCGCCTGGTCGCTTGGCCGTCTGTATCCCGATCTGGTGGAACCTCGCCAGCAGGAGGTGGTGGAGTTGCTGTTGCAGACGATGCTCGGCGATGCCGATTCCGCCGTGCGGGAAGAAGCTCGGCTGGCGCTCGAGCAGTTGGAACAGCCCGAGGTTCTGGAACGACTGCAGACCCTGGTGGACGAAGGGCTGCTGGTCTAGCGGCTGGTCTGGGTTCTGGTTTGGCTGGTCAGGGCCAGGCGGGCAGAAGGCTTTCCAGTTTCTGGATCGAGCTGTTTCCCGGATAGCTCTGGATCGCAGCCTGAGCGGTTGTGTTGGAGTGGTTGTCGAGGAAATCCCTGTACTCGAGATAGGCGGTTTTGAGGCGATCGAATTGGGCGGTGCTGAGATGGGCGTGCAGCAGATCTTCTTCTTTCTGCAGATCCATCCTGTTGGCGATGTGGTCGGGGGTGCTGATGTAGCGGTGGTGCAGATTGAGGGCCGCCAGTAGTTTCAATCGCTTCGGCAGATTGGCAGGACTGCTGCAGTGTTTCACCTCTTCGATGGAGGATTGCTTGGAAGGGTGAACCCCTTTGTAGTAGAGGCACTTGAGAACGGTGTCGATGAATGTGCGTCCCCAGTAATGGATGATGAAGCCATCGTGCCGTTCGAACTGGAACGGGCTGATCGGTTCGTGGTTGTGAAGCGCAAACGTATGGGCTGTGGCGATACCTGCGATCCTGGCGCTTTGGGCAAGATGTTTACCGATATGGCCCAGATATCCCATGCCGCGTGACGTGGGCTGGAAGTCGCAGGGGGCAACCACCCAACGCAGATAGCAGGAGGCTGGTTGATTCAGGGATGCCAGGAATGAGCTGAGATCTTTTTTGCCCGGCAGGAAAACAAACTCGTCGGGGTCGAGAAGCAGGGCGTACTCCGTCTCAAACGCGAGGTGCGACTCCTTCAGTACCTGGGCGGGCGTGCGATCGCTGGGGGCGGGGTGGAGCTGCATGTCGATACCCAGCTCCCCTGCCAGCTGGCGCAGCGGGACGGCGAGCGCCTCTTCCTGCAACAGCAAATGAAAAACGTGCACCCCTAAGGATGCATGATGCCCCAGGAATGCACGGAGATAGGGAAGTTCTGGTGTGCAGACTCTTGTCAGCACACTGCAGGTGGTCAAGCCGTTCAGGCCTGGGAAGGAAGCTGCAGCGCGGAACCCTGGGAGATGCGGCGACGCATACGACGGCTCCAGCCGAAGGCCGCAGCAGCTCCGAGGAGGGGCAGTGGGGCCGGTACTTCGGCGATCTCAAGGTTGTTGATCCGGAATGAACCACCCTCGGGATCGGAAATCACAACCCCAGTGGTGCGCACGGTGACGGGCACAAAGGCGTTCACAAAGAAGCCGGGGGCGAACACCTTGGGGAAGGTGTTCTGGCCTGTACCACTAGGATTCTCGAATGAGAAGGTCTGGTCAGAAACTCCAGGGGCGCTGAACGTGATGGTGCCGGAGAAAAGACCCCTGCCGCGGGTGATATTAAAACTGCGGAATTCCACAGAGGTATCCACAGTGAGGGTATAGCCGTAGAGGTAGACGCCGCCATCCGCGCCGTACTGACACTTGGCTGGATCGCCGGACTTCAGATAGGAGCAAATTCCATTCTTGAGGTCAGTGTTGATACCGCCGCTGCCGAAACCGGCATTACGGTCAAGATTCGCTCCTACGGGCTCATCGGCAGTGACCGTAATGCCGTTGTCGGTGAAATCCCTGCTTGATGTGGTGGTCCGGGGGTTACTCGTGAACTTGATCACGGCGGTGCGGGCCTCGGCGGCCTGGCCGGCAAGCAGGGTCAGGGAAGTCCCGAGAACCGCTGCCGCAACAGAGGGGGAGAGAGGAAAAGCACGTGACATGGGACGCCGGCTACGGTTCCGCGATCTGATCGTTTGCGCGGATCGTAGCTGCATCTCCCGAGTTCTGGGTGAGATCGGTTCGGGAATCTTGGTCGCCCGGGTCTCGTGAGATTCAGGTGCCGCTGCCGCTCCCGGTGTGGGAGGGACCTCTGCGACTGGTCAAGGCAGGGAGCTGGAGGAGGAAGTGGCGCACGTCGTCCTGCAGGCGAAGCCGTTGGAGCCGCTCCCGACCGGTGACCAGGTGTTCGGGTTCGAGCATCCAGTGGTAATGAAGGTGGGTGGGGTGCTCGATCCAGCCAAGCCGGTCTTCCCCTTCGGGAAGGTGCATCGGGATGTTGTAGCCGGCTTCCAGAGGCAAGCAACGCAGTCCGAGGGCGGCGGCGGCAACGCTGAAGGTGGACTGGCCGCTGCCCCAGAAGTTCCCTGGGACCGGCGAGATCCCCTCCTGCCAGCAGCCCTCCAGCAGCTGCCGCCAGCGCTGGCCCACCCCTGAACTCCGCCGAACCGCCAGCAGACCGCCGTTGTAGTTGGCGTGGATCGGGGTGCGATCCACCGTGGTGATTTCGATCGGAAGCTGCTCGATGCCGATGCCGCCCAGGGCGCAGAGCTGCTGCCAGTACACCCGGTGATCGGAATCGAGGGGGGAGGCGGAGATGTTGCGCAGGTCCACGGGACGGGCGCGGAAATCCCAGCGGGTATCCGGCAGGAAGCTCGTGGGCGGAGCCACGAACAGGGTGTCGGAATCGAGCAGGACCAGCACGGATTCGCGGCACTGCGCCTCGGCGTATTCCAGGGCGTACGCCTTGTTGGCATAGGGGAAGGTCCGCAGCTGCGTGTTCAGGGGCTCCAGCACCACCGATACCTCCAGGCAGTGAAGTTGGTACAGGGTTTCGGGGGCGAGGGGGGTTGCGGTGGGGCAGACCGCCAGGATCCGGCAGCGGCGGAACTCTCCGGTGAACAGGCGAATGCTCTGGGCCAGCCGCACCACCTGCTGTTCGAGGAACCCTGCTTCGATGCAGCAGAGAAAGCAGAGGTCCGGAGATTCGGCGGAAGCGGCAGTAGGGGCTGGGGGAAGGGCCGGGCGATGCAGCACGGCCAGGGGAATGGTCAGTTCCGGTCGGTTCGCCGCCAGGCCGCCCAGCCGTTCGAGCCCTGCCCGCCGCAGCAGGCTCCAGGCCTCTGGCCCTGGCGCGAACCGGTTCGTGCCTGCCGGCAGGCTGCGGTCGGCCTCAAGCAGGAGGGGGAGAACCTTTTCCCGCGCGGCTGGTGGCAGATCCAGCCCATTCAGCTGCTGCACCATCGCCACCCCGAACGCTCCGAGCGAGGCATTGGCCCGTTCCGGGGGCACGGGGGCGTCGCGGCAGGGCAGGCCCAGCATCCGGGCGCTGAAATCGTCCACGAACTCCGGCCCGTAGGGCAGGCAGGTCACGGCCTCTGGGCCGAGCAGCCGTTCCCAGGCCTCGAGAAAGCCCTGGTAATCAATGCCGGCGAGCCAGGCTTCGTTGCGGCAGAGCTGCTCGAGCGAGAGGCTGGTGGCGTGGAAGGGATCCCCTGTGGGGGGATTGACCAGGTTCTGGCGGTAGCGGGAACAGGCGTAGTCGATCGGATCCCGGAAGCAGGCCACCAGTTCCAGCCGGCATTCGCCCGCCAGCTCCCCGAAGCAGGCCCCATGGGCGCTGAAATAAGCGGCGAAGTGGTTGTAGAGCCCCTCGGTCGAGAGGATCACTGTGTGAATCGGGTGCGCCAGATCCTCCAGTTCGGCGGCGATCCCGGCGGCAGCCTCGGAAACCATCTCCCCATCGCTTTGGCGCAGGGCAGTGATCAGCCATTGATGCTTGGGGGTCTCGCCATCGGTTCCGTGAACCGGATAGAGAAATCCGTGACTCGCCAGATGGGAGCGGTTCCCGTGCAGCCATCGCTGCAGGGCCGTGGTTCCGGTCTTGGGGGTGCCCCCATGGAGCAGCAGGCGTTTGCCCCGCAACGGGGTGCCCAGGGGGGCCAGCAGACTCATCTACCGCAGCTCATCTTCCGCAGCTGATCCTCCGCACGGAAGAACCAGGCTTCCGCCACGTTAGGTCCAAGGCGATTAGCATCCGAGCCGTTCTTCCGGTTCCGGGATGGCCCAGCGCACCATCCGCTTCCGTATCCGCCCCGACGGTCGCGTCGAGGAGTTGGTGGAGGGCGTTCAGGGATCCGCCTGCGAACACCTCACCGAGACGATCGAGGCTCGCCTCGGATCGGTGCAGCAAAGGCGCAGCACGGCCGAAGCCTTCCAGGAGCAGCCCGCGGGGGCTGAAATCCTGGTGGCGGAACACCATTCGTCCTGAGCGCCTCCCGGCCCGCCCATCCCCCGTCCCGTACTCCCTGCCCCCTTCCCGTACCGCCTGAATCGATGTCTCACTTCAGCACCGTCAAGACCGAGCTTCGTGATCGCCAGGCGCTGGTGGAAGCGCTCACCGACCTGGGCCATCCGCCTGCCGAGGGCAGCCAGGAGGTGAGGGGCTACCGCGGTCAGGTCGTCACCGCCGAACTCGCCATCCCGCAGGCAGAGGGTGCAGACATCGGCTTCCGTTGGAATGCCGAGGCCGGTTGTTTCGAGCTGGTCACCGATCTGGAACTCTGGAAGCAACCGGTTCCGGTGGAGCGATTCCTGGCCCAGCTCACCCAGCGCTATGCCCTGCGCACGATCCTCAGCGCCTCCCTGGCGGAGGGATTCCAGGTGATCGAACAATCCGACCATCAGGACGGCAGCATCGAACTGGTGGTCAGCCGCTGGGACGGTTGATCCCGTGACCGCGGGGGTGGATCCATCGCTGGCCTACCGGGCCCGTCCCGATAGCCCCGGCGGAGCTGGGCCCGGTGCTGCTGGCGATGTCAGCGGCTGGGAACCCCAGCTCGGCGGGGCCCTGCGCCAGAAGGCGGTGTGGGTGGATGAGGCCGTCTGCATCGGTTGCCGCTACTGCGCCAACGTCGCCACCAACACCTTCGTGGTGGAGCCCCATTGGGGACGCTCCCGGGCCATCCGCCAGGACGGTGACAGCACCGAGCGGATCCAGGAGGCGATCGACACCTGTCCGGTGGACTGCATCCATTGGGTCGCCTACGAACAGCTTCCGGTTCTGGAAGCTCAGCTGCAGCAGCAGGAGATCCATCCCCTGGGCGTCCCCTCCCCTGCCCGCCTGCGCCGCACGCTGCCCCGGGCTTCCCCGGGGGGGGCGGGGGCCTGAGCCCCATCCCCGTCGTCACTTCTCACTGGGGCGAATCTTCCTGGAGCAATCCCAGGGGCTGCTTGCTGGGAAGGCCTACGGCCCGCGGATAGATCCTGGGGCAGGGTCCGAGGGGTTCGAGCACGAGGGCGTTGCGGCTTCCCCTGCCTGCAGGCAGCTCCCGCGCCGTCATGCTGCTGAGCCTCGCCCGCAGCGGTCCCAGGGCCCGCTCCAGTTCCTCGCCGTCGGCCGGGGTCCACTGGCCCCGGTAGAGCAGGGCCCTGCCGTCGGCGCGGAGCAGGGGCACCAGATATTCCGCCACCACCGGCGCACTGGCCACGGCGCGGGCCATCGCCCAGTGGAAGCGGCCGCGGCATTCCCGGCTCTGCCCGGTGCGCTCGATCCTTTCGCAGCGCAGGCTGAGCCGCGAGGCCAGCCCGAGGGCGCTGGCCATCGCCCGCACCGCCTCCACCTTGCGGCCCACCGAATCCACCAGGGTGAGACGGGCCTGCGGCAGGGCGATCGCCACGGCCAGGCCGGGGAAGCCCCCGCCGGTGCCCACATCGATGATCTCGAGGCTGCCGGCCTCGGGTTGGCGGGCCGCGTTGAGCAGGGGCACCAGCGGCCAGAGGCTATCGAACACCTGGGCGATCCAGTAGTCGTCCCCCTCCACCAGGCGGGTGAGGTTGAGTCGTGCGTTCCATTGCCGCAGCTGCTGCTGCAGGGCGATCAGCAGCTCCAGCTGCTCCCCGTCCGGTTGCCAGCCCAGCTCCCGCCACAGCTCCGGCTGCGGTGCCTGACCGGCCGCAGGCGGGGGCAGGGGGGAGGGGGGGCTGGCGGCCATCCGGAGCGAACAGGGCGTTCTCCCTAGGATCCCGCAGACCCTGTCCGGTGGCGTGACCGCGCCCCGGGGTGATGCCCAGTCCACCCCCCTCCAGCCCCCTTCCCTCGGCCAGCCACTACGAGCTGCTGCAGCTGCCGGTCACGGCCAGCCCCCAGCAGCTGCGGCAGGCCTTCCGACACCTCAGCAAGGTGTATCACCCGGATACCACCAGCCTGCCCCCTTCCCAGGCGGAAGAGGCCTTCCGCAGGCTGCAGCAGGCCTATGCGGTGCTGAGCGATCCTGAGGCCCGCAGGGCCTATGACACCCGTCTCCAGGCCCGCTCTGCCCCTGCGGCAGCTGCGGCCCCGGTTTCCTTCGCCGCTGCGCCCCGCCCGGATTCCGTGCGTCGCTCCCTTTCCGGAGGGGAGTGGTTCGCGCTGTTGCTGCTCGGGCTGGCCATGGTGCTCAGCCTGGTGCTCGGGATTGGTCTGGCCTGGATGCGGGGGGCCGAGCTGGTGCGCTGGCCGAGCTGGTGGCAGCAGCTGCAGGCCGAGCAGCAGGAGCTGCAGGCGGAACAGGCCGCCGCAGATCCGGCTGCTGTCGTTTCGGCTGCTCCTGTCTCCGGAGGCGTTACGTCTGCTTCTGTTTCCGGAGGGAGGACCTGATGACCACCTTGCCGGACGAAGCCACACCCCTCTATCACCACCCGCTGCCTGCCCTGGAGGAGTGGTTGAGGCGGCTGGGCGCTCAGCAGCAGCGTTCCCAGGTCTCCGTCTGGGATCTCCACCAGCCCCAGTGGAGTGCCCGGATCGAGCTTGATATTGAGGAGCTCAAGGTGAGCTGGCACCGCGAGGGGGCCAGCACCATCAGGCTTTTCCCCTATGGCCTCTCCCGGGCCGATGTGGAGGCGGCGATCCTGGCGGGGCCCTGAGCGGCGCTCAGAGCCGCTCGAGGGCGTGGGCGAGGGCGGCGTAACAGCGTTCGAGCTGGTCGTCGCTGATGCACAGCGGCGGCAGCAGGTACACGACGTTGCCGAGCGGCCGCAGGAAGACTCCCTGCTCCAGAACGAGCCCTTGCAGCTGCTCACCCGCCGGATTCAGGTAGCCCTCCGGTCCCTGGGCCAGGTCGAAGGCGGCGATGCTGCCCAGCAGCCTGGGACGGCGGATCCGCGGGCTGGCGCTGAGGGCCTCGAGCAGGGGGCGGTGCCGCCCTTCCATGGCCTGATGGCGTTCCGGTCGGTCCTCCAGCAGGTCGAGGCTGGCCAGGGCGGCGGCGCAGCCCAGGGGGTTGGCGGTGAAGCTGTGGCCGTGGAACAGGGTGAGGTTGGGGTCGGAACCCAGGAACCCCCGGAAGATCTCTTCCCGCGCCAGGGTCACCCCCATCGGCAGAAACCCTCCGGTGAGCCCCTTCGAAAGGGCCACCAGATCGGGGCAAAGGCCGGCCCGCTGGCCCGCGAACAGGTCTCCGCTGCGCCCGAAGCCCATCAGCACTTCGTCGAGGATCAGCAGGGCGCCCGCCTGCCGTACCAGGGCTTCCACCCGCTGCAGGAATTCGGGCCGCACCATCGCCATGCCGCCGGCCCCCTGCACCAGCGGCTCCAGGATCACCGCAGCGGTGGGGGTTTCCAGCAGCTGTTCGAGCCGTGCCAGGGCGGCCTGCTCCCGCTGTTCCACCTCCCCATCCCCCCACCAGGTGGCAGGCCATGGCGCCCGGGCGACCGCGAACAGCAGCGGCTCGAACGGGGCGGAGAAAATCGTCCGGTCCCCCACCGCCATCGCCCCGCAGGTGTCGCCGGGGTCAGCGCCCTCGAAGGCGATCAGCGGGGGCCGCGGTTCGCCGCGGTTGATCCACCATTGCCAGGAGATCTTGAGGGCCACCTCCACCGCGGTGGAGCCGTTGTCGGAGAAAAACAGGCGCTCCAGCCCGCTGGCGGCACTGAGCCGATCCGCCAGCCGTTCCGCGCTCGGGTGGCTGAAGTTGGCGAAGATCACCTGCTCCAGCCGGCTGGCCTGGGCGGCCACGGCCGCAGCGATGCTCGGTTCGGCATGGCCATGCAGGGTCACCCACCAGCTGCTGATCGCGTCGATCAGGCGGCGGCCGTCGTCCAGTTCCAGCTCGGCTCCCTGGCCGGCCACGGCCCGCAGGGGCGGAGCTGCGGTGGCCACCTGGGTGAAGGGGTGCCAGAGATGGGGATGCCAGCCCGGGGGAATGGGTGAGGTCAAGGGGCCTGGTCCGGGTGCACGGATCGTTGCCATCATGGAAGTGATCTCCCGTTAACGGCGGTGTTCCGACGCAGCCGTCCTGCCTCCAATCGCTTCCTTGCTCCCGAGCAGCTCCAGGGGCAAGCTCTCCGCCGGTCGTGGGGCGGCCGGGAGTTGTTCGCCGAGGGCCAGTGGCAGGCGATCCGGGTGCAGCTGGAGAGCCAGGGCTGGAACGGCATGCAGATCGAACTGCTGCATGACCAGCTCCGACTGGGATGGCCGTTGTCGGCCGCCAAGCAGAATGTGGCGGCGATGACCCGCCGTTGTCCTCTGCGAGGCCGACGGGAGGGCTAGGCCTGCGGGGCTCCGGGGTCAGCGGCAGAGTTTCGAGGCCTTCTCCGCGGCGGTTGCGCTGGCGCCGCAGTTCCACCAGCGCAAAAGGCTGGTCTCGACGTCGGTGAACAGGGTGAGGATGGCGGTGCAGATCACCGCCACGGCGACCGTGACCAGCAGATGTCGTTGGCTCATCAGGTCAGGCTACGAACCAGGTCGCTGCTCAGCCAGATCTGCTGCAGAGAGGTCGCATCGAGCGGATCGAGCCGGGGCAGTTCGGCCAGCACGGGCACCCCGCCGATCTGCTCCAGGGTCCGGGGGTTGTCGGGATGGGGAGGACCGTTGAGCACGAGCCCCAGCACCGGAATGCGACGTTGCCGCAACGCTTCCAGCGAAAGCAGCGTGTGGTTGAGGGTGCCCAGCCCGCTGCGGGCGACCAGCAGCACCGGCAACTGCCAGCGGGCCACCTGCTCGATCTGGAGCCAGTCCCGCCGCAGCGGCACCAGCAGGCCCCCCGCCGTTTCCACCACCAGCGGCCCTGGCACCGCCGGCAGTTCCAGCCGCTCCGGCTCCAGATGCAGCCCCTGCCGTTCTGCCGCCCAGTGGGGAGAAACGGGCGCCTCCAGCCGGTAGGCCTCGCGCAGCCGCCGCTCGGCCGGCAGCTGGATCAGTCGCTGCACCGTGGCGCTGTCGCCGCCGTCTTCCAGGCCGCTCTGCACCGGTTTCCAGTAGCTCGCCCCCAGGCCCTGCACCACCATGGCGCTGACCACCGTCTTGCCCACATCGGTGTCGGTGCCGCAGATGATCAGTCGGGTCATGGGGGAAAGGGGTTCAGGGACGGTGGGCCAGGAGCAGCAGGATTTCCCATGTGAGCGCACTGCTGCGGCTCCAGCGGTGCAGCAGCCGGCGCATCTGGGGTGTGGAGAGTCGGGGGCCGCGACTGGCGGTCGCCCCCAGTTGCTGCAGATGCCGCAGAGCCCCTAGGCCTCCCTGGGCAGGGCGGCTGAAGCGCAGCAGCTGGCAGCTGTGGAGCGTGAGCTGGGCTTCTGCTGCGGCGATCAGGGCCGGGGCCGCCGGCAGATCCAGGGCGGTGCAGGGGACGCCGGCTTCCTGGGCCGCCTGGTGCCATTGGGGAAAGCTTCCCTGGGTCGGCACGGTGAGGGCCAGCCACCCTCCCGGTGCCAGTCGCTGACCCCAGTGCCGCAGCTGGCGGGCCGGATCGTCCAGCCACTGGAGGGCAAAGCCGGAAACCAACAGGGAGCAGCCGTCCAGCCCGGACGGCAGGCCCCTGTTCAGGTCCCAGATCAGGGCCTTCGCGGTGGCCGCGGCCCCCTCCTGCGGCGCCAGCAGGGGATTGTGCGCCAAGAGCTCAGGGCAGAGGTCCAGCTGCAGTGGTGGACGCTGTCGCAGGCGCGGCAATTGCCGCACCAGGGCGCGGCTGAGCAGGCCGCTGCCGGCCCCAAGGTCGGCAGCCGGACCCTCCCCCAGGGGAAGGTCGCGGCAGAGGCGCGCCAGCCGCCAGGCCAGGCTCCGCTGCAGCCGGGCGTGGTGGTCGTAGTGGGAGGCACTGCGGCCGAACCGCTGGCGCACCTGTGCGCCGTAGAACGGGGCGATCATGGGGCCAGCCTCCGCTGCAGCCACTCCAGCACCAGGGGGATCAGCTCCGCCGTGAGCAGGGCATGGCCCACCCCTTCAAGGGTCAGGCATTCGGCCTGGGGAAGGGCTTCCCGCAGCAGTTGCCTGCTGGCCGGTTCCACGATCCGGTCGGCCCCGGCTTCCACGATCAGCACCGGCACCCGCTGCGGGAAGCCCGGGGGGAGGCCGCTGGTGGCCTCCAGCAGCTGCAGATCGGCCCGCAGGCGCTGGCGTGCCTGGGGGGCCACCGGTTGATCGCCGGGCAGGGGGGGGAGCTCCTGGCTCGATTGCGGTGCGGCTGCCCGCGAGAGAAAGGTGTGCAGCATCGCCTGGGCCCGCAGGGCCCGGCTGGCTTCCGTCTGGACCGGTGCCTCCCCTGCGGCCTCGGGGAATTCCTCCAGCTGGGCCGCCATCCCCGCCAGGGCGGTGCGCAGGGCCCGGCCGGCGCGGCCGGCGGGCACGAACCGCCCGAAACTGGCCAGCAGCACCACCACCTCCGCCGCTGCCAACTGCTCGGCCGCCACCAGATGGGGGCCGAGCGAATGGCCGATCAGCAGCCGCACCCCTTCCCCTGACCAGCAGGGTTGCCGGGGGGCTTCCGCCCCGTATCCCCGCTCGCCGCAGTGCCAGTGCCAGCCCAATCCAGCGGTGGCCCGCTGCCAGGGCTGCCAGCTGCTGCCCTGGCCCGCCCAGCCGTGCATCGCCAGCACCTCCACGGCGGCAGGCCGGCGGGCTGGCGGCATGTCAGGCATTCCCATGGCGGCGCGCAGGGCAGGGACCGGGGCCGAGGGCAGTGAGCAGGGTCTTCAGACTGCCTTTGGGGAGATCCTGGCGCAGCACCAGGCGCAGCCGGGCGGTTCCCGCGGGCACGGTGGGCGGACGGATGGCCACCGCCAGCAGCCCGGCCCGTTCGAGCTGTTGCTGCAGAGCCAGGGCCCGCTCGTCTTCGCCCACCAGCCGCGGCAGGATCGGACCCTGCCCCGGCGGCCGCGGCCAGCCGGCGGCTTCCAGGGCGTGGCGCCAGCGCTCCGCCCGTGCCAGCAGGGCGGTGCGGGCGGCGGCGGCCTCGCCGATCAGGGCCAGGGCCGCCAGGGCGCCGGCGGCCAGGGGCGGGGCGAGGGCGGTGGTGTAGCGGAAGGCGCCGCTGCTCTGCAGCAGCCAGTCGCCCACCAGGCCATCGCAGGCCAGGAAAGCACCGCCGCTGCCGAAGGCCTTGCCGAAGGTGCCGCTCACGATCGCCACATCAGCCAGGCCATGGGCCAGGCCGCGGCCGCCCGCGCCCAGCACCCCCAGGGCATGGGCCTCATCCACCAGCAAGGGCACCTCGTGGCGGGCGCAGAGGGAGACCAGGGCAGGCAGGGGCGGGCTGGTGCCTTCCATGCTGTACAGGCTTTCGCAGAGCACCAACAGCCGGCCGGTGGGCTGGGCGCGCCGGCCGGCCACCAGGCGGCGCTCCAGGTCGGCGGGGTCGTTGTGGGCGAAGCGCTGCAGGCGGGCACCGCTGGCCCGCACGCCGGTCAGCAGCGAATGGTGGATCAGCCGGTCGGCCAGCACCAGGCTGTGGCGATCGCTCAGGGCGCTCACCGCGGCGAGGTTGGCCTGGAAGCCGCTCGGAAACAGCAGCACCCGATCGCGGCCCAGCCAGGAGGCCAGCTCGGCCTCCAGGCGCAGATGCACCGGCCGGGTCCCGGTGACCAGCCTGGAGGCTCCGGCCCCCAGCCCCGTGGCGGCCAGCTCCTCGGCGGCGGCGGCGAGCACGGCCGGATGGCGGCTGAGGCCCAGGTAGTCGTTGCTGGCCAGATCCAGCAGCGGGGTTGGTGCTGCGTCGCCGACCGGCGGGGACAGCAGCTGGGCGTCGGTTCCGGCCTGGAGGCTGCGTAGCTGCCGGTGCCGCTCGCGGGGCAGGGCGGCGAGGCCCTCCTGCAGGTGCCGGCGCCAGTCGGTGGGGCGGGGGGAAGGGATCAGAACGTTCCGTGGGCGGGAACGGAATCAGTCTGCCGTCCCCCGGTGTCGCCTCACACCAGCTCCAGGGTCAGCACATTGCTGCTGCCGTCCCGGCAATAGGTGAGGCTTCTGCTCAGCTGGCGCACCAGATGGAGGCCGAGGCCGCCGATCGGCCGGTCTTCCAGCGCCGAGGCCACATCAGCCTCGGGGGCATCGAGGGGATTGAACGGCTGACCGTTGTCGCGCATCTGCAGCCGCAGGCCCTCAACCGTGCGGTCGAGCTCTACCTCAATCAGCAACTCACGTCCCCCCTGGGCCGTGGCGTGCAGCAGCAGATTGCTCACCAGTTCATCGACGATCACCTTCAGATGGCGCTGCAAGCGCAGTTCGATGCCCTCGCGCTGGCAGTAGTCGGCCACGGCCGCGCGCAGCTGCTTCAGGCCCGCATCAGCCCCATACAGGGTGAGTTGCAGACCATGGCCGCTGCGCGCCGGCCCGCAGGCATCGCTTCCCTGTTCTAAGGGTGTGCGACGTTGTGCGATCAGCACGGTGATGTCGTCGTGCTGGGGTTCGTCGGCGGCGAAATCACGCAGGGCGCGCAGGAAATGTCGCACCAGCCTCGGACTGGAGGTGGTGGGGCTGGTGCGAAAGAAGGCCTGCATGCGGTCCAGTCCGAAACGGCGGTTGTCCGGGCTGAACATCTCGCTGGCACCATCGCTGTAGGCGATCAGGGCATCAGCGTGCTCCAGGTAGATCAGCGATTCGCCGTAGCTGATCTCCTCTGCCACGCCCAGGGCCGGGCCATGCACCTGCCGCAGCACCTCCACCTGCCCATTGCAGCGCTTCACCAGGCAGGGGTTGTGGCCGGCATTGCAGTAGCGCAACTCGCCGCTGTGGCTGTTGATCACCGCCAGGAAAAGGGAGGTGAAGGCGCAGCTCGGGTTGTTGTGGCACAGCCTTCGGTTGAGCCGTCGCATGATCGCCGAGGGGGAGTCGAGCACCTCGGTGTAGGCGCGCAGCAGGCTGAGGCAGGTGCTCATCAGCAGGGCTGCCGGCATGCCCTTGCCGCTCACATCTCCCACACAGAGCAGGTAACGCTCACCCGCAAGGGGGATGCAGTCGTAGAGATCGCCGGCCACTTCGCGGGAAGCGGCCAACACAACGCCTAGATCCAGCTGCGGTGTCAGTGCATTGATCTGGCGCTCTGTGGCCAGCAGGTCGCGCTGGATGCGGGCGGCGAGATTGAGATCGTTCTCCAGCATCGCGTTTGCGCGCAGCAGCTCGGCCGTGCGCAGTTGCACCTGCTGCTCCAGCTCATCGTTCTGCTGTTCCAGCAGGCGCTGCCGCTGCAACCGGCTCTGGGCATCCCGCACGCTGATCGCAAGGATCGAGCCCACCAGCAGCAGCAGCACCAGGCCTTCGACGATCTGCAGCACCATCAGCTCCTCGCCGAGGGCGCGGGCGATGCCATCCCCATCCACGCGGTAGATGACGTAGGCCTTCAGCTCCGGAATCGGTGCGATCAGCAGATAGTTGAGCCCATCACGCCGAACTTGCAGGCTGCCCTGGGAGCGGGCCTCCTGCAGCAGCGAGCGGTAGGGCCCGGGCAATTGCTCACCCTTCTGGGGGGTGCCCTGCTGGCGAGCCAGCACCTGGCCCGATTCGGTGACCACGAACAAGGGCTGGGCATCGGCCGATCCAGGGGTGCTGGTGTGATCGATCAGCGCCGAGAGCAAATGGCGCAGCACGATGTCGTGGCCCACGGAGCCTGCCCAAGCTCCATCCCGCTGGAACGGGGCGACCACGCTGATCAGCCATTCCCTGGCAGCAGGATCGTAATCAGGGTCGGTCCAGCGGGGTCCCCCCCGGGGGTTCTGGCGCGGGTCGGTGAGCTGGACCCAGGGTGTCGGGCGATAGTCGAGATCGGCGGATGCACCGCTGACGAAATCCGGCCGGGCGGGCCAGAAGATCACTTCGCCGTTGCTGAGGGGAAGGGTCCAGGTGTTGGTGAGTAGGGCATCCTGGGCCCCAAGGCCGAACAGCCTGGTGATCTCCTGCGTGCGCACGAAGAACCGCCTGGTGTCTGGGTTGAGGGCAACTCCGGGAGGAATCCAGACGGCGGCATCCGTGCCTCCCTTCAGACGATCCACGGGCGTACGCCAGGCACCATCCGGATCAAGCCGGGCAATGGCCTCGAGGTTGGTGGACAGGCCCTCGAGATCTGCGTTGCGGTAGGAGACAAGTGCCGCGTATCGGCGAATGCTTTGCTCGGCGTTGCGCAGGGTCAGATCAAAGCGATGCACGTGATCGCGCACCTTCATCGTCTGGTTGCTGACCACCCGCTTCACCAGATGCCGGGTCACGTGCGCCTGAAGCAGGTGGGAGCCGACGACACCGGCAGCCAGCGTCAACCCCAGCGCCGCCAGAACCCGACCCGAGACCACCCCGGTCAGCAGCTTCCGCACCGATCCGGCCGTGGCGCGCAATCGAACGGGCCGCCCGACCGCCGTCTGCTCCCTCAGCGGGGCGGTGTGTTCCATCAGACGATCACCCCGGCGATCAGCAGGGTCTGATTTCGATCGGTCTGCTTGGCGGCCGCCTGCCGCAGCAGGTCCTTGAAACGAGGTTCCGAACGGCAGAGCTCATCGAAACTCAGGCGGTTGAGCAGGAACGCCTCCACATAGGTCTGGGAGATCACCGGTTCGGTGCGCCGCTCCCGCAGAAAGAAGGCCAGATCGCCCACGTAGTCGCCTGGGCCGTAGCGCAGGACCTCCGGCGGGAGCGGTTCATTGGTGTTGATCGCCACGGTGCCGGAGGTGATGAACAGGATCTGTTCGCCCATGGCCTCATCGTCAAGCACCACCGTGGACGGCGGGAAGGTGACGGGCACCAGTTCCGCCAGCAGCCGCTTCTGCAGGCCGCTGCTGGCTGCCAGGAACAACGGCACCTTGCTGATCGACTCTTGCAGGATCGTGATCGTGACCTCACTGCGCAGCTCGGCCGGCAGGTCCGCCAGGATCTGACGTGGATTGATGCCACGGGTGCGGGCCCACTGGTAGTCGTTGAAGCGACGTATCCGGTCAATCGTGTGGCGTTCCACGCCGTTGAGCTGCAGATAGCGGGTGATCGCCGATTGGCGGTTGCGATGCTCGAGCCGGCCGCCATCGAGCTGACTGATGATGCTCACCACGTTGCCGACGGCGAAGGCGAGCAGGATCGCGCCGGTCATCCTCATCGCGATCGCCAGGCTGATCTCGAGACTGGTCTTCGGGGTGATGTCCCCGTAGCCGACCGTGGCCAGGGTGGTCACGGTCCAGTAGAGGGAGTGCAGATAGAGATCGGGGAAATCCGTGCGACTGAGCTGCAGGCGCTGGATCCAGCCTTGCGGCCCGGTTTCAGCCAGACCCACCCAGAGCCACAGGCAGGCGATGCCGTTGGTGATCAATGCCAGGACCATGCCGTAGCGGATCATGCGCAGCACGGGGATCTGCAGCAGCTGCAGTTCTTCCCAGCGGTTGGTGATGTGCAGCAGGCGCAGCAACCTCAGCAGGGGCAATCCGGCGATCCAGCCCAGTTGGAGGCCAAGGCCGCTGGCGAGGAAAAAGGGCAGGGAGGCGACCAGATCGGGCCAGAACATGCCGCGCAGATAGCGGCGGGCGATGACGGCACGGTTGCGCTGGACGATGCCGTGCTGCTCCAGCGCCGTGTTGAACGTCAAGGCGATGTCGATCAGACCGATCAGGCTGAAGGCTGTCCACCAAGGCGTCAGCCTGTTGCTGTAGGCAAACCCCTGCAACAGCTCGATGGGCAGGACAAGGCCCGTGATCAGCGCGATCACACAGATCAGAATGTCTCAGCTGACCTTGAACCGAGTTGTTTCGCGAATCAGCCGCATCGGGAAAAACGCAGGCGGCATAGCAGGCGGGATCAGCTGCTGAGCGCCGCGCGAGCCTGATCCGCCGTGCCACAGATCTCAAACAGGGGCGCAAAACCTGCCAGATCAATGATCTCCTGCACCTCCGCGTTCAGACCGGCGAGCACCAGTCGGCCACCTGCAGGTTTGAGGGCTTTGAGGGTGGAGAGAAATACCCGCAGACCCATGCTGCTCACATAGTCGGTGCCGGAAAGATCCAGCAGCAGCGCATTGGTGCCTTCCGCCAGACAGCTCTGAATGGCGGCATCCAGGTCTGGGGCGGTGGCGGTGTCCAGCTCCCCTTTGATGGCGATGCAGGTGAGTGCGGCGCTGTTGTCGACCGTGAGATTCATGCCTGCGAGAGGCTTTGTAGCCTTACGGTAGCTTCCACGCAGCGCATCGGCATCGCGCCCCAGACCCCCATGCGCAGTAATGACCAGCTCGTCCAGGAGCAGTTCGTCGCCATCGACGGCCATCGCGTCTGGACCCGCAGGGTCGGTGCCACCAGCCGCCCGGAGCGCCTGCCCGTGGTGCTGCTGCACGGTGGCCCCGGCGTTCCCAGCGATTACCTTGAACCGCTGGAGCAGTTGGCGGCCGACGGTCGCGAGGTGATCCGTTACGACCAGCTCGGTTGCGGCCGCTCCGACCATCCCGATGATCCGGCTCTGCTGCAGGTGGAGCGCTTCGTGAACGAACTGGCCCTGGTGCGCGCGGCTCTCGGCCTTGAGCGCATTCACCTTTATGGCCAGTCCTGGGGCGGGATGCTGGCCCTGGAGGCAGCCCTTGCGGGAGCCCCCGGCATCGCCAGCCTTGTGCTCTCCAATGCCCCCGCCAGCATGCCTCTGTGGGTGGCCGAGACCACGCGGCTGCGGCGCGAACTGCCGGCGGAGGTTCAGCGCGTGCTTGATGAGCACGAACAGGCCGGAACCACCGACAGCCCTGAATATCAGGAGGCGATGATGGCCTTCTATCGGCGGCATGTCTGCCGGCTCGATCCCTGGCCCGAGTGCCTGCTGCGCTCCTTCACCGCCATGGAGGAGGATCCGCGCGTTTATCAGGCGATGTGCGGCCCGAGTGAGTTCCACATCACCGGCAGTCTGCGCGACTGGGATGTGAGCGATCGCCTCGGCGAAATCCAGCAGCCCACGCTGGTGATCGGCGGACGTTTCGATGAAGCCACCCCCGCCGTCACCGAGGCTCTGCACCGCGGCATTCCCCACTCGGAGTGGGTGCTGCTGGACGAGTGTTCCCATCTCAGCCACCTGGAGCAGCCGGCGGTCTATTGCGATCTGCTCGGCGACTTTCTAAGGCGAGTGGAGACGGGCGATCGCTGAGAGGCGGGGCACTGAGCCCGCCGTAATCAGAGCCGAAGGGCGCCCACCCCATAGGATCTGGTAATGCCCGACAGCCCCGCCACCGGCTCCGTGCCGCCTCTGGGCGAGCTGTTTCCCTTTCCGCTCGATCCCTTCCAGCTGGATGCGATCGATGCCCTCAACCTCGGCCATTCGGTGGTGGTCAGTGCCCCCACCGGCTCCGGCAAGACCCTGGTGGGCGAGTACGCCATCCACCGCGCCCTGGCCCACGGTCGCAAGGTCTTCTACACAACCCCGCTGAAGGCTCTTTCCAACCAGAAGCTTCGCGATTTCCGGCATCAGTTCGGAGCCGAGAACGTGGGCCTGCTCACCGGCGATCTGAGCCTCAACCGGGAAGCCCGGATCGTGGTGATGACCACCGAGATCTTCCGCAACATGCTCTATGCGGAAGTCGATGGCAGTGACGACCCCCTCGAGGACGTCGAGGCCGTGGTGCTGGACGAGTGCCATTACATGAATGACACCCAACGGGGCACGGTCTGGGAGGAGTCGATCATCCACTGCCCGCCGCCGATTCAGCTGGTGGCCCTCTCCGCCACGGTGGCCAATGCCGGTCAGCTGACCGACTGGATCGAGAAGGTGCATGGCCCCACCCGCCTGGTGTGGAGCGACTACCGACCGGTTCCGCTCGCCTTCAGTTTCTGCAGCGCCAAGGGACTCCATCCGCTGCTTAATGACGAGGGCACGGGGCTCCATCCCAACTGCAAGGTCTGGAGGCCTCCCAAGACCACCCGTCGCAAGGGTCCCAAGCCGCCCCGGCCGCCCCAGCCGGAGGCGGCCCCGCTGTCGTTCGTCGTCGCCCAGATGGCCGAGCGCGACATGCTGCCGGCCATCTATTTCATCTTCAGCCGCCGCGGCTGCGACAAGGGGGTGCGTGAGCTCGCCTCTCTCACCCTGGTGAATCCTCAGGAGCAGGCCCGGATCCGCTCCCGACTCGATGCCTACCTGGTCGCCACCCCGGAAGCCGTGCGCGAAGGGGGGCACGCCGATGCACTGCTGCGCGGCATCGCCTCCCACCACGCCGGAGTGCTGCCGGCCTGGAAGGAGCTGATCGAAGAACTGTTCCAGCAGGGCCTGATCAAGGTGGTTTTCGCCACTGAAACCCTGGCGGCGGGCATCAACATGCCGGCCCGAAGCACCGTGATCTCGGCGCTTTCGAAGCGCACCGAGCGGGGCCACCGCCCGCTGATGGGCAGCGAGTTTCTGCAGATGGCCGGCCGGGCCGGCCGCCGTGGGCTCGACTCCCAGGGCTACGTGGTCACGGTGCAGAGCCGCTTCGAGGGTGTGCGCGAAGCCGGCGCCCTGGCCACCAGCCCGGCCGATCCGCTGGTGAGCCAGTTCACCCCCAGCTACGGGATGGTGCTCAACCTGCTGCAGCGCTACGACCTGGCCAAGGCGAAGGAGCTGGTGGAGCGCAGCTTCGGGCGTTACCTGGCCACCCTGGACCTGGCCGAAGATGAGGCGCGTATCGCCGAATTGAAGGCCCAGCTCGCCACCCTCGAGACCAGCGGCGGTGAGGTGCCCTGGGACGATTTCGAGGAGTACGAGAAGCAGCGCGGCCGGCTGCGGGAGGAGAAACGTCTGCTGCGCATCCTTCAGCAGCAGGCCGAGGAGACCCTGGCCCATGAGCTCACCCTGGCGCTGCAGTTCTCCAGCGAGGGAACCCTGGTCAGCATCAAGTGTCCCCAGCTCAGGGGGCGGATCACGCCGGCGGTGATCGTGGCCAAGGTGCCGGGATCGGGCCAGTTCCCCCTGTTGCTCTGCCTCACCGAAGAAAACGTCTGGATCCTTCTCCACTGTCACGCCGTGGTGAGCCTCCATGCCGAACTCAGCTGCCTGCAGGTGAGTGGCCTGGCGCGCCCGGAACTTCGCCATCCCGGCGAGCTGCGCCATGGTGACCAGGAGAGCGGCGGGTTGGCCCTGGCGGTCGCCTCCATGGCCCGGCGCCATGACATGGCGACACCGCGCTACGACCTGGCCGGCGAGGTGCAGGCCCAGGGGCGGCTGGTGCAGGAACTCGAGCAGGAACTCGAGCAGAACCCTGCCCATCGTTGGGGCGATCGCAGGCAGCTGAAGAAGCATCGCCGCCGCATGGAAGAACTGGAGATCGAAATCGAGGAGAGGCTGAAGCTGCTCCACTTCCGCTCCAACCGCCACTGGGACACCTTCCTGCATCTGATCGAGATCCTGCGCTTTTTCGGGGCCCTCGCCGGAGAGCAGGGGCTGGAGCCCACCGAGGTGGGCAGGACCGTGGCGGCCCTGCGGGGGGATAACGAGCTCTGGCTGGGACTGGCGCTGATGAGCGGCCACCTGGACGAGCTGGAGCCTTCCGAGCTGGCGGCGGTGTTCGAGGCCATCTCCACTGAGGTGAATCGCCCCGACCTCTGGTGCGGCTACCCCCCTCCCCATGCGGTGGAGGAGGCGCTCCACGATCTCCGGGGGCTGCGGCGCGAACTGCAGCGACAGCAGGAGCGGGCCCAGGTGGTGGTGCCGATCTGGTGGGAGCCGGAGCTCACCGGCCTGGTGCACGCCTGGGCCGAGGGCGCCAGCTGGGGCGATGTGATCGCCAACACCTCGATCGACGAAGGAGATGTGGTGCGGGTGTTGCGACGCACTGTCGATCTGCTCGCCCAGGTTCCCTACTGCGAGGCGATCAGCGAGCAACTCCGCAGCAAGGCCCGGCGTGCCCTGCGCGCGATCAACCGCTTCCCCGTATGCGAGGTGGAGGACCTGCTGCCCGCCGGCCCGGAACGGCTGCCGGAGCCGGAAACGCCTACCTGAGCCACAAGGGCGGATATCCGACCTAGGCCCGGGCGCCGCGAACCGCCCTAAGTCCTTCACACCCTGTTACAGTCTGTTCAACCTTCGCAACAATCCAATGTCCGGCTCCGACTCCCGCTTCGGTTTCGTCACCTTCGCCGAGACCTGGAACGGCCGTCTCGCCATGCTTGGCTTCGTGATCGGCCTCGGCACCGAGCTCCTCACCGGCCAGGGCATCCTTTCCCAGATCGGTCTGGGCTGATTCAGCGGCCGTTTCAATTCCGGCTTGCAACCTTCACCCCGGTGCCCTTGCGGTGCCGGGGTTTTTTGTGGGCTCCGTAGGATCGGGCTTCGCTGCCCTGCCTGCATTCGATGAAGCTGAATCTCGGCTGCGGTCCGCGCAAGATCGATGGCTACCTCAACATCGATACCGTGGCGAGCTTCCAGCCGGATCGGGTGATGGATCTGGAAATCACCCCCTGGGATCTGCCCAGCGATGCCGCCGAGGAGGTGCTGCTCAACCACGTGCTGGAGCACCTCGGGGCCAGCACCGATACCTTCCTGGCTGTGATGCTGGAGCTGTATCGGGTCTGCGCCGATGGAGCCCTCCTTCGCATCAATGTGCCCCACCCTCTGCACGAGCACTTCCGCACCGATCCCAGCCACGTGCGCCGGATCACCCCCCAGACGCTCTCGATGTTTTCCCAGGCGGAGTGCGACCAGGCCGCCGCGGTGGAGTCGCCCATGACCCCCTGGGCCCACATCCTGGCGGTGGATTTCGAGCTCACCTCCGTGAGCTATGTGGCTGATCCGCGCACGGTGGGTCTGCTGCAGGCGAAGGGCCTGCTGAATGCCGAAGATCGGCTGGAGGATTTCGCCGAGATCTTCCCGAACCTGATCTCCGAGATCCGCATGGAGCTCACCGTTCACAAGCCCTGAGGGGCAGTGCCCGCGATCCCTGCTCAGAAACTCACCACCGTATTCACGCCGAGTGCCAGGGCATTGGGGGTGGAAGCGCTGCCGCCGGGGTGAATCAGCAGCTGGATGCCCGGCTGGAGGATCAGCCCCGGTCGCAGTTGCAGGGCATAGGAAAGTTCGAGGGTGAGTTCATTGGCATCCTGGTTGCTGCGGAGAGCCGAGCTGTAGCCGCCATAGGCCACACCGAGGGAGAGAAAGTCCTGCGGCCGGCTGGCCAGGGGGCCGTTGGCCACCAGCCCCGTGCTGAAGAACAGCGGCATCGGACTCACCGCCTGGTCGGGGGCGCTCACCAGGCTGCCGAACACCCCCACCTGGCGGCCATCGGCCCCGGTGCCCAGGCGGGTGACCATCTGGTCCGCCACCAGGTAGAAGCCGTGGCGGCTCCCGCTTGCCGGGGTTGCGTCATTGGGCTGGGCAGGTCCGCCGAGCACGAAGGCGCCCAGTTTGAGGTTGCCGGGAAGGGCGGTCGCTCCAGGCTCCTGGTTGCGTTTCCATCCGATCTCGCCGATCCCGAAGGCGGGGCCGTTGAGAGTGAAATCGAGACCATGGCGATTGGCGAGACCCACGTCGGGATCGCCGTTGTAGATGCCTGCCATCAGGTAGACATCCCCCTGGGGCGCATAGCGAGCCCGCGCCCCCCAGGTGGTGGCTGGATAGCCAAAGGCGCCGGGTGAATTGTAAAAAATGGCAAAAGGGATGGCGTTGAAGGCCACCGATGTGAATTGGCGGAAATAGGCGGAGCCGGCGAACTCTTCGCCGTACAGGCTGTCAATCGACAGCCTGCCAATGCGTAAGCTTAGCTTATCTTCCAGCAGGGATTGGGTATAGCTGAGGGTGGTGAGCCTCGGTCCGGGAGGCGAAACATCCGAGGATTGAATCGGGAAGGTGTTCCCCACTACATCCTGGGATAGTTGACTGCCGAAGTTCACCGCAAAGCCAACCTGGAATTCGCCTCCTTTCAAGGAGAATGCCTTGGCCGTATCCACCTTCAGATCGGCGCTGACCATGCTGTAATCCGTGAAGCCCCTGGCGAGTCCGCCCCTGGAATTTCCGTAGGGATCGGTGATCAGCAGGAGCATCGGCCTGATGCCCCTCTCCGCCAGGGAAGTGCGCCAGCCACCCCAGTCGCCGAACAGATAGTTCTGGTCAAAGCTTCGGTCCTGGGCCGCGGCGGAATCGGGCACGGAGGCCAGGGAATCCGGTTGGATCTCTTCAGCGCCTACCGGCGCCGTGAGCGATGCGGCGAGGGTCGCGGAAAGGAGCGAAAGCCAACCCGAAGCACGTAATGAAGCAAGCCGGTGGCGGAGCGGCATGGATCAACAGCGCCTATGTTTTGGGGGCCCACCGTAGCGAGATCGCCGCTAGCGTTCGCATGCGGGTGGACAATCGGCCGTTCGCCCCGGCCGGCTGTGTTGTCGGGGGTTCTCTCCGATGCCATCCTGCGTTGGGAAGTCTCCGCTTTCCCGTTTCCCCTCGCCACCAAGGATGATTCGCAATGAGCGCCACGCGTGTTGAAAAAGACAGCCTCGGCGCCGTCAACGTTCCCGCCGACAAGCTGTGGGGCGCCCAGACCCAGCGTTCGCTGGAGCACTTTTCGATCGGGGAGGATCTCATCCCCCGCGAGATGATCCCCGCCTACGCGATCGTCAAGAAGGCGGCCGCCCTGGTGAACCATGCCGCCGGGCGTCTGGCCGATCCCCAGAAGGATCTGATCGTTCAGGTATGCGATGAGATCCAGGCCGGTCAGCACCTCGACCAGTTCCCGCTGCATGTATGGATGACGGGCAGCGGCACCCAGTTCAACATGAACGTGAACGAGGTGATCGCCAACCGTTGTTCGCAGATCGCGGGCCAGCCGCTGGGCAGCAAGACCCCGGTGCACCCCAACGACCACGTCAACATGTCGCAGTCGTCGAACGACTCGTTCCCAACGACGATGAACGTGACGGCGGTGCTCGGCGTCAAGCAGAAGCTGATGCCGGCCGTGAAGGCCCTGCGTGATGCGCTCGATGCCAAGGCCCAGGCCTGGGACGACATCGTGAAGATCGGTCGCACCCACCTCCAGGACGCCACCCCCCTCACCCTCGGCCAGGAGATTTCCGGCTACGTGGGGATGCTCGATGACAACCTCCAGCGCCTGGAGCAGGCGGTGGCGGGGGCGTACCGGCTGGCCCTGGGGGGCACCGCCGTGGGCACGGGTCTCAACTGCTCCCCCGGTTTCGACACGGCCGTGGCCACCCAGATCGGCCAGCTCACCGGCCTGCCCTTCGTGACCGCCCCCAACAAGTTCACCGTGCAGGGCGCCCACGATGATCTGGTGCAGCTCAGCGCCACCCTCAAGACGCTGGCGGTGTCGCTGTACAAGATCGCCAATGACATCCGCCTGCTCTCCTGCGGCCCCCGGGCCGGCCTGGCGGAACTGAAGATCCCGGCCAATGAGCCCGGCTCCTCGATCATGCCCGGCAAGGTCAACCCCACCCAGTGCGAAGCGCTGGCGATGATCGGGGTGCAGGTGATGGCCAACGATTCCGCCGTGGCTTTCGGCGGTGCCGGCGGCTATCTGGAGATGAATGTCTATAAGCCGTTGCTGATCTTCAACATCATGAAATCAGTGCGGATCATGACCGATGGCTGCACCAACTTCCGCACCTTCCTTGTGGAGGGGGCGGAGCCGAACCACAAGCAGATCGATGCCTTCCTGCAACGCTCCTTGATGTTGGTAACGGCTCTCAGCCCGGTGATCGGCTACGACAAAGCCTCCCAGGTGGCGCACTATGCGCTTGACAACGATCTGACCTTGAAGGAAGCGGCCCTGAAGCTGGCCTTCGTCTCCGAGGCGGAGTTCGACCGCGTTGTCGACCCCGTGAAGATGGTGAAACCCTATGTCGCCTCCTCCTCCAGCTGAGGACGCGTCACCGCATTTCGAAGCTCAACTCCAATCCCCCCACTTTTTTCACGCACCCCAGCCATGACGGAAACCACCAAGCGCGGGATGGATCTCCTGCACGATTCCCGCCTCAATAAGGGCACCGGCTTCACCGCCGCCGAACGGGAAGCCCTGGGCCTCACGGGCCTCGTGCCTGAGGTCACCGAGACCCTCGAAACCCAGCTCAGCCGGGTGATGGAGCAGCTGGCCAAGAAGGCCACCGATCTGGACCGCTTCATCTATCTGATGAGCCTGCTCGACAGCAACGAGACGCTCTTCTATCGCACGTTGATGTCGGATCCGGCGCGGTTCCTGGAGATCGTCTACGACCCCACGATCGGCGAGGCCTGTCTCAAGTTCGACCACATCCTGCGCCGCCCCCTGGGCATGTATCTGGCGATCACCCACAAGGGCAAGGTGAAGGAGGTGCTGCGCAACTGGCCCGAGAAGGATGTGCGCTTCATCTGCGTGACCAACGGCGGCCGCATCCTCGGCCTGGGCGACCTCGGCGCCAACGGCATGGGAATTCCGATCGGCAAGCTGCAGCTTTACACCGCCACGGCCGGCGTACCGCCCCAGGGCCTGCTGCCGATCTACCTCGATGCCGGCACCAACAACGAGCCCTATCTGGCCGATCCCCTCTACGTGGGTCTGCGTCAGCACCGGCCGTCCACCGAAGAGCTCTACGCCTTCGTGGATGAATTCGTGGAGGCCGTGCAGGAGGTGTTCCCCCACTGCTGCATCCATTTCGAGGATTGGACCGGTGTGGACGCCATCAACCTGCTGGCCCGCTACCGCGAGAAGGTGTGCTGCTACAACGACGACATCCAGGGCACGGCGGGCGTGACCCTCGCTGGCCTGATCAACGCCCTTAAGCTCACCGGCGGTGAGCTTAAGGATCAGCGCATCCTCTTCCTGGGTGCCGGTTCGGCTGCCATCGGCCTGGCCAACCTGATGGTGTCGGCTCTTGGCCAGCAGGGCATCCCCGCCGAGGTGGCCCGCCAGCAGATCCGCATGTTCGACACCCAGGGTCTCGTGGTGACGGGCCGACCCGGCCTGCCCGACCACAAGAAGCCCTACGCCAAGGATCTGCCGCCCAGCCAGCCCTTCGATCACACCAGCCTGGAGAGCGAATGCCCCCGCATCGTCGAGGCGATCGACGACTTCAAGCCCACCGCCCTGATCGGTGTGAGCACCGTGGGCAAGCTGTTCAACCAGGAGGTGGTGGAGGCGATGACTCGCCACAACGCCCAGCCGATCATCTTCCCCCTCTCCAATCCCACCGAGAAGATGGAATGCCTGGCCGACGAGGCCTACCCCTGGAGCAAGGGAAAGGTGGTGTTTGCGGGCGGCGTCCAACTGCCCACAGTGCATCTCGACGGCCACACCTACCTGCCCTCGCAGGCCAACAACCTCTACATCTTCCCCGCCGTGGGCCTGGCCATCCTGGCCACCAACGCCAAGGTGGTCACCGATGAAATGTTCATCGAGGCGGCCCATGCCGTGGCCGACCAGGTGACCGAGGAGCAGCTCAAGCTGGGCATGCTGTTCCCGCCCCAGTCCGAGGTGCTGGAGGTGGCGGTCCACACCGCGACACGGGTGGCGAAGCTGGTGTTCGACAGCAACCTGGCCCAGGTGGCCCGGCCGGACGACATCGAGGCTCTGGTGCGCAGCCACGTCTACACGCCCAGCTACTCCTAGTAGGGGTCCGGGGCGGCTGCGGCCGCCCCTCCCTCAGAGGCCCAGGCGCTCCCAGATCACTCCGAGGTTCTCCTGGTGCAGGGCTGTGGAGAAGCAGTCGGCGAGCTGGGCCGGGGTGAGACGGGAGCTCACATCGGCGTCCGCCTCGAGGTTGGCGCGGAAGTCGCCGCCCTCGGTGTTCCAGGCGGTGTGGGCGTTGCGCTGCACGATCCGGTAGGCCTCCTCGCGGTTGAGGCCTCTCTCCACCAAGGCCAGCAACACCCGCTGGCTGAACACCACGCCCCCGTAGACATTCATGTTGCGGAGCATGTTGTCGGGGTAGACCCCCAGCCCCTTCACCACGTCGGTCATCTCCCGCAGCATGAAGTGGAGGGTCACCGAGCAGTCGGGCAGCATCATCCGCTCCACCGAACTGTGGCTGATGTCGCGCTCGTGCCAGAGGGCACAGTTTTCCAGCGCGGCCACCACGTAGCTGCGCAACACCCTCGCCAGGCCGCTGATGCGCTCTGAGCGAATCGGGTTGCGCTTGTGGGGCATGGCCGAACTGCCCTTCTGCCCCTTGGCGAAGTTTTCCTCCACTTCGAGCACGTCGGTGCGCTGCAGGTTGCGGATTTCGGTGGAGAAGCGCTCCAGGGCCGCCCCTACCAGCGCCAACGTCTGCACGTACTCGGCATGGCGATCGCGGGCGATCACCTGGGTGCTGGCCGTATCCGGCACCAGGCCGAGCCGGGCGCAGGCGATGGCTTCCACCTGGGGGTCGGTGTTGGCATAGGTGCCCATGGCGCCGCTGATCTGGCCCACGCTCACCACCCGCTCGAGCCGCTCGAGCCGCTCCTGGTTGCGCATCACCTCGGCCAGCCAGCCCGCCACTTTGAAGCCGAAGGTGATCGGTTCCCCATGGATGGCGTGGGAGCGGCCGATCATCACGGTGCCCTTGTGGGCGCCGGCCAGATCCCGCAGGGCGGCGGCAAGTTTGTCGAGCTCGATGCGCAGCAGCTGCACTGAAGCCTTCATCTGCAGGGCCAGGCCGGTGTCCAGCACGTCCGAGCTGGTCATCCCCACATGGATGTAGCGCCCGGCATCGCCCACGTGCTCGTTGACGTTGGTGAGGAAGGCGATCACGTCGTGACGCACCTCAGCCTCGATCTCAAGGATCCGCTCCACCTCGAAGCGGGCCTTCTCCTTGATCGTGGCCACGGCTTCGGCGGGCACCCGACCCAGTTCGCAGTTGGCCTCGGTGGCGGCGATCTCCACATCCAGCCAGCTCTGGAATTTGGCCTGTTCGCTCCAGAGGTTGCCCATCTCGGGCAGGGTGTAACGCTCGATCAAGGGCCAGCGCGTGGCAACGTCGGAACCAACCTATCGGTCCGGCCGTCGCCCCTCAGGCGGCGGCGCGGGTGAGCTGGCCGTGGGCCACTTCCCATTGCACCAGGCTGCCCCAGGCCTGCTGCCGTACCCAGCAGCGTCCACCGCGGCACTGGATCAGCTGGAAGGGGGGCAGGTCTGCGGGCTGGTTGCGCAGCCTCACGAAGCTGCCGGGGGGAAGCAGTTCCACCACATTTTCCCGGCTTGGGGCGGCCGCGACGGCGGGTCTGCGCCGGGAGCTGGCGGAAGGCGGGCTGGGGCGCTTCGGCTTCGAGGGGGTGGCGACCCCGTGGGTTCCGGGTTTGGCCATCATCACCGTGAAACTGTGAGCCATCCTCCGGCCCTTGGCTTGGCTTCCTCCCAGCTCTCGGTATTTGTTCCGTTTCCGTTGTGGTTCCATTACGGAACCCCCACAGGTTGGTGTTCCGGAGGGCTGCTGATGGTGCGCAAAGCCGGGAAGCAGCGACTTGACCTGCTGCTGGTGGCCCGTGGTCTGGCCGCCAGCCGCCAGCAGGCCCAGCAGTTGATCCGTGCCGGCCGGGTGCGCAGCGGCACCCAGGTGCTCGATAAGCCAGGCCTCGAGCTGGTGGAGGATCAGCCTCTGGCAGTGGAGCAGCCCCCCCGCTTTGTTTCCCGCGGCGGCGAAAAGCTGGTGGCGGCCCTTGAGGCGTTCCCGATCCAGGTGGAGGGCCGCATCTGCCTGGATGGGGGCATCTCCACCGGCGGGTTCACCGATTGCCTGCTGCAGCGGGGCGCGGTTCGCGTCTATGGCATCGATGTGGGCTACGGCCAGACGGCCTGGAGCCTCCGGACCGATCCGCGGCTGGTGTTGCGGGAGCGCACGAACCTGCGCCACCTGACCCCCGAGGATCTCTACGGTCCCGGCGAGATCAGACCCGATCTGGCGGTGGCGGATGTGTCTTTCATCTCGCTCACCCGGGTGTTGCCTGCCCTGCGGCAGCTGCTGGTGCCGGAAGGGGCGGAAGCGGTGTTGCTGGTCAAGCCCCAGTTTGAGGTGGGGCGCGAGCGGGTGGGCAAGGGGGGAGTGGTGCGGGATCCGGCCGCCCATGCCGATGCCCTGCGGCAGGTGATCCGTGCGGCGGCCCTGGAGGCCTGGCAGCCGGCCGGGCTGCTGGCCTCGCCAATCACCGGGCCCGCCGCCAACCACTAATACCTGCTCTGGCTGGTTGCCGGGCGGGCGCCCGCCGAGGCGGCGGGCGGGGCCGGGGCGCCCCGGGCGGAGGGGGGGGAGGCGGGAATCGAGGCGTTGGTGGCCCGCACCCTGGCCGCCCGGTAGATCAGATCGCGCCGCTGTCCCGCTCGCCGGTACGGATGCGCAGCACCGAATCGATCGTGCTGATGAAGATCTTGCCGTCACCGATTTCACCGGTGCGGGCCGCATCCTGGATCGCCTGCACCACCGTGTCGACCCGATCGTCGTCGACCACGATCTCGAGCTTGAGCTTCTGCAGGACTTCAACGGTGAATTCGGAGCCGCGGTAACGCTCAACCTGGCCTTTCTGGCGCCCGAAGCCCCGCACTTCGCTGACGGTCATGCCGACGATGCCGGCATTCACCAGGGCAATTTTGACGTCTTCGAGTTTGAAAGGGCGAATGATGGCCTCGATTTTTTTCATGGAACGAGCTTTCGGGCGGTAGGCAGACTGGGTTCCAGTCTCTCAGACATCCCGCGCGGGGACAGGCCCATTAGGCCTGACTGTTTCAGGGGTTGTCGTAACGGTTGCTACCTATCAGCCCGCCCTGGGCCCTTCCGGGCTTCCTGTAGCGTCCGTTCCAGACTGAGCCAGGCTCCCATGAACCCTCCAACCACCGAGCAGGAGCGGACCGTCACGCCCCGCTACGGCGAGAGGGCGATCGCGGAAGCCTCCCTCATCTGTTTCGACAACCCTCGGCCGGGCCGTCCCTACGAGGTTTCGATCGAGCTGCCGGAATTCACCTGCACCTGCCCGTTTTCCGGCTATCCCGATTTCGCCGTCCTGCGGCTGCTCTACCAGCCGGGGCCGAAGGTTCTTGAGCTCAAGGCCCTGAAGCTCTACATCAACAGCTACCGCGATCGCTCGATCTCCCATGAGGAGGTGGCCAATCGCATCCTCGACGACCTGGTGGAGGCCTGTGATCCGGCCTGGATGCAGATCGAAGCCGACTTCAACCCCCGCGGCAATGTGCACACCGTGGTGCGGGTCAGCCACGGCCAGCGTCAGGCCTGCTGAGCCGCAGGCTCCAGACCCTCGATCAGTTTCGGCAGCTCCCCGGCAAAGGCCGTGAGGTTGCGGTTGCACAGCCCTGCCACATGCAGGGATCCATGCTTCGGCTCGCTGATCGCCCAGAGCTGGCGGGTGGCCACCAGGCTGAGAGCTCCGCCGAGCAGGGCGATCGCAAAGCCGGTGTACACCAGCGGCACTCCCGGATCCCGCTTCAGCAGGATGCCACTGGCCGGCAGCACGCTTTCCACCCGGATCGGCAGTCCCCGCACCTCCACCGCCTCGCTGCCGGGCACGATCTGGCCAAGGGAGCTGCCATCGGGGCCGAACACCTGAATCGGTCCCTGTTCGCTGGAGAGGCTGAGCAGCACCGGTTCGCTGCCATCGGGACGGGTGGGCAGCACCACTCCCCAGATCTGTTCCCCCAGTTGGGGGAAGCTCTGCAGCGGCACCTGAAGCACCGGGCTGCGTCCGAGCTGGAGGTTGATCGCCGCCAGGGCCCAGTCGGCCTGGTAGAGGGTGATGCCCTGATAGCGCAGGGGGTGATTGACGCTGATCCTGGCCTGCAGCGGCTTCGGCGCCGGGGCTTCGCCAGAAGGGGCCGGGGGCCGCAGGGTCAGCTGGGAGGTGAATTGTTCCGGCCGGCCGGCCGGGTCCCGCTCAATCGAGAAGGCGTCGAGGGCCACGGTCACTTCCGTGCGTCCACGACTGTCCATCAGTTCAAGGTCGTGGCCGGGTGCCAGAAAGCGTTCCAGCCGCTGACCGCCTAGGGCCCCCCAGGCGGCCCCGATCATCAGCACCACCATGCCCGCATGCACCAGCAGCGGGCCCACCCGCCCGAGCACGCCGCGGCGAGCAGCCAGCCGGCCTTCCTGGCGCTGCACCTGCCAGCCCTGTCGGGTCAGGGACTGCTGCAGGGCATCCAGTCGGCTGTCGGGATCAGTGCAGGTCAGGGTCTGGGCGACGCTCAGCTTGCTGAGCTGGCGGGGGGAGCGGTAGTCGATCCAGCGCAGGGAGGCCTGTAGGGCCGGCCATTGGCGGCGCCAGCTGCAGAGCAGCAGGGCCAGGCCCAGCCAGGCGAGCAGCCCCAGGAACCAGGGACTGGAGTACACGTGGTCGAGCTGCAGACCCAGCAGCTGGTCAGCTTTGAACAGCCCCAGCCATGGTTGGGGGTCGTAGCGCTGGTGGTAGAAGGCCTCGCTTTCCTGCTGGGGAATGGCGGTGCCGATGCCGCTGGCCACCGCCAGGATCAGCAGCAGCACGATCGCCAGCCGCAGGTCGGAAATCAAGCAGATCAACCTCTGCAGGAAACGGAGCGGGGAGGGAACGGCAGCGGTCATGGCAACCGGGAGAAGAGCGTGAGCGCACCGGTGCTGATCAGCACCACACCGCTGATCGGGGGAATCCACTGGCCGATCCGGCGCAGGCGCAGCAGGCCCGGCAGGCTGGCCGCCGCCGTGCCAGCAAGCAGCAGCGGCACCACCTGCCCGGCTCCGAAACTCGTGAGCAGCAGCATCCCCAGCAACGGCTTGCCGGCCTGGGCCATCCAGGCCAGCAACACGGCCAGCACGGGCGTGGTGCAGGGGGTGGAGGCAAGGCCGAAGGCCAGGCCTGCCGCCAGCGGACCGAGGCGGGCGGGCACAAGGCTGCGCCACCGCTCCGGGTCCGGTCCGGCGGGCAGGGGCAGACGCACCAGGCCCAGCAGGTTGAGGCCCATCACCACCGCCAGCAGGGCCACCACCAGAGGAATCTGGTCCGGGATCCTGCCGTAGAGACGGCCCATCATGCCGCTGGCGAGCCCGAGCAGCACCAGGGAGCCCACGATGCCTGCGGCGAAACTGAGGCTTCGCTGCCAGGGCGTGGCCCCACCGCTGCTGCCGATCGGGCCAGCGGCCTCAGGCGCTTCGCCGCCGAAGCCGGCCAGGTAGGCCAGGGTGATCGGCAGCATCGAAAGCGAACAGGGCCCCAGGCTGGTGAGCAGCCCTCCCGTGAAAACGAGAGCCAGGGTGAGGGGGCCTGGATGGTCGAGGGAGGTGTGCAGGAGCTGTTCGCCACTGCGGGCCCAGTCGGCCAGCTGCAGACCGAAACTGCTCATGAACCGGTGACTCTGGCGCGGTCCGTCAGCCTATCTGGGCTGCGGTCCGGCGTCGGCGGCGGCCACGGACGGTTTCCATCCCTGTGGATTCCAGCCCGCAGCGGATCAACAGGCCGGCGATGAACAGGCTGCTGAGCAGGGAATTACCGCCGTAGCTGATCAATGGCAGCGGCAGACCGGTGGTGGGCATCGAGCCGCTGGCCACTGCGATGTTGAGGATGGATTGCCCCACCAGCAGCGTGGTGCAGCCGATGGCCACCAGCCGGTGCTGTTGGCTGCGGCAGCTGAGGGCCACCTGGAGGCCCACGAAGCCAAACACCATCAGGAACAACAACAGCATCACAGAGCCCACGTAGCCGAATTCCTCGGCAAACACCGCATAGATGAAATCGGTGGTCTGGATCGGCAGGTACTGAAGTTTCTGGGTGGAGAGGCCGAACCCCTCGCCCAGTAAGCCTCCGGAACCGATGGCCAGCAGGCTCTGCACAAGCTGGTAGCCGTTGCCCTGGGCGTCCTTCCAGGGGTCGAGGAAGGAGGTGACCCGCAGGCGCTGGTATTCATTCACCAGGATGCTTGCTGTTCCCAGCAGGCCGCCGGCGGCGGCGGCACCCAGTAGCCGGGACAGGGGCAGGCCACCGGCCAGGGCCATCAACCACAGCAACAGGCCGGTGAGGGCCGCCGTACTCAGGTTGGGCTGTTTCAGGATCAACAGGATCAGAGCCGCAAAGACTCCCAGCCAGAGCAGCTTCTGGTCGTTGCCGATCCGTTTCCAGTGGGAGAAGAGCACGGCACCCTGGAGCACCACAAACGGTTTGACCAGTTCGGTGGGCTGGATCTGCAGGGGGCCGAGCACCAGCCAGCGGCTGGCACCGTTGATCGTGCTGCCGATCAGCAGGGTGGCTGCCACCATGAGGCCGCCGACCAGCAGGGCAGGGCCCGCAAAATGGAGCCAGCGCCGCATGGTGGTGCGGATGGCCAGCCAGAAGAGCCCCCAGCTGGCCAGCATCCAGAGCGCCTGGCGTTTGAGATAGAACGCCGCATCGCCCATTTCTCGTTCCGCGACCCACCAGCTGGCGGAGGCGAGGATCAGCAAGCCGGCCAGGCTCCAGACGGCAACAAGACCCACCAGCAGGCGGGTTTCCGCCGGCCAGTAGGCCCACGGCAGGGGCAGCAGTGCCCGTCCCTCCAGGGATGGCCGCTGGTTGTCTGCGGATTCATCGGCTCCCGCCCGTGGGCGCGAGCTGCGGGTGGGCGTACGGGACAAGATCTGTCCGGTGGTGATGTGGTCTATTCAGCCTTGAAGCGTCGGCTTTTGTCGAGCCAGGCAAGCCAATAAAAGGGCCGGCTGATGGGCCCCTGCCTCTGCCAACAAAAAGACCCGGCCAAAGCCGGGTCTGGTGAGCTGATCGTCTGGGGAGATCAGTTGCCGCAGTTCCGCTGGGGCCGACCGGTGGCGAGCTCGACCTTCAGGATCTTGCCGCCCTGTTTCATGATCCGCTGCTGCTCAGCGAACCAGCTGTCGAAGGGAACCCACTTCGTGAAGTAGGTGTTCTGCAGTTCCCGTTGGGTCCGCGATTTCTCGGGGCAGGGAATGCAGGCTGTGATCTTGAACAGGCGCATGAAAGGCTCCGCGGTAGGTCCGAGGGAAATCAGTTCCCGAGGCCGGAGCTGATGTAATCGAAGTAGACACCCATTTCGCGACCGGCATCAGGGCCGACCAGGGAAGCGGTGGCCTCCTTCATGGCTTGGATCGACTGCACTGTGGCTCCGATGGGCACGCCCAGGGAGTTGTAGGTCTCCTTGAGGCCGTTCAGCACACGCTCATCAAGGATGGAGGTGTCGCCGGCCAGCATGGCGTAGGTGGCGTAGCGCAGGTAGTAGTCGAGGTCGCGGATGCAGGCTGCATAGCGACGGCAGGTGTACATGTTGCCGCCGGGACGGGTGATGTCCGAATACAGCAGCGATTTGGCCACAGCTTCCTTGATGATCGCCGAGGCATTGGCGCTGATGGTGGCAGCAGCACGAACCCGGAGTTCGCCCGAGGAGAAATACTGCTCAAGGCGCCCCATCGAGGAGGGGTCCAGATACAGGCCCTGAACATCGGCCTGGTTGATGACGTTGGTGATGGCGTCTTGCATGGAACCTGAGTGAAGAGGCGAAGGTTAAGGAGGAAGAAACCTCAGGCGAGGGCGCCGACGACGTAGTCGAAGTAGAAGCCAGCCTCTTCGGCATCAGCACCGGTGAGCAGGCCCATGGCGGCGTTCTTCATCTCGCGCACGGATTCGGCCATGGCGTCGAGGGGAACGCCCAGGGAGCGATACATCTCACGGGCGCCAATGATTCCGATCTCTTCAATCGGGGTGACGTCACCGGCGATGATCCCGTAGGTCACCAGGCGCAGGTAGTAGTCCATGTCGCGCAGGCAGGAGGCGGTCATCTCCTCGCCGTAGGCGCTGCCGCCAGGCGAGATGACGTCAGGGCGCTTCTGGAAAAGCTGGCCGCCTGCGGTCTTGACGATGCGCTCGCGGCTTTCGCTCAGGACCTGGGCGACTCGCAGGCGACGCTGGCCGCCGCCGACGAAAGCCTTGATCTGGTCGAGTTCGCCAGGGCTCAGGTAGCGGGCTTCGGCGTCCGCGTTGATGATCGAGTTGGAGACGATGCTCATGCAGTTCTGCCTCGAAACAAGCGGTCACCGTTGAAGGAGACCGGTATCCGGTGGGTAAGGGGGTGTGATCGGCAGTGCCGACCGCCGAATCATTCTGTGGCAGCGCCCTGCTGCCCCCCGGGGCCCGGTAACAGTTCTTCACGGCGAGCAGTGAGGCAAGAACCCTTGGCACGCAATGGGTTTGCCCGGAGTTTGTAATAGCCACTCTCTGCAGCAATTGTTCATCATCCCCTCTCTGCCTGTGAGGGCTGTTCAGGATTCCAGGCACGTTTTTTCGGTTTCAATTGGTGTAGTCCCATCAAAAAATCCCCCGGAGCGAGGCTCCGGGGGGAAGGGCGAGCAGTTCACTCGATGAGGGGATGATGATCCCCCTTGGGTCTCAGATCGAGCCCTTGGGGGAAGGGTTCATGCCGGCGTTTCCGCCATAGAGGGAGGCGGTGCGATTGACCGTGCTCAGCGGAATGCCATCGGAGGTGTTCATGCCGCGCAGGTACGGCACCGTGTTCTGGCCGAAACTCATCGCGTACTCGCCGCTGTTGAGCAGTTGCTCGATGGCGGCCAGCTGACCCTGCTCGGCACGGGTGGCCAGGAAGCGACTGACTTCCGAGGGTTGGGCTGCCCTGCCTAGCAGGGCGAGGTAGGCCGCGGTGGCAGCCCGCAGCGGCGCCATGCGGTTGAGCCGTTCCTGGAACAGCGAACTGCTGGCCAGTTGACCGATGAATTCAGCCACCGAGAGCTGGCCATCCCTCAACTGGGATTCCGCATCCCCAAGGCGCTCGGCGCTGAGGGGAACCCGGTTGAGCAGCTGCCGGTAGCTGGCTTCCAGTGCCTCCTGGAGCTGACCTTCGCTGGGGCGGGTGAGCAGTTGAACTGGCCGGCCGAGGCTGCCCCGGCGCGCGAACCCCTGGGGAGCGGCGGGACGCAGAGCCTTCACCATCGCTGCCCCCGGCTGCTCGGCGGTGCCTGCACCGCCGCTGCTGAGCTTCGATTGCCAGCCGGAGGTGGGCTGAGGGGTGAATGCCGGTGCGGGGATCGGGGCCTTCGGGGCAGCGGCGGGCGAGGGCGTGAACGCCGCAGGAGCCGCGGGGGCCACGCGGGAGGGCTGCCAGCGGGGAGCACTCCAGCTGCGGCTCGGGGCCGGTGCCGATTTGATCGATCCAGGACCGCCGCTGCTCACCGGTTTGGTGGGGGTTGCGGCAGCGCCACCACTGACCTGGGCACTCCAGCTGCCCACCACCTGTCGACGGGGGACCAGGTTGCGCGGGGTGAGGTCCCCGACGGTGCGCAGCTCGGTGCTGGCGGCAACCTGGGGCCTCTGCGCCGGAGTGAGATCCGGGTAGGCAGAGGCGTCAAAGGTGCGCTTCAGAGCAGGCACCTTGCGGGCATTGCGGTCGGCGGCGGTGATGAAACGTTCGTAGGGGACGGTGTCCTCGCCGAAGGTTTCGTTGTATTCGCGGCTGTTGATCATGGCGTCCACCACGCCATAGAAGCCGCTGCGGGCCGCCGTGTCGAAGTAGTTATTGATCTCCCAGCGCCCGAAGGTGGGGCGGCCGAGAAGGCGACGATGCATCACTTCGATCGCCTTGGTGATGTAGAGGCCGCTCCAATAACGCCGGCGGAACGCATTCGAACGGGCCACCTGGCGGATGAACTCCCGCAGGCTGATGTCGCCGTTCTCGAGTTTGATCTCCTCCACCGTGTTGCGCTCGCCGGCGTAGCCCGCATTCCCAAGAACCTGGTTGTACACGGCACGCAGAACCGCCTGGGTGCTGGCTTCGGTGCCGCGCACACTCGGCTGGCCGGAACGCCTTGGGGTGGAGCTGCCGCCGGTGGCGATCTGCTGCAGGCGGACCACCTTGGGGCCGACGCGACGGGGGGATGCCTTCCGGAACTGGGGGCTGTCCATCTGGCCGGGCTGGGCCAGGCCGTTGCCGATCAGGATGCGTCGGGTGTCGTAGCCGAACGGCACGGGACGGGTGGCCACCGAGGCGGTGCCCGAGGGGAAGATCGCTCCGTAGTTCAGGGCCAGGGGATCGTTGCCGCCGCCGTAGGGATGCTGATCCGGCAGGGGCTGGCGATAGGAGGCGTAGAGGGTGATGTACTGGGGCGCCCCCTCAAACGGGGCGCTGAACCGGAACAGCTTGCGGTTGGAGCCCCAGCCGGCGCTTTCCTGGGCTTCTTCCCCGAGATCCCGGAGATAGGGAACGGTTTCCTCCCCGAACACCCGGGCGTATTCCATGCTGTTGACCAGCGCATCCACCAGACCATTGAGGCCCTTCTCGGTGACGATGGAGAAGTACTTGCGGAATTCCTCGATCGAGCTCACGCCCCTGCCGAGGAAATGGCGGAAGGCCAGTTCCACCACCCGGCTGTTGGAAAATCGGCCGTAGAACTGCTGCCGGTATTCCTTGCTGCGCCCGAGGGCCCGGACGAACTCCCGCATCGAAATCTGTCCCTGGCGCACCTGGGTGGCTTCCACGGGGCAGACCGTCTGGGAGTAGCCCTTTTCGATGTCCCTTTCGAACACCTGGCGGTAGGCCGCTCGGATGATTTCGGCCTTCTCGGAGCCAGAGAGGCGGGGCCTCATCACGAAGCGCTGGGCTCCACCGGCCGAAAGGGCATAGATGGCGGGCAGCTGCAGGCCCTGGTTCACCGCGGTGCCGAGTCGCTGCCGTGCCGATGGGGTCGGTACTTCCAGCTCCTTGAGCAGCACGTTGAAGCAATCGATCACGAGCTGGCGTGCCACCGGCTGGTCGGGGAAGAGGCCGGCCGCTGCGGCGCGCATTTCCTGCAGGGCCACGTTGGTGGCAGCCAGGGAACAGGCCTTCTCCAGGATGTCGCGCAGGCCGCGGGTGTTGACCGCCAGGATGCTGGGATCGCCAGCCACCACGGCGTAGCCCACGTAGCGCAGGAACCAGGCCAGGTCGCGGATCGATTTGCGCATGCGGTCGGTGCCGTACCGGCCCACCGCGATCGGGCTGAAGCCACTCGGCAGGACCACCCGCACATCCGCATCTCCGCCGGCTCCTTCCAGCAGCCTGCTGAAGACGTTGCCCTTGCTGGCGGTGCCGGCGGCGAAGGTCTCCACGGAGCGCTGGAAGGCGGCCTGGTCGGCGGCCAGGGGCGTGGCCTCCCCACTGCCACCGGCGGCGCCGATGCTCAGGGGGGCATCCAGATAGGAGAGGGGCGTACCACCCGAGAAGATGCGGTTGGCGGCCTTGGCCACGATGGCGTCGGCGTTGGCCGAGAGGCGACGGGCCGCTTCCACGCGGATCTGGCCGCTCTGGAAGAAGGTGATCAGCGAATCCAGTTCGCCCCCATCAGGGAAGCGATCCTGCTGCTCCGCCTGACGGACGCTGGAGAGCGGCAGGGTGTCGTAGAGCTGGGGGGTGACCCTGGTACTGCCGCTGCTGGCGGTCACGGTCATGAACGAGAGCGAGCCGGGCCTCGGAACGTTACGGCTGCCCCCTTCATCCTTCGGGGCCGCATGAACAAATGTTTGCAGCCCCGGGTGCGCTGGCCCGGGGCATGGATCCGACGCCGTGAAATGCTCGCCGGACGTTCCTCCGCCGCAGCCGATGTCGATGCAGTCGGATGCCGCCACCCCGGTGGTGAGCGCTTTCTATGACCGATTCCCCTATCCGGCGGATCCTCTGCAGGACGGGCCTCCTCCCGGATACAACTGGCGCTGGTGCGTGGAGAGCGCCTTCGCGGCGGCGACCGGTGCCCTGCCGGCCGAGGCCGAGGCAGGAGCCCCGCGCCGCTGGCGCCTGCTCGATGCCGGCTGTGGCACCGGGGTGAGCACGGATTACCTGTGCCATCTCAATCCCGGCTCCCGGGTGCTTGCCGTGGACATCAGCCCCGGCACCCTCGAGGTCGCCCGCGAGCGCTGTCGCCGTTCCGGGGCTGCGGCCCAGGTGCAGGACTTGCGGATCGAGTGCCGCAGCCTGCTCGACCTGGAGGGGGAAGGTCCGTTCGACTACATCAACTCGGTGGGGGTGCTCCACCACCTTCAGCGCCCCGAGGCCGGCCTCCGTTCCCTGGCCGCCAGGCTGGCTCCGGGCGGACTGCTGCATCTTTTTCTGTATGCCGATGGCGGGCGCTGGGAGATTCACCGAACCCAGAAGGCCCTCGGCCTGATGGGGGTGGGAACCGGGGCCGAGGGGCTGCGGCTCGGCAGGCAGCTCTTTCACGATCTGCCGGACCAGAACCGGCTGCGCAGGCACCACGAGCAACGCTGGGCGATGGACACCGCGGCCGACGCCAATTTCGCCGACATGTATCTGCATCCCCAGGAGACCAGCTACGACCTCGACCGTCTGTTCCGGTTCGTGGAGCAGGCGGATCTCCA
>JBKDOV010000018.1:0-18285 GCA_046342815.1 Cyanobacteriota bacterium
CTCCAGCACCGTGCCAGGGGCTGCAACGTCTCTGGACTCCTCCGCCATGCCCCAGCGCTCCGCCAGGGCCTGCCCTTCGGGACTGAGCTCGCTCGCCAGACGCCGGACCAGCGGTTCGGTTTCCAGCAGCTTGAGGCGCCGCCCCTGGCTGAAGCTGAAGGCGCCTGGATAGAGGCCCATCACCCGCCGGTGCAGGGCCAGGGCCGGGAGCGTCCAGTCGAGGCGGTGATCGTCCTTGGTGAGCATCCGTGCCATCACCAACCCTTCCGGTGCCTGGGGCCGCACCTGCAGCCGTTGCAGCCGATCGGCTTCCGCTCCCGGCCCGGCGGCTTCAATCCGCGGCATCGCTTCCACCAGCAGATCGGCGGTGAGCTGGGCCAGCCGTTGGCCGAGCTGCTCGGCATTCTCCAGCAGCCCGATCGTCAGCTTTCCTTCCAGCAGCACCGGACCGGTATCGAGACCCTCCTCCATGGCCATGATCCCCACGCCCGTCTGTTCGTCCCCCTCGATCAGGCACCACTGGATCGGAGCCGCACCCCGCCAGCGGGGCAGCAGGGAGCCGTGGCCGTTCCAGCAGCCCAACGGTGGGCTCGCCAGCACCTCCGGCGGCAGGATCTGGCCGAAGGCCACCACCACCGAGACGTCGGCTCCCAGCCTGGCCAGCTCTGCCTGCACGTCCGGTTCGCGCCGGATACGCTCCGGGGTGAACACCGGCAGGTCGAGTTCAAGGGCCCGTGCCTTCACGGCCGAGGGCACCAGGGCATTGCCACGGCCGCGGCGACGGTCGGGCTGGGTCACCACCCCCACCAGTTCGTGCCCCGCCCGGTGCAGGTCGTCCAGGCTCACCCGGGCGTAGGGGGGCGTGCCCCAGAACAGGATCCTCAAGCGTCGCCGGTGATCGAGAGGCCTTCCACCCACACGTAGGGACACATCCCGTCGGGGGTGATCTTCGCCTCGCCCTCCAGGCCCACCAGGCCCTTGAGCACTTCGCGGATGTCACCGGCCACGGTGGCCGCCTCGATCGAGCGACGCTCGCCATCGCGGATCAACCAGCCGTCGAAGGGAAGGGAAAACGAACCCTGGCTGGCTTTCACCCCGGCGTGGAGAGCAGAGAGCGAATCGATCAGCACCAGCCCTTCCTGGCCGACGCTGCCATGGCCGCAGCCGGCCCGATGGTCGAGGCCCTGGGCGCCTGCCGCGGCCCCTGGGGTGGCGCCGATCTCAAACCAGTCGGCGCTCACCGAAACCTTGGATCCCATGCCGGCATGGCCGGTGGGGGCCACCCCGAAGGCGCGGGCCGTGGCTTCCGAATGGAGGAAGTTGCGCAGCACCCCTCCCTCCAGCAGCGTCAGCCGGCGGGTGGGGGTGCCTTCGCCATCAAAGGCCGTGGCCCCGATGTTGCCGGGATGAAGGCCGTTGTCGTGGATCGACAGGAACGGCGCCGCCAGGGTCTCCCCCAGGGATTCGCGGCGGCTCAGGCTCACCCCATCGAGCACGGCCCGGGCATTGAACATGCTGCTGAAGGCCCCGATCAGATCCAGGAAGGCCTCGGGGGTGAACACGCATGTGTAGCGGCCGGTGGTGATCGGCGCGTAGTCGAGGTGGGCGATCGTGCGGTCGGCCGCCTCCTCCACGCAGCCGGCGATGTCCAGGTCTGCGGCGCCGTAGGCCAGCCGCACGGCACCGCTGCTGCGGGGCTTGCGGCCGGTCTCCTCGGCCCTGGCGTAGAGATAGAGGCTGGCGGTGGTCAGGCTCTGGTGCCGGCAGGCTCCGTCACTGTTGAGGTAGAGCCTTTCGCTGCTGCGCTGGGCCAGGCCGTTGTAGGGAACGGTGCTGATCGCCGGGTGGCGTCCCAGCAGATCGGCTTCGGCCTGTTTGAGGGTGTCGAGCAGCTCCAGAATGCTGCGCGCCTCATGGCGCGGCTGATCCAGCGGGGCCAGGGGAGCGGTGGCCAGCGGCGAGAAAGCCGGCGTGTCGTCGGGATTGCCGAAGTTGCTGGCCTCCCGGGCGCCATGCAGGGCGGTGGCCAGACCGGTGGGGGAGAGGTCGGAGGTGCTGGTGATCCCCACCAGACCGTCCTCGTTCCAGACCCGCACCGTGATCGAGCTGCGCTGGGCGCCCTTCATCTGCTTCGCTTCGCCCCGATCCACCTGCACGGAGGTGTCGGTGCTGCAGCCTGCCCCCAGATCCCATTGGCGCACTCCGGCTTCGCTGGCCAGGTGCTGGAGCTGTTCCCGCAGTTGTTCGGCGTTGAGGCCGTCTGGTTGGGCTGACATTCAGCGTCCCCCCACGGTGATCGCATCCACCTTGATGTGGGGCTGGCCCACGGTCACGAAGATGCTGCCGCTCACGGATCCGCAGAAGCCGGCGGCCAGCTCCAGATCATTGGCGCACATCGAGATCCTGGGCATCACTTCCTTGGCTTCTCCGATCAGGGTGGCTCCCTTGACGGGCTTGCCGAGGCTGCCGTTCTCGATCAGATAGCCCTCTTCCACGGCGAAATTGAACTGGCCGGTGGGGCCGACGCTGCCCCCCCCCATGGTCTTGCAGTAGAGCCCCCGATCCACCGAGGCAATCAGCTCTTCCGGGGTGTGGGGCCCGGCGGCGATGAAGGTGTTGCGCATGCGGCTGGCGGCCGCGAACGAGTGGCTCTGGCGTCTGCCGCTGCCGGTGCGGGCGTGGCCGGTGCGCAGTTCGCCGGCACGGTCGCTGAGGAAGCGTTGCAGAACCCCGTTCTCGATCAACACCGTGCGCTGGGGTGCCATTCCCTCGTCGTCCATCGAGAGGGAACCGAAGGCTCCGTCGCTGAGCCCTTCATCCACGGCGGTGACGGCCGGATGGGCGATCGATTCGCCCACCTTGTCGGCAAAGGGGGTGGTGCCCCGCTCCACCTGGGTGGTCTCGAGCAGGTGCCCGCAGGCTTCATGGAAGATTACCCCGCCGAAGCGGTTCGCCAGCACCACCGGAAACTGGCCCGCTTCCACGTAGTCGGCGTAGAGCATCGTGGCCGTGCTGGCGCAGACATCCTGGGCCGAGGCCTCGGCATCCCACTCGCGCAGGTCGTCGGGCCGGCCGGAAGTGCCGTAGCGGCGGCCCAGGCTGGCGCGGTGTTCGCCATCGGCGGCAAGCACGCTCAGCCCCAGGGATTGATGCAGGCGGATGTCGCGGGCGAAGGTGCCATCGCTGGCCGCCACCAGAACCTCCTGCCAGTCACGGGCATAGGTGCTGCGGCGGGCCTGCAGGTGGCGACCATGGCGCTCCAGCTGGGCGGTGCCCTCCAGCAGCCTGCCGGTGGCTTCGGCCAGGGCGGGACAGCGGCCCAGCCAGTCGGCCTTGGCGGTGGCGTGGTCGCAGAGATCGGCGAGCCCCTCGAACCCTCCGCCCAGGGCCTGCAGCGGCCGCACCAGACCGAGCATGCCGAGGGCTTGGTCCAGGGCGCTCAGCAGGCCCGCTTCGCTGAGGTCGTTGGTGGAGACGAAGCCATCGTGGCCGCCCCGGAACACCCGGAGGCCCGCCCCCTTGCCGAATGCGGGACTGACGCTGGTGATCGCCTCCTGTTCCGCCAGCGCACCGAGGTGATCGGTGCGTTCGAGGAACACCTCCACCAGATCGGCGCCGGCGGCCCGGCCCAGGGCCAGTAGGGGTTCGAGCCTGGCGCGCCAGAGGGGATCGGCGAACTGGCCGGCGTCGTGGGAACCATCACCGCGTTCAGCGGTGGTGGGGGCGGCAGGGGAGGAGACCAAGCGAAGCGGGGGAGGAAGGGCAGGGAGGGGGAACGCGGCTTCAGCGCACTGCCGGCTGGAACTTCTCGCTGCGGATCGGGGCCATCAGGAACAGGCGAGCCATCTCCACGCCGTTGCCGATCCAATAGGGAAGCTTGCGCAGGGCCTTGATCGGGGCAGGCGCGGTGGATTCGTCCGCCTTGGTGAGGCGGTCGTTGTTGCTGACCAGGTGCTCAAGACCGCTCCAGAATCGGGGGTTCTCCACATCGAGAACGACCGGGAAGATGCGGGCGGAGGTTTCGTTGGTCTTGGCGATCACGTACTTGTCGTATTCGCGGGCGTCGAGGCCCAGGGCCTCGTAGAACTCCTTGCGGGCCACGTCGCGCACGTACATCGTCGCGAACACGGCCAGCAGGAAGAAACGGCACCAGAGCCGCGACTTCCAACCGGTCACGGTGGTGGGCACGGCCTTCATCAGGGCGTCGAAGAAATCGCCGTGGCGGTTTTCGTCCTGACACCAGTTTTCAAAGAAGTTGAAGATCGGGAAGATCTTGCTTTCCGGATGCTTCTCGAGATGGCGGTAGATGGCGATATAGCGCCAGTAGCCGATCTTTTCGGAAAGATAGGTGGCGTAGAAGATGTGTTCGGGGCTGAACTTGGTGTAGGCCTTGGAGGCCGTCAGGAAGCCGAGGTCCAGCTGGAGGCCGAAGTCGGACATGGATTTGTTCAGGAAGCCGGCATGGCGGGCCTCATCCCGGGCCATGTGGGCGAAGCACTCGGCCAGCAGAGGGTTCTTCTGCTTGATGCGACGGCTGAGTTCCTTGTAGAGCAGGAAACCGGAGAATTCGGAGGTGCAGCTCTGCTCCAGGAACTCGATGAACACCTTGCGGCTGGTGGGGTCGAGTTTGTCGGCCGCCCCTTCAAATTCGTCGTTGCGAACGAAGTGGTGACGGTTGTAGTCCTTGCGGAATTCCTCGCAGATCGCCTCCAGTTCGGCTTCGTTGGGCCGCAGATCCATCGCCGCCATGGCGTCGAAATCCGTGGTGTAGAAGCGCGGGGTGAGGATCGTGTCCTTCACCGGGTCCTTGATGGCGGGCGCGTCGGGAGTGCCCACCCTGGGATTCGGGGCGGTGGCTGTGGCGGTGGGAGGCACCATCGCAGGGCGGCAGAGGCAGTGAGGGCATCGTAAAGGCCCCGACGCCATGGGCGGCTGGGTTGTGAAGCCTCAGTTGGCTCCGAGCCACTTCTGGCCGTTGAGCCGTTGCACCAGCCGGGACACCAGCAGCGGCAGGGTCATTTTCTTCTCATCGATCAGGAAGGACTCCAGCAGGCTGGGAGCTCCCCCCGCTTCGGCCAGGGCAATGGTCTTCGCCGAAGCGATGTCCGCATCGGTGAAGCAGAGCCAGAAGCGCCGCTCCCCGGGCAGCTCCCCCCTCACCATCCAGCAGTCGCTCCCCACCACGGGCATGGCCCCCTGGCTGAAACTCAGTTCCGGGGCGGCACCGCCGTAGGCCTGGATCTCCTTGGCCAGGGCGGGGATCAGCAGGTTCGGCACGAAGTCGTCGAACGGTTTGTCCTCGGGAGCAGGGGGCTTGGCCTTGGCGGCGGGCTTGGCGGCTTCGGCGGCCTCCGCGGGCTTCGCGGCTCCAGCCGGTTTCGCCGCGTCGGCAGGTTTTGCAGCCCTTGCGGACCGGGCCTTCTCTTCGGCAGGCGCTGCCTCGGCAGCTGCAGGGGCTGCTTCGGCAGCTGCAGGGGCGGCGGCGGGCGCTGACTCGGCAGCGGCGGGGATGGGCTCCGGGGCCGGGCTCTCTGGTGTTCCGCTCTGGGTCACTGCTTCCGGCCCTCAAACATTGGCGTTGCGGCCGACTTTAGGCAGCCTGGCGGTCGCTGGGGGCTGGTTTCACCACTCCTCACCTGGGGCCGTGGCCCAGTCATCGAGCCCGATCGGCACCGGTTCACGCAGCTCCTCGGCCCTCCTGGCGGGGGCTTGTGCTCTGACGCCCTCGGGCCTCGAGACCACCCGGAAGGGCACCGAAACGGTGGGGGCGGGATCACCGGCGGCCCGCGCCGGCCAGGCGGCCATCGGCGGTGCCTGCTGCCAGGTGGGGCTTTCCTCCTGGCGCTCCTCCCTTCGCTCCCGCCGTTGCCGCCCGCTTCTGCCGATCCAGGGTTCCGCTTCGTCGTCGAAGCCGGAGGCCGCCGCCGCTGCTCCTCGCCGCACCTTTCGCCGCAGGCTGGTGGATCCCTGGCGCAGGGCCAGGGCCGCGGAGCCGCCGCTCAGGGCCGCGCCGGTGGCGGCGGCTGCAGCGATCCAGGCCCCGAGGGGCAGTTCCGGGGAACTCCAGGTGAGCAGCCTCAGGGAAACCAGGGGCCGGGGGTTGATCCCCCCGATGGCCAGCGTCGCCAGCAGGGGGGCCAGGAGGGGCAGCAGCAGCAGACGACGCAGCAAGGACACGGAGGCGGTCAGCTTGAGGATGGCCGATGGGGGGACCCCTGCCAACGGTTCAGGGTGCCGAGTTCGAGCCCGAGGGCATCGAAGACGCGGATCACCAGGAAGTCCACCATCTCATCGAGGCTGGTGGGCTGGTGGTACCAGGCGGGAACGGGCGGGGCAATGCGGGCCCCCGCCTCCGCCAGGGCGGTGAGATTGCGCAGGTGGATCAGGTTCCAGGGAAGCTCCCGCGGCGCGATCACCAGCGGACGCCCTTCCTTGAGATGCACATCGGCGGCCCGCTCGATCAGATCGAGGGCCACGCCCGAGGCAATCCGCCCCACCGTGCCCATGCTGGCCGGCAGGATCACCATGCCCCGGGTGGGGAAGCTGCCGCTGGCGATCGCGGCCGCCTGATCGTTCCAGCGATGACAGCGCAGACGGCCGGTATGGCAGCCGCTGCGTTCGCGCCAGAAGATCTCCTGGGCCTCGGGTTCGGAGGGCACCCGCAGGCCCATCTCGGCCTGCCAGACGCCGATGGCCCCGCGGCTGGTCACCATCTCCACCTCTTCCCCGGCCTGGAGCAGCAGGGCCACGGCCCGTTCGGCCAGGGGCTGGGCGGAGGCTCCTGACACCGCCAGCACCACCGGAAGCGAGCGCGGGGCCATGCTCAGCCCTGCTCGTCGTCGTCGTTGTCCTCAAGCTCTTCGTCGCCAGCATCGTTGGCGATCGGTTCGAGGATCTCGGGCTGCTGCACCGCCAGATCGATCTGATGGCGGAGGGCATCCACCTTCTGGATCTCTACCTCGACGATGTCGCCCACCATGTAGGAGCGGCGCGACTTGCGACCCACCAGGCGGTTCTGGCGGGAGCGGTACTCGTACCAGTCGTCCTTGAGCGAGCTCACATGCACCAGGCCCTCCACCTGGGAGGGGGGCACCTCCACGAAGAAGCCATAGCTCTGGACCCCGCTGATCACGCCTGGCAGCACCTGACCCACCAGCGGTTCGGCATGTCGGGCCTGGGCCATCGCCAGCGCGTCGCCATGGATCTCGGTCAGGAACCGACCGCGGTTGTTGAGGCGTTGCACCAGACCCCGCTCGAGGCTCTCCTGATACGGAGCTAGCTGGCTTGGGGTGAGCAGGGCCCAGTCCACGGAACCGTGGCAGAGGTCGCTCGCCAGGTCGACGCTGGTCTTGTGGCGCACGGTGGGGCGGTCCTTGCCATCGGTGAGCAGGCTCACCAGAACGTGCTGGTTCCACAGATCGGCGTAGTGGAGCCCGGGGCAGGTCCAGGGGGCGAAGGCGGTCTCCTCTCCGGCAAGGGCGTGGGGGCCGGGTTCGTCGGAGAGCTGCACGGGGGAAAGGCTGTCGCGTAGCTGCTGCTGCAGGGCCCGGCTCCGATCGGTGGCGGCGAAGGCGGCTGCCAGTTCCGCCGCACTGGCATTGCCGTCGGCGCTGAGTTCCATCGGAATCTCCAGCGCCAGGGCCGCCTTGGCCACTTCATTGATCTCCGCGGCTTCGGCGGCCGGGTTGACGGCGTAGAGGGCGGGCAGCTGCAGAGCCGCCAGGTGGTTGCCCAGGGCGCGATGGGCCAGCAGCAGGCTTTCCCGCAGCATCGCCATCGGGTGATTGCCGGGAAGTTCCACCAACCAGCCCCTGTGGGCCGCGTCCGGGGCCGGGATGCGCAGGTCTCCGAGGCTCTCCAGCGGAGGGGTGGGCAGGTCGAGGTCGATCGATCCGGCTGCCAGCCGGCGCTCCCGCAGCAGGCCCGCCAGGGTCACCAGCTGTTCAAGCATGGGCACCTGGTCCTTGAGGCTCTTGAGGGCTGCGGGCACCGTGCGTGCCTTCGGCTTGCGTTCCGCCAGCGCCTCCATCGCCGCTGGATCCACCATGCCGGCGGGCTGGATCACGCTGAGATGGAAGCGGTAGTGCTCCAGTTCCCCCTGGCTGCTGAGTTCCAGGGCCACCGACAGGGCCTCGTTGCTCTCCCCGCTCCGGAAACCGGCGGCCTTGGCCAGGGTGGAGGGCAGAAGCGGCAGCCAGCGCTTTCCGACACAGAGGGCTTCCCCCTGATCCCGCAGCCAGGTGTCGAGGTTGCTTCCCAGGCTCAGCCGTTCGGCCACGGCGGGGCTGTGGACCCAGAGGCGCCAACCACCCTCTTCCCGTTCCTCCAGGGAGAGGGCCGGCAGCCCGGGGGCGTCGCTGCCGCTCCAGCCGCCCAGCAGCACCGTGGGCAGGCCGGTGAGGTCGGTCCTCCCCTTGGCGGCCAGGGGTTTGAGGGTGGCCCGGGGGGCGGCGGGCCGTTCGTGCAGGTGGTGCTTGGTGAGCAGCAGATCCAGGTCGGCGGCTTCGCCCCCGTGCACCGGCAGGCTGCGGGCCACGTGGCCCTGGGGCGTGAACTGGGCCACCGGGAAGCGGTCGATCTGCACCTCCACCACCGATTCCTCGGCGGGCTCGAGGTGGCTGGCATCTCCCTCGGGCAGCTCGATGCTGGTCAGCAGCCTGTCGTCGAGGGGAACGGCCAGCAGCCGCTCGTTCTGACGCTCCACCTGGGCCAGCAGGCTGGTGGTGTGACGTTCGAGAATGCACTGCACGCCCCCTTCCGGGGAACGCCTGCGCCCGCCTTCGCGGGTGATGCGCACCAGTACCCGATCCCCGTTCCAGGCGTGGTTGAGCTGGTGGTCCCGGATGTAGATGTCTTCACCGCCATCCTCCCGCAGGGCAAAGCAGAATCCCTTGCTGGAGCAGCGAAGCCGGGCGGCAACCAGATCAGGTGCGTCGCCGCGCCGCAGGCCTTCCTCGTTCTCCTCCACCAGCCCCAGCCGCGCCAGCGCATCCAGACCGATGCGCAGCTGCTGCTTCTCGGGTTTGGTGGCCAGGGCCAGACCTTTCTCGAGTTTTGCCAGGGGCAGGACGGTGCTGGTGGACAGCTGGTCGAGCAGATCGGCGACCGTGAACTTCATCGGGGCAGTCTTCGGAGTGCGCTGCGGAGGGAAGGTGGACCGCTGGGCGGGGGTGAGGACGGTTTGGCATCCTCCGCTGATCCCCCATCCACTGATCTCCTACCGCTGGACTCCCACCGAAACGACGCACGGTGAGAGCAGTTGCCCCGACTTTAGGCAGTGGGGGGGGCCTGCTCCTCTGTTTCGACTGCGGTTTCCTCGGAGCGGGAGCGCAGGATCAGGCGGCTGCCGATGATCAGGAACCCCACCGAGGCCGCCAGCTGGAGGGCATCGGTGGGAATCACGCTGGCGAGGGATCCTCCGGCGGCGGCGCCCACCAGGCTGGCGAGCACCAGGGCGGCAGCGCTGCCGGCGAACACCGCCCCCGGTCGCGACGAGGTGCCGCTGATGCTCACGATCGCGAGCTGGGTCTTGTCTCCCAGTTCGGCCAGGAAGACCGTGACGAAGGTGGAGGCGAGAAGGGCGAAGGGCATGGCTCTCAGGCAGCGGGCAGCGGGGCGAGGTGCAGCACCGCCTGTCTGCCCAGCCACAGGCCCAGTGCCACCATCAGCACACCGGCGGAGCGTTCGAGCTGGCGGGGGCTCATCACCGTGGAAAGCCAGCGCCCGAGCAGCACTCCCACCAGGCTGGAGCAGATCAGGGCCAGGGAAGCCCCCACGAACACCACCCCTGGACGCCCCGATTCGGCGGAGAGCAGCAGGGCCGCCAGCTGGGTCTTGTCCCCCAGCTCGGCCAGAAACACGGTGGTGGCCGTGGAGAGAAACACCCCGATCCAGCTGGCCGCCGCCGGCGTGGATGCGGCGTCCGGTTCGATGCCAGGAATCTCAGCCGGCTCGCTGCCGGGGGGGGAGCCCGATGGGATGCTCATGGAAGGGGACGGATGGCACGCAGGAAGCGCCGCATCACCCTGCCACGGCCGCCCACTTCGCTGCGGATCTGGTCCTTGCAGCAGCTGATCGCCAGGGCTTCGGGGTCGTCCCCTTCACAGCCGAACAACGACACCAGGTTGCTGACCCGGCAGAAATCGGGACGCTGGTCGTAGATGCGGCAGCGTCGGCCTCCCGTGTCGAAGTGGATGCACCAGCCGTCCTCTCCCACCATCGAGAGGTAGGTGCGGCGCTGCTCCTCCTCCAGGGCTTCGATCGCCTCATGGCGTCGGCTGGGATCGAGCCGGCAGCAGCTTCCGCAGCCGCTGATGCATGTCCATTTCTCGGTTTCGCGGCCCATCGTTCTCTGTTCGCTGCACGCAGGGGATCAGTCTGGGACGTGGTCGTGGGGCAGCAGTCGATCCTGATGCTGTGACAAGCCGTCACAGTGGCAGCCTCCAGGCTTCCCCACGGGGCCGCCGGCCCCCTAATCTCCTGCGAGCATCATCCGCAAGAGAACCCTCCCATGGGCATCGACTTCCACCTGATCGCCAACTTCGGAGCCCTTGCCTTGATCACCCTGGCCGGACCGGCCGTGATCTTCATCCTCTTCTACCGCCGCGGCGCCCTCTGAGGACAAGGCCCTGCTTCCATCCCTCCGTCAGCGGCCCCGGCCGACTGGCGGTTTTTTTTGGTCTTTGGGCGCTGCTCGCTGCTGCCTGCCGCTGCTGCCCATCCTGCTGGCTCTAACTGGCCATGCCCAGGGCCATCGCCGCTTCCAGCACCAGCGAGCGCACATAGGGATGATCGGCGCTGTCCAGTCCCCGGCGCAGTTCCTCGCCGGCGGCATTGCGGATCACCAGGTCAGCGCCCTGGCGCCTGCACCAGTAGGTGCGGTTCCTGCGCTGCAGCACCACTTCGCCGGCGCTGGGCCGCAGCGCCACCAGCTCCAGCTGCAGTCGCTCCTGGCCTTGCCAGCGATCCAGCCGCAGCCGGTAGGCCACATCCACCGGGCAGCCGGGGTCGAACGTCTGCTCGTAGCGCCAGGCCATGGCCCGCACCCTGGCCTCGCCCTGTTCCAGCTGCAGTTGGAGGTGGCCGCCCCGCAGCACTTTCTGTTCCACGATCCGGCAGCCGCTGCTCCAGAACATCGGCGCCGCATGGCCGATGCCGAAGGGGGCGAGCCGCTGCAGTTGGTGCCAGAAGTGCCGATCGATGCGTTCCAGGTGCAGCAGCACCTCCGGTTCCACCGGCCTGCCTTCTCCCTGGCCCTCCAGCCACCGTTCCGCAAGGGTGTTGAGCTCCTCCTGCAGCTGGCTCACCATCTCGGCCCGCACCGTGAATCCCCCTGCGGCGGGATGGCCTCCGTGGCGCTCCAGCAGCGGTGCGCAGGCCCGCAGGGCCGCATCCACGGCGAAGCCGCGCGGGGAGCGCACCGAGGCCCGCAGGCGTCCGTTGCCTTCGCCCGCCAGCAGGGCCACCGGCCGTCCGAAGCGTTCCACCAGGCGGGCGGCCACGATGCCGATCACTCCGTGGTGCCAGTGGTTCTGGGCCAGCAGCAGGAATGCCGGGCGCTGGGGCCCATCGGCTTCCAGCAGCGCCAGGGCCTCCGCCTCAATCGCGTTGCACAGCTCGCGCCGCTGGCGGTTGAGCTCCTCGCAGCGGCGGGCCAGCTCCATCGCCAGGTCGGGATCCTCGGTGGTCAGCAGATCCACCACCAGCAGCGGATCCCCCAGGCGTCCCACCGCATTGATCCGCGGGGCGATCTGGAAGCCCACGGCCTCGGCATCCACCATGGTTTCCTCGAGTCCCGCCAGCTGCCGCAGGGCCCGCAGGCCCGGCAGGCGGGTGCGGCCCAGGGCCGGCAGCCCATCCAGCAGCCAGCGACGGTTGACGCCGGCGAGCGGGGCCATGTCGGCGATCGTGCCGATGCAGAAGAGAGTGAGGGCCATCTCCCGGCCCTGCTGATAGCCCATCCGCAGGCAGAGGGCCATGGCCAGCAGATGGGCCAGCCCCACGCCCGCCAGGCCCCGGTAGGGGGAATCGGGGGGGGTCACGGCGGGATGGAGCAGCGCCAGGTGGGGCGGAAGCCGTTCAGGCAGGGTGTGATGGTCGGTGAGGATCACCTCCACTCCCAGACTTTCGGCCCGCTCCAGGGCCGCTTCGGCGGCCACGCCGTTGTCCACCGTGATCAGCAGCGGCACCGCTTCGGCGGCGAGCCGCTCCACCATCGACACATTGAGGCCATAGCCATCGTCCATGCGGCTGGGGATGGCGGCCTGGGGCCGCGCCCCGAGCCGCTGCAGCACCCCCACCAGCAGCGCCGTGCTGGTCATGCCATCGGCGTCGTAGTCGCCGCAGATCGCCACGGCCTCCCCCAGACGGCAGCATTGCTCCAAGCGCTGCAGGGCCTTCTCCAGATCGGGAAAGTGCCGCTGGGGGTCCGGGGCCGCCTCGGGTTCGAGCAGCGCTGCGATCGCGGCCTGATCGAGGCCGCGCCGCTGCAGCACCGCCATCAGCTCCGCCGGCAGGCCCGTGTGGGGGTCGTCGGCCTGGGCGGTGCTCGTGGGTGCCCGCAGCGCGGACGGCAGGGCCGGAGGCAGCAGCCAGCGTTGCTCGGCGATGGCGGAGAGCAACGGAGGGTTCACAAACGATGACTGCATTGTGCGGTCCCGCGCCCCCGGGTCCAGCCCTGCGGCGGCGGCTCCCGCTGCGGCTGCTGCTGTTTGGCGGCTTAGCCTGCGGCAACAGGGCGGAGGGGGGATGGGCAAACCAGGGCCGGGCCTGGCAGCGGTGCTCTGGGATGTGGATGGCACCCTGGCCGAGACGGAATTTGATGGTCACCGTGTGGCCTTCAACCAGGCCTTCGCTGCCGCCGGCATGCAGGGCCGCTGGGATCGGGCCGGTTACCGCCGCTGGCTGGCGATCACGGGCGGCAGGGAGCGCATGGCCGCCTGGCTGCTGGAGCAGGAGGGGCAGCCCCCCGCCTCCGGGCGCCTCGACGCATTGGTCCGCGCCAAACAGGACGCCTATCTCTCGCTGGTTCAGGCCGGAGGCCTGTCGCTGCGGCCGGGGGTGGCCCGCCTGATCGCGGAGCTGGCCGAGGCCGGAGTCCGTCAGGCGATCGTCACCACCAGTTCCCGGCGCGCGGTGCAGGCTCTGGCGGAGGGGGTGCTGGGGGACCTGGCCGCCGCCTTCGAGTTCTGGGTCTGCGGCGAGGATGTGCAGCGCAAGAAGCCGGATCCCGAGGCCTATCTCCAGGCCCTCGATCGGCTGGCGGTCCCCTGCCAGGAGGTGTTGGCGGTGGAGGACTCCTCCCCTGGCCTGGCGGCGGCGCGAGCCGCCGGGCTCACCACCCTGGTGACCCTCAGCACCCTTTCCGCAGCCGAGCCTGCCGCCGGCTTCGCAGCGGCGGCAGCGGTGCTGCCGGACCTCGGTCCCCCTTGTGGGGAGGGCGCCGTCACGCTCTCCTACCTGCAGCGATTGCTTTCGCCATGAGTCGGCTTCCGGTGCAGCGCACCCGTCTGCAGTTGTTGCTTGAGCGCAGCGGCAGGGTCCTGGTGGGCCAGGTGCGCAGCACCTGGCGAGCCGGCAGCATCGCGCTGCTGGCCCTGTTGGCGGGCTATTACCTCGGCCAGAATGTGACCAGCCTGTTGCTGCTGGTGCCTGGCGGCCGGCCCCTGGTGGTGCTGGTGCTGGTGCTGTTGATCGAACTGATGCTTCGCCTGCGCACGCGCCTGCTGCCGGTGGACCGACCCGAACCTTCGCTGGCCTGGGTGGTGGTCGACAACCTGCGGGTGGGGGCCGTGTTCGCGGTGGTTCTGGAGGCCTTCAAGCTTGGCAGCTGAGCCGCTGGGGTCCGAGCGGCGGCGGCTGTGGGAGGAGCGCCTGATCGCGGCCGCCGGATGGCCGGAACTGCAGGCGATCGATCCCGCTCTGGTGCAGGCGTTCGTGCTGCCGCTGCTGGATCGTCTGGAGCGGCGGCGCCAGCAGCGGCTGCCGCTGCTGGCGCTGAATGGACCGGTGGGGGCCGGCAAGACCAGCCTCGGCCGTCTGCTGGTGCGTCTGGCTTCGCTGGCCGGGGTGCGCTTGGCGGTGGCCTCGATCGACGATCTGTACCTTCCATGGCCGGAGCGCCGTTCCGTTCTGGCTGGCAATCCTTTCGGGGTGTGGCGGGTGCCTCCGGGCAGCCACGACCTGCCATTGCTTCTGCAGCAGCTGGCCGACTGGCGTCGCAGCGGCGTGCTCCGATTGCCCCGCTTCGACAAGACCCTGGCCGGTGGCCAGGGCGATCGCTGCGGCTGGTCGGAGTGCCGGGCCGATGCCCTCGTGCTCGAGGGCTGGCTGATGGGCTGTCGGCCCCTGGGCACCGACCAGCTTGAGGCGGCCCTGGCAGGGGCGGAGGGTTCCAGGGCGGCGGGCTGGGCCGCCGGTTTCAGCAGGCAGGAACTGGAATGGCTGCCCCGCTGGGACCGGGCTCTGCAGGCCTACGTACCGCTCTGGCAGGAATGCGACGGCCTCTGGCTGCTGCGTCCCAGCCGCTGGTCCTTGCCGCGGCGCTGGCGGCTGCAGGCCGAAGCCCGGCAACGGCGCAGAGGAGGTGGCTGGTTGAGCGCCGCCCAGGTGGAGGCGATGGTCCGGGCCACTCTCCACTCCCTGCCGCCGGCTCTCTATCAGGACCCGCTGGCGGAACGTTTCGCCGCCCCACTGGACCTGAATGTGGATGGTTCCCAACACGAAAAGGGCCTGCCCCTGGAGGGGCTGGCCCTGTTGGATGGGCGACGCCGCTGGCTGGATCCGGGGGATCAGGCCTCGGTGTCTTCGGCCTCTTCGGCAATCGGATAGACGAAGCCCTGGGCCCGGCCACTCAGCACAGCCTTGCCGATCGACATGGCTTTGGCGGCGGCGACGCCGGCCTTTGCTTTCCAGTGGGCATGGCGTTGGTTCCGCTTGCCTTTGGAGGTTTTCTTCTTGGGAACAGCCATCCCGAAACTTCAGACCAAACAACGATCTTCCGTTGTCGGCCGACCTTTCGTCAAATCGCTAAACTCGGTTTCTACGGCTGACACCAGTGAGCAGCAGTTTCCCTCCGGTCCGTCAGCTTTCCCAGGGAGCCTCCTCCTCCACCCCCGGGCCTTCGCAGACCCCTGGGCCGGGGCCTGAATCGGCCCCCGCAGAAGCCTCGTCCGCCCCGGGCACTGCCGCCCCTGCCGGTCCCACAAAGGTTCCTGCCCAGCCGTCCCAGGCACCCGCTCCCGCCCTGCGTTCGATCTTCCCTTCGCGGGCCGGCATCCCCTCCTACAGCCGTCTGCTTTCGGATCTGCGGGAGGGTCGCGTCAAGGATCTGGAGCTGGCGCCGCGCCAGCGGTTGGTATCGGTCACCTACAAGGACGGCAGCCGGCTGCAGGTGCCGGTCTTCAATGACAATCAGCAGCTGCTGCGCACCGCCGAGAAGGCCAGGGTTCCCCTCACCGTTCGCGATGAACGCCGCGATGAGGCGATGGCCGGCCTGGTGAGCAATGCCCTGCTGGTGTTGCTGTTGCTGCTGGGCCTGAGCCTGTTGCTGCGTCGTTCCGCCCAGGTGGCCAACAAGGCGATGGGCTTCGGTCGCAGCCAGCCCCGGGTGCAGCCGGAAGGCAGCGTGGGGGTCCGGTTTGAGGATGTGGCCGGCATCGGCGAGGCCAAGGAGGAGCTCCAGGAGGTGGTCACCTTCCTCAAGAGCCCGGAGCGCTTCACCTCGGTGGGGGCCAAGATCCCGAAGGGGGTGCTGCTGGTGGGACCTCCCGGCACCGGTAAGACCCTGCTGGCCAGGGCCATCGCCGGCGAGGCCGGGGTGCCGTTCTTTTCGATGGCGGCCTCGGAGTTCGTCGAACTGTTCGTGGGTGTGGGGGCCAGCCGGGTGCGGGATCTGTTCCGCAAGGCCAAGGCCAAGGCGCCCTGCATCATCTTCATCGATGAGATCGACGCCGTCGGCCGTCAGAGAGGCGCCGGCATCGGCGGTGGCAACGACGAGCGGGAGCAGACGCTCAACCAGCTGCTCACCGAGATGGATGGCTTTGAAGACAACTCCGGCGTGATCCTGCTGGCAGCCACCAATCGCCCCGATGTGCTCGATGCCGCGCTGATGCGGCCGGGCCGTTTCGATCGCCGCATCACCGTGGATCTGCCCGACCGCCGCGGGCGGGAGGACATCCTTTCGGTGCACGCCCGCAGCCGGCCCCTTGACCCGTCGGTTTCCCTGGCTGCCTGGGCTTCCCGCACCCCCGGGTTCTCCGGCGCCGACCTCTCCAACCTGCTCAACGAAGCGGCGATCCTCACGGCCCGTCGCAACCGGGCGACGATCGATGATCAGGCGATCGGTGACGCCCTCGAACGCATCACCATGGGCCTCACCGCCGCCCCCCTCCAGGACAGCGCCAAGAAGCGGCTGATCGCCTACCACGAGGTGGGCCATGCCCTGCTCACCACCCTGGTGCCCCACGCCGACAAGCTCGACAAGGTGACCCTGTTGCCGAGGGCCGGCGGGGTGGGAGGCTTCGCCCGCACGATGCCGGACGAGGACATCCTCGATTCCGGCCTGATCAGCCGCGCCTACCTGCGGGCCCGCCTGGTGGTGGTGCTCGGAGGAAGGGCTGCGGAGATCGTGGTCTTCGGACCGAGTGAGGTCACCCAGGGCGCTTCGGGGGATCTGCAGATGGTCAGTCGGATCTGCCGTGAGATGGTCACCCGATATGGCTTTTCGAGCCTGGGACCCATCGCCCTGGAATCCGATGGCGGCGAGGTGTTCCTCGGCCGCGACTGGATTCGCTCCGAAGCTCCCTATTCCGGCCAGACCGGCCGGCAGATCGATGCCCAGGTGCGTTCTCTTGCCTTCCAGGCTCTCGACCATGCCCTGGCGGTACTTCGTCCCCGCCGGGAGCTGATGGACCAGCTGGTGGAGCGGTTGATCGCCGAGGAAACGATCGACGGCGAAGCCTTCCGTGCCCAGGTGGAGCAGTGGGAGGCCGACCATCCCGGCCTGCTGACCGGTCCCCTGCCCCAGGCTTCAGAGGTTGTCCCCCAGGCCGCCGCTCAGACCGCCACTGAAGCGGATGTCGAGGCTGCGCAGATAGGTGTGTAGCCCCGCATCCTGAATCGGCAGCAGCCGGGCGGTGCGGCCGCTTTCATTGACGTGGGCATGCCAGAGGCCGGGCGGGGTGATGAAGGCACCGCCGCTCTGCCAATCGATCCGCTGGGGTTGGCGGATGGCGCCCTCGCTGTCCAGTTCGGAGCCCACCAGGGTGTAGCAGCCCGGATCGCAGTCGATGATCAGATCCAGGGCCACCGATTGATGGCGGTGGGGAGGTTGCACGGCCCCGGGAGGCACCACGCCAAGCATCGCCCACAGGGTGTGGCTCACGGTGCGGCTGGCGGGCAGATCGGCGTGGCCGAGCAGGATGCTGAGCCGGTTGCTGCGGGCGGCACCGGGATCCGCCAGCAGCTTCGCCAGTTCTTCCTCCAGCCGCTGGGCCGGGTAGTGCACCGGTCGGAAGCGAGCCAGGCTCGGGGCCACCCCCAGGTGGCGCAGCAGCGGGCCGTCGTGCACCCAGTAGAGAACGCTCTCCGCTTCGGCGCTCAGCTGCGGCGGCTCGCCGGCGGGCAGCACGAACACATCCCCTTTCCCCCAGCGGAGCGACAGCGGCGATTCCTGGGCAGCGGTCGCCCCCCGCTCCAGGCTGCCGCTGCCGGCCAGCACGTAAAAGAGGGAGCTGGTGGCTTCTGCCGCAGCCGTGAGGCTCTCCCCAGGCAGCAGCCGCACGAAATGGGCGGCAAGACCAGGGCTGGTGGCGGGTCCCCCGCAGCCGAGCTGCTGGCTCAGATCGAGCGGATGGATCGCGGAGGGTCCCTCGGCATGGAGCTGGGGGCTCCATTGCTGCAGCGGGATCGGCGGCGTCAGGCCGGGGCGCACCGGATTGGCAGCCTGGCGGTAATCGTGGATCCGGATCGGGTTCTGCCAGTCGTGGAGGCTGGCCTTCGGGCCGGGGAGGCTCTGGGTCATGGAGGGTTCAGCCTCCGGCCACGGCGGGCACGATGCTCACCTCATCACCGTCGTTGAGGGCCGTGGTCTGGTTGTCGAGGAAACGGATGTCCTCGCTGTTCACATAGACATTGAGGAAGCGGCGCAGCTTGCCGTTCTCGTCGCAGAGGCGGTTGAGGATGCCGGGGTAGCGACCCTCCAGCGCCTGCAGCAGCTGGTCGACGCTGCCCGCTTCCACGCTGGCGGTGGCCTCGTCGTTGGTGAACTTCTGCAGGGGGGTGGGG
>JBKDOV010000019.1:0-81960 GCA_046342815.1 Cyanobacteriota bacterium
GTCCATGGCGCTGTGGTCCCACACCGATCCATCTCGAACTCGGTTGTGAAACGCAGCAGCGGCGACAATAGTTGGGGGGTAGCCCCCTGCGAAGATAGCTCGATGCCAGGTAAAACATTTTACTGAAGAGAAAAGCCACCCATCGGGTGGCTTTTTTTATGCCTTGTTGCTCTGGGTTCTGAGCTGGGTGCTGAGAGAGAGGAGCGGGGAAGCCCTGTGCTCAGAGCGGCGGTTTCACAGCCGGGCAGGGGTTGGGGCCGAAGTTGGCCGTGAGTTTTTCCAGGCCCTGGTTGTAGACCTGCTGCGCCTGGGCCTTGTTGCCGCTGGCTGTCGCCGTCTGCAGCTTGTTGGCAAAGGTGGTGCAGGCCTGTTGCTGCTGGCTGGAAACGGGCTTTGCCGCTGGGGCTGCGGCCGCCGGAGCCTGGGGCGTTGGTGCCGCCGGTGCAGGCGTGGCCGTTGCCGCAGGGGCAGGGATGTCGGTGCAGGGGTTGGAACCGAACTGTTGCACCAGTTTCAGCACCCCCTGCTGATACACCATCTGGGCCTGTTGGGGGTTGCCGTTCACCGCCTGGAGTTTGCCGGCAAACTCCTGGCAGGCCCGACGACTCTCGGCTCGGCGCAGCAGCGGTCCCGCCGACGCCGCAGGAATCTGAGCCAGCTGCAGCAGGGGCAGTAGCAGGAGCAAGGGCAGAGGGAAGGCGATGGGTACGGCCAAGGGCAGAGCGCCTCGCTGGCGCTGGGGGTAGACGGGGATCGGATCGGTCATCAAGGGGGCACAACCTGCTCCCCCAGGGTATGGATGGGTGGTGTTGCCGGCCGTGGGGATGGAGTTCCGTGTTCTGGTCCAGGTTCTGGTCCAGCCCTTGCGATCAGGGCTGGCGGTGCTGCTGGCCCTGGGTGCCGCCATGGGACCGGCTCTGGCTTCGGTCCCGGTGTTGGCGCAAGCTTCGGCCCCGCCGATCCGGCAGACAACGTTTCTCTGGCCCGCGGAACTGGCGCCGCTGGAGCAGGAGCTGCGGGGTTTCGGCTTTCGGGTGTTGCTCGCCCTGCCGCCGCATCGCGCCAGCTACGGCTTGTTCGTGCCGAGCATCCGCACCCTCTGGGTGTCGCCCCTGGCCTTCGAACTCGGCATCGGTCGCCAGACGTTTCTGCACGAGGCTGTCCATGCCGCCCAGAGCTGTCCCACCGGAAAGCTCACCCCGATCGGCTGGACGTTCCGGTTGGAACCGGTGGTGGAGCGTGAGATCGAGCGTATCCTCACCACCAACTATCACCACGGCAGCAGGCAGTTGGAGCGCGAGGCCTTCGGGTTGCAGGGGCGGCCTGACGCCAGTCAGCGGCTGATCACCGCCCTGCAGAAGCGCTGTCGGGCCCGCTCCGGCGCACCCGAAAGGCGTTGATGCATGCCGGAGGCATTTTTGCTGGAATACTGAAGCGCGGGATGTTGGGGACCATGACCCTTTCGGCACGTTGCCTGCGAGGGCTGCTGCTGCCGCTGGCCTGGGCTGTTCCCCTCGGGGGCTGCGCCACGTTTCAGCCCCGCTCGGTGGACCAGGCCGCCCTGCTGCGTCGCGCCGAGACCCACACCGAGAAGGGCGTGACCGTGAGCGTGGTGGCCCTCACCCCCGAGGAAAGCCGCAACGTGCTTGGTTTCCCGGTGGCCCTGCGGGGCATTCAGCCGGTGTGGGTGAAGGTCGTCAATCGCGAACCGGTTCGCTACTACCTCCCGCCGATCACGGTGGACAACGCGTACTTCTCGCCGATGGAGGTGGCCTGGCAGGGGCACGGTGTGTTCACACCGGCCACCAACACCCGCATTGATCACCATCTCCACCACCTCGGGTTGCCGATCTTCGTGGAGCCGGGGCAGACCGTTGCCGGCTTCATCTTCACGCACCGCGATGAAGGGATGAAGTTCGCCAGCATCGAACTGGTGGGGGCAGGCAAGCAGCGGGTGCGTCGCTTTTCCTTCCTGGCCCAGGTGCCCGGCATCAAGACCGATTTCCAGAAGGTGGACTGGGACAAGCTGGCCTCCACCGCCCGGACCCAGGACCTGAGCGAGGATGAGTTGCGACAGTGGATCGAGAAGACCCTGCCCTGCTGCACCCTCGGAGGGGATCGCAGGACCCCTGCTGACCCCCTCAACATTGTGCTGGTAGGGGATCGCGACACGATCTTCGCGCCGCTGGCCCGACGCGGCTGGCACGTGACCCAGGCCCTCACCGTGGGATCGCTCTGGCAGACGATCCATTCGTCGTTGTTCGGCAGTCGCTACCGCTATGCACCGGTGTCGTCGCTGTACGTGTTCAACCGTCGCCAGGACATCGCGCTGCAGAAGGGTCGGGAGGATGTGAACCAGCGGAACCATATGCGGTTGTGGCTGGCTCCTGTCACGGTGAACGGCACCTCGGTCTGGGTGGGACAGATCAGTCGAGACATCGGTGTGCGTCTGACCGCCAAGACGATCACCACCCACAAGATCGATCCTTCCGTGGATGAAACCCGCTGGTATCTGCTCCAGGATCTTTTCTTCTCCGAGGGCCTGGAGCGGTTCGGATTGTTGAAGGGGGTGGGGGAAGCGCCGTTCGAGCAGCCCCGTAGCAATTACACCGGTGATCCCTACTTCACCGACGGTCTGCGGGCTGTGATGTGGCTGACCCCGCGACCGGTGAGTTATCACCGGGTGGCCACCCGCTGGCCGGCCCCCTCCACCACCCCCGTGGATCTGCACGGAAACGGCGGCGATCAGCGTCAGGATCAGAGACAGCAGGTATCGCGGCCGGCTGCCTTGGCGCGGTAAAGCGCTGCATCGGCCAGGGCCAGGAGCCGTTCCGGTCGCTGGCCTTGCCGGGGTTGGAGCGACGCGATTCCGATGCTGGCCGTCACGAACTCCGGGGCAGCTTCCTGCGATCGCTGCCGGCATCGCTCCCGCAGGGTCTTCTGGATCCGTTCGGCCACGGCCAATCCCCCGCGGCTGTCGGTGTTGGGCAGCAGCACCACGAATTCCTCACCGCCGAAACGCGCAGGCAGATCCGAGCTTCGTTGCAGACCGGACTCAATGGCTCGGGCCACCTCCATCAGACAGGAGTCCCCCGCCAGATGTCCGTGGGTGTCGTTGTACTGCTTGAAATGATCCACATCGAGCAGCAGCAGGGAAAGGGGCTGGCGTTCCCTGCCGTGGCGGTTCCATTCCTGCTCGAGCAGCCTGTCGAACAGATGGCGGTTGGCGATGCCGGTGAGTCGGTCGGTGTTCGCCACCAGTTCGAGTTCGGCGTTGGCCCGACGCAGCTCCACTTCTGCTTCGCTGCGTTTGGTGATTTCCTCTTCCAGCCTCTGATTGGCTTGGCTCAGCTGCAGGGTGCGTTCGACCACCGCCTGGTGCACGGTGGCGTTCTGGGCCTCCAGCTGCCCGAAGCTTTCCCGCAGCTGACGACCCATCGCATTGAATCTCTCGGCCAGGGGGGTGAGTTCCCGGATCCCGGGCGGAGGTACCTCCGTGTTGAGGTTTCCGGCGGCGAGGGCCTCGGAGCCGGCGGTCAGCGAATCCAGGGTGGTGCGGATGCGGCGCAGGGAGGAGAGCCCCAGGGCCACAGAAACGCCCGTGATCGTCATCACCACCAACAGGTTGGTCAGCAGGTCGCGCTCCAGGTGTCCGGCGATCGATTCCTCCGCCAGCACCGTCACGATCCGCCAGTCCAGGCCGGCGTCGTCGCGAAAGGGATGGATCCGCACCAGCATCGGCACGCCGTCGAGATCCACCTCCAGGTCGTGTTGCCCGGTGATCGAGCCGAGTTTGCCGAGCTTTTTCTGCAGTGCCCTGGCCGAGCTCCTGATCCCGGGCTCCCCCGATTCGATGGCGGCCTGGCGCACTCCCCTGCCGCTCACGATCCGGAACGGGTACGAGCGTGTCGAACTGGCGACCAGCAGCCCCTCCGTGTCCACCACATAGACGAGGCTCTTTGCCTCCAGCGGCAGGGAGCGCAGGAACTCGCCGATGTTGGAGAGGAAGACATCCACTCCGGCCACTCCCACCAGCCGACCTTGGCGCCGCATCGGCATACCGGCGCCCATGGCCATCACTTCGGGTGCATCCACCCAGTTGTAGATGCTGGTCCATATCGGGCGATTCGCCACGAGTGGTTGCCGATACCAGTCATCGTTGCGGAAGTCCCCGAACGGGCGGATCTGGGACGGTGCCGAAATCCTCCCTTCGGCATCGAGGGGAAACAGTTCCAGCTTTTCGATCGTGGCCTTGCTCGCCACCTCCAGAAACAATTTCGGGCTGTCGTTGTCGTTCTGGCCGACGCCGATGAAGTTGCCGTCGGCCAGGCCGTAGTTGAGGTAGGGGGCCTCGGGAAAGGTGCGGTGCAGCTGCCAGAGGAAGGAGGAGGTGGCGTTGCGATCGGCGGGATTCAGGCGGCCGCTCTCCACCGCTTCGGCCATCACCCGGATCACCTGCTGGGCGTTATGGAGATAGCCGCGCAGATAGGTGTCCACGCTCTGGCTGGTGCTCTCGAGGCCCTTGCGTTCCAGTTCCTGGTGGTAGCGCTGATCGGTGAGGTACGAGAACAGGCTCACCAGACCGATGGCCAGCGGCAGCTGACCCACGAGGGGTAGCAGCAGCAGGGCTCTGAGGGAAGCCGGTCGTCGCAGCATGATGGCTGTTCAGCGGGCCGAACCTAGAAAAGGATTGTGACCGTCGCTGGGTCTCTTCTGGTGGGTTTCGTCCGGATTCGCCAGGCTCCGGCAGCGTGGGAGCCTGCGGAGGTTGCTGTCGATGGCGGTGCATGGGCCCCGGCATGGGGCTGGGGGTGTGGGTCTGGCGGCCGCCGTTCTCCTGACCTGGCTTCCCCTGGTTCCGGTGGCGGCGCGGGCAGGCCAGGACGTCCCGGGTCTGGCCTCGTTCCGCGACCTGCAACCCGGCGACTGGGCGGCCCAGGCCCTCGTCGGCCAGATCGAGCGCCATAGCTGTGTGCACGGCTATGTGGAGGGCCGGCTGCGGGGTGCTCGTGGGCTCAGTCGGTTCGAGGCGGCGGGCCTTTTGCTGCAGTGTCTGGAGTCGCTGGGTAGCGGCGGCGAGGAACTGCGGGGGCTCCTGGCGGAGTTTGAACCGGAGCTGGCGGTGCTGCGCGGGCGGGTGGAGGGCCTGGAGGGCCGGCTGGGCGACCTGGAGGTGCTGCGCTTCAGTCCCACCACCCGCCTGGTGGGCCAGGCCACGTTCGTGCTCGGGGGCAACAGCTTCAGCGGCAACAATCCGCCCCTGATGCAGGCCTTTCCTGCGCAGGAGGGGGCCCTCACCCTCAATTACGACCTGAGGCTCGGCTTCGAGACCAGTTTCACGGGCAAGGATCTGCTGCGGACCCAGCTGCGGGCCGGCAATTTCGCCCAGTCGTCCTTCGGCAACACCGACAGCCTCAACCAGCTCGAGGTGGCCTTCGAGACCACCTGCCGGGGCGGCGATCCCGTGCGTGCCCAGGACTGCGGCGACGTGCTTTCGATCTATCGCCTTTATTACCAGTTTCCCCTCGGCGAGGAGTTCACCGTCACCCTCGGTGGCCGGGTGCGCCAGGACGACATGCTGGCGATCTGGCCGAATCTCTATCCGAGCGATTCGATCCTCGATGTCGCCTCCTATGCCGGGGCTCCCGGGGCGTACAACACCAACCTCGGCCCTGGTGCCGGGCTGTGGTGGAAGCGGGGGGCCTGGGCGATCAGCGCCGAGACGATCGCCTACAACGGCGACGTGGGGTCGCCAACGGCCGGTGGCTTCGGCACCGCCAATGCCGGTTCCACCGGCACGCTGCAGATCGGTGTGGCCCCCGGCCCCTGGGCTCTGGCCTTCACCTACAACGTGAGCCGGGGCTTCCCCGGGGGGGTGTATCCCGGCAGCGCCACGCCCCTGGCGGCCCTCAACACCGAGGCGGATCCTGCCCTGGCCGCCTTCGGCGTCAGTGGCCGCACCGATTCGGTGGCCCTGAGCGGCTACTGGCAGCCGGCCGCGGCCGGTTGGCTGCCCTCGATCAGTGCCGGCTGGGGGAGAAACGTGGTGCAGCCCGGCGAGGGCAGCAGCGGCTTTGCGCCGATGGTGAGTCAGTCGTGGCTGGTGGGACTGCAGTGGAGCGATGTGCTCACCAAGGGCAACATGCTCGGGCTGGCGGTGCTCCAGCCCACCTTCGTGACCGATTGCGGCCGGATCTGTTCCTCCCTGCTGGGGCAGGCCGGCGACGTGCCCCATGACGGCAACCTCGCCTGGGAGGCCTGGTACCGCCTGCAGCTCACGGATGCGATCACGGTGACTCCCGCCGTCTTCTACCTGGCCAATCCCTGGGGGCAGATCAACCGCAGCCTGGGGATGCAGGCCGGCATCTCCCGACCGACGTTCACCAACTTCGGGGCGCTGGTGAAGACCACCTTCCGGTTCTGAGGCTCGGCCTTGGTTACGGATGGTCCCCGTCGCTGGCGCCGGGCGGGGCCCCTGAATAGAACATCTCAAGTTGCGTTTTCGATGTGTTCGCCTCCCTTGGGTCGCTGCTGGCGCTGCCGCTCTGCCTGCTCCTGGCGGTGATCGGTCTGCTGCTGCCGCCGGCGCCCGCCGCCTACGCCCGGGACAGCCGCGAGGCCACTCCACCGCCGGTGGCCTCCGCGGACTACGGCCTGGGTGCCGCCCTGGCCTGTCTGGAGACCGGGCGTTTCGTGCCGGTGCCTGCGCTCCAGGCCCGCGACCGTAACGGAGCGGTGCGTTATGTCTGCCGCGATGAAAGTGGGTTCCTGAGCCAGGAGCCCCCCTATCCCGTGGTGGCCTGTGTCGGCCCCATGGCCTGCACCCCCACCGGCGACAACGAGGGCGATCGGCCCGGACGGCGGCGCTGAGGGCCTTCAGGGGCGGTTGAGCTTGTCGAGCAGGGCCGGAGGTCCGAGCTGCTCCAGGCGGAAGCTGCTGCCGTAGCTGGGGGTGGGGCTCTGGGAATAGAAGCGGCTGCGCTCCCCTTGTCCCAGCCTCTGGCGCAGCCATTGGCTCATGCCACTGCTGCGGCTGCGCGTCCGCAGCGCCAGCAGCACCAGTTGTTCCACGCCGGTGGGCGGGCGGGACCAGCCGAGGCTGTCGCATAAAGGCGCGTCCAGGAGGCCCAGCAGGGTGGTGCGCAGCAGCGGTCGCAGGCCTGACGGCCAGTCGGAGAGGAGCATGGTCAGGGTGGCATCCGCCACCCTGCGGTTGCTTTCGGCATAGGCGAAGGATTCGTGCTCGACCCGCCGGTTGAGGCTGAGCAGGGCCTCCAGGCTGGCGGGGAGGTGGTGCAGGCCCATCCGTTCGCCCACCGCCTGCCAGAACACGAACAGGTGCTGCTGTTCCTCCGGGCTCAGGGCTCTCCAGCCATACCGGGCGATCCAGCGGATCGGTTCGGCCACGAAGGTGGAGAGCACGTAGAGGAAGTCGTCGTTGCTGATCGCGTAGTGGCCATGGATGCGGTTCATGCGTTCGATCACCGCCATGCCGGCCGCACTGTTCACCCCCTGGCGGAGCAGTTCGGCCACCATCAGGCCGGTGTCGTCGTAGCGCTTGCGCGGGCGTTGCTCGAACTCACCGGTCTGAACCAGCAGCCCGGAGATCGAGGGCAGGCTGAACGTGCGCAGCAGGGCCAGCTCGAGCGAGCGGGTGATGTCCCACGGAAACAGGTGGCCGGCCAGGCGATGGCAGCAGGCTTCGGCCGCGGCCAGCTGCCGGGCGGAAGGCGTGGAATCCTCAAGGGCAGGGGACACGGCGAAGGCTGGCCTGGCGTCCCCACCATCGTGCTCCCTTCGCCTCAGCTGCCGCCGCTGCGGCCGTATCCCTTCTGCTGCAACAGGCGGGCGCAGGCTGCTCCGTTGGCCACCAGGCCCTCGTAGTGGAACAGCACCTCGCCGTTCACGCTCCGGGCCCGGTTGGCTTCGATGCACTGCCAGATCCTTTCCGGGCTGGCCACGTGGTCTCCCACCTTCAGCAGCAGTCCCGGTGCCAAGCGCTGGCGTCGGGAAGGATCGGCCTGCACCCCCGCCGCGCTGAGGCTGTGGTCCAGCAGTCGGCCGTAGGCCCAGGCGGGGCCGCGCAGGTAAAGCTGCGGGTGGAGCAGGTCCACCAGGCCCTGGTCCAGCCAGCTGGGCCAGTCCTGGAGGTACTCGCGGCGGGCGTAGGGGTGGGGACCCGGTGCCAGGGACAGCAGGCAGTCCGGCCGCACCGCCTTGATCCGCTGCCGCAGGCGGAGCAGGAACCCGGTGAGCTGGTCGCACCGCCAGCTGGTCCAGGCGGCGTCGTGGTCGCGGCCCGGCCGTCGCCCCGTGGTTGCCAGGTAGGCGGCCACGGTGGCGGGATCATGGCCGGCCTGGACCGGCTGGGCCGGCAGCCGGTCATCGCCCTGGATGCCGGCCACCGGATAGGTGCGCACCACCTCCAGGATCAGGTCGCTGATGAACTCCTGCACGGCGGGATCGAAGCCGTTCAGCCACTCGAAGCCGTTGCGGCGCACCAGCTGCTGCTGGCGGTTGCGGGCTGCCCAGTCGGGGCGGACCGCCAGCAGCGGCCCCCCCTGGATGGTGTGGCCGCCGGCGAAGCCGTATTCGAACCAGGGGATGACCTGCAGGCCATGGCGTTCGGCAGCGCTCACGATTTCGGCCAGCGGATCCCGGCCGCGCCAGGCCGGGGCGATCGCCAGCTCCGGGCCGAGCAGGGCCTCGATCGTGCGGCTGGGGAACAGGGTGAGGCCCCGGTTCCAGACCACGGGGAAGACATGGCTGAAGCCGGTGGCCGCGATCAGGGCGATGGCGGTCTCGATTCCCTCCCGGCTGTGGAAGGCTTCGCAGTCGACATTGGAGAGCCAGACGCCCCGCACCGGGGCGGGAGCTGGGGGCTGGGCCGTCGTCTGCTGCTGCATGGACTGCGGCTGCATGGGCTGCTGGTGCGCTGCGGCCTGCGGGGCCCGGGCCTCGGTGGTTAGGTTGGCACTCCAGCGATGTACTGCCGCCTCCCATGGCCAAGGTCGAGATCTATACCTGGACCGGCTGCCCTTTCTGTGTGAGGGCGTTGCGACTCCTGGATCGCAAGGGAGTTGCCTACAGCGAACATGTGATCGATGGCGATGAGGCCGCCCGTGCCGCGATGGTGGCCCGCGGCTCCGATGGCCGGCGTTCCCTGCCCCAGATCTTCATCAACGATCAGCACATCGGTGGCTGTGATGCCCTCCACAGCCTGGATCGGCGCGGGGTGCTCGATGCACTGCTGGCCGGTGCCCCCTTCGATGCGGCGGCCTAGGAGGCTGGCGCCGGAATCGGCAGCACCAGGCCGCGGAATCCCTGTTCGGCGGAGGGCAGGTCTTCGCAGCTCTTTCCCTTGCCGCCGCCAAGGCGTCGGTGGCCATCGTCGCTGAGAATTACCAACCGATCCCCCTCCTGGAACAGGGCTTCCGGATTGAGGTCGTCCAGCTCCACGCCCTCCACCTCTCGCGGCGGGTGCGCCGCTGCGCCCGACCAGTGGAACAACCGCGGCACTAGGGGCTTCTTCGGTTGGGAGCCCGGTGCTCCGGCCACCACCAGCACACCATGGGGTGTGGCCTCGAGACTGCGGATGCCGAGGCCGCCCAGATCCAGCAGCTGGGGGTCGCCGAAGCGGGCTGTCGCCCCCGCCAGCACCTCCGCCGGATTGCGCAGGCTTGCCACCAGCGCCTTGCCCTCGATCAGCGGGTTGCGGAAGCCGATCAGCAGACTGCCTTCCGCTCCGGCCCCCAACCCTTCGATGCTGAGTCCCTGCTTGCCCTTGCCATCCTGGGCGGCAGCCCGTTCGAGCCGGAAGGGGGCATAGCGGGGATCCCGGTTCAGATCCTCGATCAGGGTGCGATAGGGCAGCCCCACCGGCTCCACCTCCACCGAGGTGCCTCCTGGCGTGAGCTGCAGGCGGGTGGCGAACAGCAGCCGACGGCTGGGGCGGGAGGCGCCGTTGCGGCCGGTGCTGTGGGAGCCGATCCAGTAGGCGAGCCTTCCCTGGCCATCGGTCTGCTCCAGCCAGGCGGCTCCCTCGAGATCGAGTTCGGCGTGCTCCTCGGCTCCGGTTTTGCTGCCTTGCTGGTTGGCGTCCGCTGCTGCCGGAAGGCTGGCGACGGCCAGCGGCGGGCCTGCCTGCCCGATCCGGTAGATCCGCAGGGGCACCGGGGCTGCGGCCTCGTCATCGACGACCGCGAACAGGCCCTGCCCCAGGCCGAGGGCTGCTGAGGCGTTGCAGGGGCCGTCGTGCAGAACCAGCTGCGGGGCCGCGGCGGCGCTGGCCGGCAGCAGAGCGGTGACCAGCCACAGGGTTGCCGGCAGCAGCCACAGGAGCAGGGCACGGAGCCAGCGGTGCAGGGTCATGGCGTTGGGGAGGCGGCGGCCAGGTGCTCCGCCAGCCGGAAGCTGAGGGCCAGAGCCGTGAAGGTGGGATTGGAGCTGCTGCCGGTGGGGAACACCGACGAGCCGGCCACGTAGAGATTGGCAAGCGAGAACACCCGACTGTCGGGGTTCACCACCCCGTCTTCGGGCCGGCTGGCCATGCGGGTGCCGCCCATGTGGTGATAGAGGCTGTAGCCCCGGGATTTCCAGTCGTCGTTGGTTTCGGCCAGCATCGGGTTGCGATGCACCCGGGCGATCCCTGCGCCTTCCAGCACCCGCTTCACCTCGGCGAAGTAGGCATCCAGGGCCACCCGGGTGCGGTCGCTCACCAGCCAGTGGATGCGGGCCCGGCGCAGCCCGTAGGCATCACGTTCGGAGGCGAGCTGGATCCGGCTGTCGCGCAGTGGTTCTGATTCGGCATTGGCGATCAGGAAGATCCGCGACTCCCGCGGAATACGGATGCGCCCCTGCACCACATGGCTATAGAGGATCTTGGCGCTCTCCAGTGGTGCCTTGGGCAGCATCTTCAGATCCCTGAGGTTGTGTCGTCCGAGGGCGCCGTGGCGCAGGTTGTTGTAGAGGCGACGCAGGCCGAGCACCGGTGCCGTTTCCTCCAGCTGCACCCCCAGGTTGCCGGTGACATTCAGCAGCTGCAGGGAACACTGGGCGGCGTCGGTGAGCTGGAGCTTCGGCACGAACTTGTGGCGGCCTTGCACGAAGCTCGCGAACAGATGGCGGAAGGCGCGCCAGTCGAGCGGTTCGAGATGGGCTCCATAGAAGCCCACATGGTCCTGGTAATACCGGCCCACCAGGTCATGGTCATTGCCCAGGCCTCGGGGATGCACCTGGTCGGAGGCCAGCAGCAGGCGCGGGTTCTCCACACCGCCGGCGCAGAGCACCACCCGCTGGGCCCGCACCCGGCCCGGGCGACCCTGCCGGGACCGGATCGCCACGCCACTCACCCGCTGATGGTCGGCATCCACCTCCAGATGGGTGGCATGGGCGTTGGTGAGGCAGATCACCCGATCCGAGGCGGCGATGCGTTGCCGCCACAGCGGGGCGAGGTTGGGGTGGGGGCTGTATTTGGAGAAGTTCAGTCCCAGGGGGGAGGCGGGGGCGAACAGGCCGCTCAGGGCTGGCTCGTTCCATAGATCGGCGCTGAACGGGCGTTCGTCGAGCCCCAGAAACCGGGTGGCCATGGCGTAGTACGGCTCCAGATCCCCAAGCCGGACCGGCCAGCCCGCGCCGTTCAGGTAGGGCCGGGGTGCCAGGTCGTTGGCGCTGAACGGCAGGGCCTGGCCGGCCCAACGCTGGCTGGAGCCACCGAAGCCCCGGGCCCGCGAATCCGCCACCCCCGAATCGATGTCACCGGTGTTGAGTTCCGCCGGTACGGCGGCATCGTCCGGAGCACCGCCCAGGTCGCCGCTCTCCAGCAGGATCAGGCGCAGGTTGGTGTGGGCCAGCAGATGGCTGCACAGGGCCAGCCCGATCACGCCGCTGCCCACCAGGCAGATGTCCCCCTGGAGCTCAGGGCTGCTGGGGTTGGCGTTGAAGTCGATGAACATGCAGCGGGCTGGGCCGGGGCCTACGACAGGGACGCGAGACAGCCCAGAAAGGCTTCGATCGCCTCGGGCGGTGGGGGCGAGCCGGCGAGGCCGGCATTGGCCCGCAGGCGCTGGGGCTGGCGGGTGGAGAACACCACACAACCCTGGGGATTGCGGTGCAGGGCCACGGCCAGCAGCATCGCGGACAGGCCATCCGCATCGACCAGGCTGCGGCCGCAGCGCTCACTCCATTGCTGCAGCTGGGCCGCAGGCAGCTGGGCGAGACCGGCCAGCCCCTGGCCATCGAGCCGCAGGCAGCCATGGGTGAACAGCGGTGGTACGGCCCGTTCCAGAAAAAAGGCGGTGTCGGGGTCGGTGGCGGTGTCGGGGATCTGCACCACGCCCTGGAAGGCCGGTTCCTCCTCCAGGATCCGACGGCTCTGCCAGCGGCCACTGCCGATGCCGTACCGGCGGATCCAGCCCGCCTGGATCAGTTCCTCGAGGCAGTCGAACACCTCGGGACTCAGGTATTCAAGCCGGCATTCATGCAGCAGGTAGTAGTCGATGCAGTCGCACTTGAGCTTGCGGAGGCTGGTTTCCACATGGCTGCGGATCGCCTCGCGCGTGTAGGGAACCGGAGGTGGGACCGGTGCCGGAGCGACCGGTGCTGTGGGGGCAGCCGGGACCGTTGCGGAGGGCAGGCCTGGATCCCGGTGGTCGCTGGTGCTGGTTTCGTTGCCGGTGCCGCCGCCGCCGCGCAGCCGGCGCAGGGGTGCCTCGAGTCGGGGCCGCAGCCGGCGGTTCAGGACCCGCACCAGCGGCAGCAGCGGTCGCAGGCCGGGCGGGTAGGCCCGCGGCAGCAACCCGAACTTGGTGGTGATCGTGATCCGGTCCCGCTGGCCACGCGCGAAACGGCCGAGCACCTCCTCCGCCTGGCCCTGGCCGTAGAGCGGTGCGGTATCGAAGTGGGTGATGCCCAGCTCCAGGGCCTCCTCCAGCAGGCGCAGGCGGCCCCGGTCGGTGAGTGCCGCTCCCATCAGTCCTGCGGTGCCGAAGCCGAGCCGGGAAGGTGGCGGAGGGACAGCGAGCAAACGCGCAGGCAGTGGCTGGAGCGGCAGTTTATTCCTTTTGCAGAAGGAAGAAAAAGGGTCGCTCCATCCCTTTGAGATCCATCACGCCGAGCACCGTGTCGGGATCGAGCCGGCGGAAGACGTCGTGGATCGGCAGCTGGTCGTAGATCATCGTGGCGCTGCTGCGGCCCCGGTGGCTGGTGAGGCGCAGCCGGGCCCGCGACCGGCGGGTGCCCACCAGCTTCGCCAGCCAAGGGAAGATCCCGCCCAGCGGTGCCAGCTGCCCCACCCAGGGCTGCCGCAGCAGTGCCATCGGCAGCCGCCCCGGATTCACCCGCACCACGGTGCCATCGAAGGCCCGGAACAGCAGGGGATGCACGTCCTCGGGGCCATCGAACCGTTTGCCTACCCAGTGGCAGGCCTCCAGCAGACCATCGAGCCAGTGGCCTGTGGCCACGCTGCGGCCCAGCCAGGTGCCGCGCAGATCGGCCGGGTCGACCGGCTCCAGGGCGTCGAACAGGGCCAGGGCGGCCTCAGGGTTCAGCGGCAGTCCGCCCCGCAGGCAGGAGAGGTCCTGGGCGTCGGGCTGTTTTGGCGGCTGCGGTGCCGGTTGCGGTGGGTTCGGGGCCTCCACGGTTCCACCAGTTCCGGTGGGCAGGCTAGGCAGCGGCCGGCAGATGCCGCCGCTTCAGCCGCCGCTTCAGGATGGTGGGATGCGCCCCGCCCTGCCGTCTCTCCCCATGTCCGAGCCCCCTGCCTGTCCTCTCAGCCATCTCAACACCGCCGGAGAGGTGCACATGGTGGAGGTGGGCGACCGGCCGGCCAGCGATCGCCGTGCCGTGGCCGAAGGATTTCTCTGCATGGAGCCGACGGTGCTGGCGCTGGTACTGGAGGGGCGGGCCCCCAAGGGCGATGTGCTGGCGGTGGCCCGGGTGGCGGCGATCCAGGCGGCCAAGCGCACCTGGGAGCTGATTCCCCTCTGCCATCCGATCGCCCTGACCGGCCTGGAGGTGACGATCGAACCGGCCGCTGAACCGGCCGCGGCCGGCCCCGGTCTGCGGGTCCAGGCCGCCGCCCGCACCACCGGATCCACCGGCGTGGAGATGGAGGCGCTCACGGCGGTGCAGGTGGGCCTGCTCACCCTGTACGACATGCTCAAATCCGCCGACCCGGCGATGACCATCGGTCCGGTGCGGCTGTTGGAGAAGACGGGGGGACGCCGGGGGCCCTGGCGCCATCCTGGAACCGCCGGCCCTCGCGCCTGAGCCCCCATGGCCGAAATCTTCCGATCGTCAGACCCCTTCCCCCCGGAGGGTCTGCCCCTGGAGCAGGCCCGTCGCTGGATCCTCGAGGCGCTCGTCGGGCGCGGACCGCTGCCGTGCGGCGTGGAGTCCGTGCCGCTGGCCCAGGCCCTCGGCCGGGTCAGTGCCGAGGGGGTGCGGGCGCCGGCGGCGGTGCCCGGTTTCCGCGCCTCGATCCGGGATGGCTATGCCAGTGACGAGGCCGCGGTCCCGCCGCTGGGCCTGGTCTGGACCCTGAGCGGTCGTTCCGCGCCCGGAGCCCCCTTCGATCGGATTCTCCAGCCGGGCGAAGCGATCCGGATCCTCACCGGGGCGCCGCTGCCGGAAGGGGGGCGGCGGGTGCTGCCCCAGGAGTTGATCGACCCGGGCGGCCTGCCGGCGCCGCTTGGCCGGATTCAGCTGGTGCGCGAAGCCGGTGCCAATCCATGGATCCGGGCGGCCGAGGAGGAGGCCGCCGCCGGGGCGGAACTGCTGGCTGCCGGCAGGCGGCTGGGTCCGGCCGACCTGGGGCGCCTGGCGGGGTGCGGGGTGGCGGAACTGGCGGTGGCGCATCGTCCCCGGATCGGGCTGCTGGTGAGTGGCGATGAGCTGGTGCCGGCCGGGCAGCTCCGTGGTGCCGGGGAGATCTGGGAGAGCAATGGCACCCTGCTGGAGGCGTTGCTCTGCCGCCTGGGCTATGGGGTGGCCGAGCGGCGGCTGGTCGGCGATCAGCCCGAAGCGTTGCGCCATGCCCTGCAGGAGCTCTCAGGACGTTGTGATCTGGTGGTGAGCACCGGTGGGGTGTCCGCCGGCGACACCGACTGGATCCGGCCGCTGCTGGCCGAACTCGGGCGGGTGGACTTCTGGAAGCTCCACCTCAAGCCCGGCCGGCCCTTCGCCTTCGGCGACCTGGCTGGGCGGCCTTTCTTTGGTCTGCCAGGCAATCCGGTGGCCGCGGCGGTCACGGCGTTGCAGTTGCTCTGGCCTGCCCTGCAGGTGCTGGAGGGGGCGGAGCCCCAGCTGCTGCCCCGGCTGCGGGTACGGCTCGCCTCCGACCTGAGGCGGGGCGCCGGCCGGCCCGAGCTGGCCCGGGCCCGGTTGGAGGTGGGACCGGCCGGGGAGCTGCTGGCGGGGGTGGAGGGCAGTCAGGCCTCCTCCCGCATCGGTTCGCTGCAGGGGGCCGATCTGCTGCTGGAGCTGCCGGCGGAGCTGGGGAGCCTGGAGGCCGGGACCCCGCTCTGGGCCCAGCTGCTGCGTCTGCCGATCCTCTGAGCCGGCCGCGGCACCCAGCGGCTCTTCTGTGTGAAGCGGCCCTCCTGCCTTCAGCGGCCCTGCTCCAGCGGGGTGTTGCCCTGAACCCAGCGGCCCCTGCCACCGGCCTTCCATTCCTTCTTCCAGAACGGGGCCTCGTGCTTGAGGGCCTCCAGCAGCTCCTGGCAGCACCGCTGGGCGGGGCCGCGTCGATCGGCCGCCACCGCCACCAGCACGATCGTCTCCCCGGGGAGCAGTCTCCCCACCCGGTGTCGCACCAGCACGGCCCTGGCGCCGTGGTGGCTGGCAGCCTCGGCCGCGAGCCGCTGGATCTGGGCTTCCGTCATCCCCGGGTAGTGCTCCAGCTCCAGGGCCTGCAGCTCCTCGCCGCTGCCATCGCTGCCCCTGACCCGGCCGATGAAGTGGCATTCCGCGGCCGGGGGGCCACCGACCAGGGAACTCAGCCGGTCATGCCAGTGGGCCAGTTCCGCCAGGGGGGCGAACGGGGCAGGGCACACGGCCAGGTCGAGGCGGGTGGGATCGGATTCGGCTGGGTTGGCGGCAGCGGAAGGGGCCATCGGCTCAGCCGCCACTGATCGGAGGCAGAAACGCCAGCTCGTCGCCGGGTTGCAGTGGCTGGTCGGCGTTGGCGAAGCTGCGGTTGATGGCGATCCGGACCGTGGCCGGGAGGTCCGGGCCCAGACCCAGCTCCCGCCAGAGGTCTTCGGCGGTGGCGAAGCCGGTCGGCGCCGCAGCCAGGGGCAGCTCGCGTTCGGCCCAGCCGGCCTCCTCCCGCAGGCCGGCGAACAGCCGCACCCTGATCGGGGCGCCGCTGGCCATTGCGCTGCCCATTCCGCTGCCGGTCGCTTTCATCGCGGCCCCTTTCCCCAGGCTTCTCCGGACGCTAGATCCGGCCGTCCGGCCCTGCGGCGGCTGCGGTGGAGCCGCAGGCGAGCGGGCCGCGATCTGCGCACCTGGCTCTCCCTAGGGTCCTTGCCAGTTGGCTGCGCGTTGCGTTCCGATGGGCCTCACCATTGCTCTGCTCACCGTTTCCGACAGCCGCACCCTTGCGGAGGACCGCAGCGGCGACGCCCTGCAGGAGCGGCTCCTGGCCGCTGGTCATCGCCTCGTGGAGCGCGAGCTGGTGCCGGATGACCGCTACCGCATCCGCGCCGTGGTGAGTCGCTGGATCGCGGATCCCGCCGTGCAGGTGGTGATCAGCAGCGGTGGCACCGGGCTTGCCGGACGCGATGGCAGCCCGGAAGCGGTGGCACCGTTGCTCGACAAGACGATCGATGGCTTCGGCGAACTGTTCCGGGTGCTTTCGTTCGAGACCATCGGCACCAGCAGCCTGCAGAGTCGCTGCCTGGCCGGGGTGGCCAACGGCACGGTGGTGTTCGTGCTGCCGGGTTCCCTCGACGCGGTGGAAACCGCCTGGGATCGGCTGATCGCTGCCCAGCTCGACGCCACCACCCGGCCCTGCAATCTGGTGCAGCTTCTGCCTCGGCTGACGGAATCCGCGGATCACCCGGCCGGCCAGGATGGGGCCTGCCGCCTCCCGCACCCATGATCGGCAACCTTGATCAGGACGATGACGGCCTGGAGATCGTGGCCGAGGGCGAGATCGTGCGGATCCTCGGCGACGACGACAACGGCAGTCGCCATCAGCGGCTGGTGCTGCGCCTCAGCGGTGGTCAGACCGTGCTGCTGGCCCACAACATCGATCTCGCTCCCCGGCTGGACGAGCCGCAGATCGGCGCACTGGTCAGCTTCAAGGGGGTCTATGCATGGAACCAGGAAGGGGGCGTGGTGCACATGACCCACCTTCCGGCCCATCCCGGGGATCCGGAGGGTTGGCTGCGCTGCGGCGGCAAGGTGGTGCAGTAAGCCGCCCTATCCCTCCAGGTCGATCCCTCCAGATCTATCCCCCCAGAACGGCCATCTCCGCTGGCGCGGCCCGTTGGTCGGTGGGGATGCTGCCGCGCTCCTCGCTGTAGCGGTCGGTTCGTTCCCCCCAGAGGCGGGCGATCGCCCGGCGCAGCCCCTCGGGCTGAATCGCCGGTTGCAGCTGGGGCCGCAGATCCATGCCGACGGAGGCGAACAGGCACGGGTAGGCGATGCCGTTGGCGGTGATCCGCAGGCGGTCGCAGTCCCCGCAGAAGGGGGCCGTGATCGACGCCACGACGGCCAGATGGCCGCCGCCGTCGCGGTAGCGCCAGCGGCTGGCGGTGCCATGGGCTTCCCGCCCCAGGGGCACCAGCGGCCAGTGGTTGGCGATCGTCTGCACCATCTCCGCCGCAGGCACCACCTGCTGGGGGGTCCAGCCGTTGCGGCTGCCCACGTCCATCGCCTCGATCAGGCGCAGTTCCACTCCCTGATGGCGCGCCAGCCGGGCCAGGGGCACCAGCTGGTCGTCGTTGCGGCCCCGCTGGATCACGGCATTGAGCTTGAGCTCCCCCCGGGCCGGGTCGAAGCCGGCGGCGCGGGCATGATCGATCGCCGCCAGCACCCTGGCAAGGCTCTGGGCGCCGGCGGAGGCCTCCTTCAGCCCGGCCATGCGCGCCACGCTGGTGGCGGTGGTGCCATCGAGACTGAGCGTGAGCCGATCCAGACCCGCCTGGCGCAGTTTCCAGGCCCGCTCCGCCGTCAGCAGCAGGCCATTGCTGGTGATGGCGATCTGGCGCAGACCTGATCTGCGCAGGGGCTGAACGGCGGCCACCAGTTCCGTGAGTCCGGGGTGCAGCAACGGTTCCCCCCCCGTCAGCCGCAGGCTGTGGAAGCCCAGGGCCACGGCGGCTTCCACCACGGCAAGGCGTTGCTCCAGGCTGAGCAGCCCTTCCGGTTCCTGCCCATCCGGCAGGCAGTAGGGGCAGGCCAGGTTGCAGCGGGCGGTCAGCGACAGCCGCAGCACTCCCGGGGGACGTCCATGCCGGTCATGCAGCCGGGCTGCAGGAGTTCCTTCCGGTGGTGGTGCGGGAAAGGAACTCACAGGGAGGGCGGCTTCCGCAGACGATCATGCCCGGGTGGCCGTCAGGTTCGGGAGATAGTCAGGTTCCGGAGCTCCTCCGGGGTGTTGACGTTGGCCAGGGCCGCGGCGCCCAGCGGCAGCTGTTGCACCTCCTCGCCGGCCAGCCAGCGCTGCAGGCTGCGTTCGCCTGCGGCCAGGGCCTGGCCCAGTCGGTGGCGGCGGTCAGGATCGCTGGGATAGATCCCCAGCAGCGGTTGGGGGCGATCGGCGCGGCTGATCCAGATCCCGGCAGACCCTGCGGCGGCCCCCTCCAGAGCCCGCAGGTTCGCTTCATCGAGGGCCGGCATGTCCACCGGACAGAGCAGCAGTCGCTGCTGGGGGTAACGCTCCATCAGGCGCCCGAGGGCCAGCAGGGGCCCCTCGCTGGGCGGGGGTTCCAGCAGCAGTTCCAGGGACACGCCGTTGGCGGCCAGCTCCCCCACCAAGGGGGCCGCCCGTTCGAGGTGCGCGGGCCAGCGGCTCATCAGGGTGATCGGAACGTGGAGGTGCGCCAGCAGCCGCAAACTGCGCTCCAGCCAGCATCCCCCCTGGGGATGGGGCAACAGGGCCTTGTCGCGGCCCATGCGCCGACTGGCACCGCCGCTGAGCAGGCAGCAGCGCAGGGGCGATTGTGGGGATGTTGGCTGGGTCGCGGGTTGCGGTAACAACGGATGCCGGAAGGCAGGCGGCTGATTCATAGGGTCCGCCCCTCGCCTCGCCCGCCTCCAGCCTTCGCCATGGCCCTTTCCCCCCTCGCCATCACTCTGCGGGCCGCCAAGCGTCGGCAGGGTCTCACCTTCGCTGAATTGGGAGCAACCCTTGGGGTGGACGAGGTGTGGGTGGCGAGCCTGATCCACGGCCAGGCCACCGCCACGCCGGAGGAGGCCGAAACCCTTCTGGCGGCCCTGGCGGTGCCCGAGGCCTCCCGTGCCGCCCTGGTGGAGCAGCTCAGCACCTATCCGATCAAGGGGGCTCTCGATCCCGTGATCCCCACCGACCCTCTGCTCTATCGCTTCCATGAGATCCTGCAGGTCTATGGCCTGCCCCTCAAGGACGTGATCCAGGAGAAGTTCGGCGACGGCATCATGTCGGCGATCGATTTCATTCTCACCGTCGACAGACAGGAGGATCCGAAGGGGGATCGGGTGGTGGTGACGATGAACGGTAAGTTCCTGCCTTACCGCCGTTGGTGACTCGAGTGGTGTCGCAGGCATCCCGTTTCGTAGCGGTTGTCACAGTTGGGCCCCCTGCTCGCTTGGTGCAATGACCTTCCCTTGGCTCCCCGCTCCCTGACGGCCGCTGTCCCTGCTGAAGCCGTTGTTGCCGCTGAAGCCGCGGACGCGGTGCGGGCCCAGTGCCCCTACTGCGGCGTTGGTTGTGGCCTGGAGCTCAAGCCCCCCGGGGTAGCTGATGCCCCGTGGACCAGCCGCGGTGATCGGCACCATCCCTCCTCCCTCGGCCAGGTGTGCGTCAAGGGAGCCACGGTGGGAGAAACCCTCCACCACAACCGGCTCACCACCCCGCTGTGGCGGGAGTCGATCGATCAGCCCTTCCAGCCCATCGGCTGGGATCAGGCGTTCGAGCGGCTGGTGGCCCAGATCCGCAGCACGCTTGCCAGCCAGGGGCCAGGTGGATTGGCGATCTACGGCTCCGGTCAGTTTCTCAGCGAGGACTACTACGTAGCCAACAAACTGCTCAAGGGAGCCCTGGGCAGCAACAACTTCGATGCCAACTCCCGCCTCTGCATGAGCTCGGCGGTGGCCGGCTATGCCCGCAGCCTCGGTTCCGATGGTCCTCCCTGTTGTTACGACGACCTCGATGCCGCTGAGCTGGTGCTGATGATCGGCACCAACACCGCCGAGTGCCATCCGGTGCTGTTTCAGCGGATGCTGAAACGTAAGCGCAGGAGCCGGGAAGGGCTGCGGCTGGTGGTGGTCGATCCCCGTGCCACCGCCACCAGCGATGCAGCCGACCTGCACCTGGCCATTCATGGCGGTACGGACCTGGTGCTGTTGCATGGCATCGGCCACCTGCTGCTGGAGCTGCGGGGTGTGGATCAGGGCTTCATCGCGGCCCATACCGAGGGCTACGACGAACTGGAGGCGCTATGGCGGCAGTGGACGCCACAGCGGGTGAGTGATCTCTGTGGCATCGGCGAAGCCGATCTGCGCCAGCTGGCCTGCTGGTGGGCCGAGGCCGCCGGGGTGGTGAGTCTGTGGTCGATGGGTGTGAACCAGAGCAGCGAAGGCACCGCCACCGTGACGGGGATCATCAATCTGCATCTGGCCACCGGTCAGATCGGTCGCGTCGGCGCCGGTCCCTTTTCGCTCACTGGTCAGCCCAACGCCATGGGGGGGCGGGAAGTCGGCGGGCTGGCGAATCTGCTGCCCGGCTACCGCCAGGTCGGTGAAGCCGCCCACCGGAGCGCAGTGGAGCGCCACTGGGGGTTCGCCCCAGGTTCGATCGCGCCCGGGCCAGGGCTGACGGTGTGGCAGCAGATCGAGGCGATGGAGCGGGGCGAGCTGGGCCTGTGGTGGGTGGCCGCCACCAATCCGCTGGTGAGCATGCCCTCCCTGGATCGGGTGCGGGCGGCGGCGGCCCGCTGCCCGCTGGTGGTGCTGAGCGAGGCCTATGCCGGCACCGAGACCGCTGCCGTGGCCCACCTGCTGTTGCCTGCGGCCCAGTGGAGCGAGAAACGGGGGGTGATGACCAACTCCGAGCGGCGGGTCACTCTCTGCCCAGCCTTCCGGGAGCCGCCCGGGGAGGCGCGGGCCGACTGGCAGATTTTTGCTGAACTGGGACGTCGCCTCGGGTTCGTCGATCAGTTCAGCTACAGCTCCTCAGAGGAGGTGTTTGAGGAGTTCACGGCGCTCACCCAGGGCCGGGTATGTGATCTCAGTGGCCTGAATCACGCGGTGCTCAGGGACCACGGCCCCCAGCAGTGGCCTTTCCCGGCCGGTACGGCACCGGGGGGCGGCCGGCCCAGGCTCTACACCGACCATCGCTTCCCCACCGCCTCCGGCAAGGCGCGCCTCTGGGCCGATCTGCCCCTTGGCCTGGCCGAACCCCCCTGCGATACCTACCCCCTGGTGCTCACGGTGGGCCGCTATCTCGGCCATTGGCACACCATGACCCGAACCGCCCATGTGGCCCGGGTGAACAAGCAGCATCCCGAACCCTTGCTGGAGGTCCATCCCCTGGATGCCGATCGCCATGGGCTGGTGGATGGCGCCATGGCCGAGCTGGTTTCCCGCCGCGGTGCTGTGGAGGCCCGGGTGCGCATCACCGATCGCATCCGGCCCGGCACGCTGTTTCTGCCCATGCACTGGGGTGCCAGTCAGCCGAATGCGTGCGAGGCCAACCGGTTGATGCATGAACTGGCCTGCCCCCATTCCAGCCAGCCGGAGCTGAAGGCGGCGGCCGTCCGGGTGCGACCGCTGGAGCAGGGTGCGGCCCGCTGAGCTCAGCTGGCAGCCCGGCTCTGATCCTCAGTCGTCGTTTTCCACCAGGCTGGGGGCCAGCCTCAGCCCCCCTTCCCGGCTGGTTTCGGTCGCCACCAGTCCTGCCTGGCGCCAGCGGGAGAACTGGCGCGTCACCGTGACCCGGGTATGCCCCACCAGTTCGGCGATGCGTTCATGGGTGAGATGGATCGGCAGCTCGTACCAGGCCCCATTGCGTCGGCCGAGCCGTTCGACCAGCAACTGCAGCACGGCCACCAGTCGCTGTTCGGCATCCCCGAGGTGGCGGATCAGCAGCAGGGCCACGGTCCAGTCGTTGAGGCTGCTGGCCCCTTCAGGTGGCAGCAGGGCCCAGTCCTCCACCAGCTGCACCGCGGTGATCGCTTCCAGGTGGAAGCGGGAGCGCCGCAGCAGATCGAGGGGCAGCTGGTCGCCGCTCTGCAGGAAGCCCAGGGTGATCGGCGCGGCCTCAAGGGCTTCCCCTGCCCCCTCGGATACCGCCACCCGCATCAGCCCCCGGGTCACGCTCAGGCACCGGCTGGAGCCGAGGGCGGAGGCGTCGAGCAGCATTGTGTGGCCCATGGCGATCTCCAGGGCGGTGGAGCAGGCCCGGCCCGCGGGATCAGACGTCATCGTGGGCATGACGGCGATACAGGAAATCGAGGGCGTGGTTGCGGAGGCGGCCGTAGCGGGGATCCGCCTGGATCGCCTCGTAGCTGCGGGGGCGCGGGAATGGCACCTCAAGGATCTCGCCGATCGTGGCGGCCGGTCCATTGGTCATCATCACGACGCGATCGGCGAGGAACAGGGCCTCATCGATGTCGTGGGTGATCATCAGCACTGTGGGGCGTTGTACGCGCCAGATCGTCAGCAGCTCTTCCTGCAGTTCCTCCTTGGTGATCGCATCCAGGGCTCCGAACGGTTCATCGAGCACCAGCACCGCCGGGTTCACCGCCAACGCACGGGCGATGGCCACCCGCTGCTTCATGCCGCCGGAGATCTGACCGGGTCGTTTGTCGCTGGCCTCTCCGAGGTGGACCAGTTGCAGGTGGTGATCCACCACCGAGGCCCTGCGGTCGGTGTCCAGTTCCGGTCGGGCGGCCTTCACCGCCAGATCCACGTTCTGTCGCACCGTCAGCCAGGGCAGCAGCGAATAGTTCTGGAACACCACCATCCGATCGGGGCCAGGGCGCTCGATCGGCTGCCCCCTGAGCATCACCGAGCCGCTGCTGGGCTGCAGAAAGCCCGACACCATGTTCAGCAGTGTGCTTTTGCCGCAACCGGAGTGACCGATCACGCAGAGGAACTCCCCTTCGTTGACGCTCAGGTTGATGTTCCGCAGGGCTTCAAACGGTCCGCGGCGGCTCTGGAACACCTGCCCCACGTCCCGGAATTCCACGAACCCTGAAGGCGAGGGGGGGGTGAGGGGCTGGGGCGGGGGCACCGCGGCGGGGGAGGGAGTGGGCATGGAAGCAACTCAGCGGAGCGCGAAGGAGGGGGAGGGCTGGTTCCGATCGAGGGTGTCCGGACCTGGCAACGGCACCGGCGCCACGCCGGGTCTGGTGCTGTCCGGCAGGGACTGCAGGTAGGCCAGGGGGTCGTCCTGGTCGAAGGGGATGCCGTCCGCCAGCGCAAAGGCATGGCGATCGGGCCGCAAGGCCGCGAAGCCGGCAATCTCCAGGGCGGCGTCGCAGAGGTCGGGTCGGTACACCTGGCTCAGCAGCTCCTGGCGGTTGCTGGGGAAGGGACACCAGCCCCAGCGGCTGAACTGGCTCAGCAGCCAGGTGCCTTCCGCCCGGTTGGGGATGTGGGCCCGGTCGCTGTGGAAGCGGTTGAAGTGCAGCAGTTGGGTGGGGTTGGCGCCCGTGCCGGTGTTGAACTGGCGGCCGAGGGCAATCGCCGCCCGGCTGCCCAGCCATTGCGGTTGGCTGAGCACGCGGGTGAGTTCGGCGCGGGTCGAACCGTCGTCGCAGCGTTCGCCGGCCCGCATCAGGCCCGCGCAAACGGCCAGCAGGGCCTCGGGATGGGAAGCGGCCCAGCCTTCCGAGCAGGTGAACACCTTTTCGGGGTGGCCGCTCCAGATGTCCAGATCTGTGGCGATCACATAGCCCTGCCGGTCTTCCACCGCTTCAGCCACGCGATAACGGCCGGCGATGAAGCCATCCACCTTTTCGGTGCGCAGAGCGCCCACCATCACCAGGGGGGACATCGGCACGAACTGCACCTGCTGGTCCGGTTGGATGCCGCCGCTGGCCAGCCAGTGGCGCAGCAGCACTTCGGCGATGCCGCGTGCTTCGGGCACGGCGATCCGCAGGGGCTGCGCCCGGTTGGCCAGGTGCCGCTGCAGTCTGGGCAGATCGACGATGCCTTCGCCCAGCAGGCGTTGGGCCAGGCAAAGGGCGTTGCCGTTGCGGCTCACGGTCATCGGTGTGATCGCCGGCCAGGGAGCCTGCCCATGCAGGCCCAGACTGAGCGCCAACGGGGTGGTGGCGGCTGTGATCGCTGCATCGAGGCGGCCCTGCAGCAGTTCCCGTTCCAGCACTTCCCAGCGAGCCTGGGGTACCGGCGTCACCTCCACCGTGGCCCTGTCGAACAAGCCCCGCTCCAGGGCGATGGCCAGGGGGGCGACGTCGAGGCCGGGGAGGTAGCCGAGGCGAATGGTGGTGGGGCCTGCCGCCGTCACGATGGAGGGTGATGCGGTGGCTGCGGCAGTGGCTGCCGCGGTGGTCGTGGCGGCTCTGCGTTGCTGCAGGCGGCGCTGCTGCTGCAGGAAGCCGATCAGTTCGCTGCGCAGCTGGTAGTAATCGGGATGTTCCATCACCTCCAGCCGTTGGCGGGGCCTGGGCAGGGGCACCCGCAGGATCTGGCCGATGCCGGCTCCGGGACCGTTGGTGAGGCACACCACCCGGTCGGAGAGCAGCAGGGCCTCATCCACGTCGTGGGTCACCATCACCGTGGTGATGCCCGTCTCCTGGGAGATCTGCATCAGCTGTTGCTGGAGATTGCCGCGGGTGAGGGCGTCCAGGGCGCCGAAGGGTTCATCGAGCAGGAGCAGCCTGGGGCGGATCGCCAGGGCGCGGGCGATGGCGACCCGCTGCTTCATGCCGCCGGAGAGTTCGGCCGGCAGTTTTTCAGCGGCAGCCCCGAGACCCACCAGCTGGATCGTCTCCTCCACCCGCTGGCGGCGCTCCGCGACGCTGCTTTCGCTCATCACGTTGTTCACGGCCAGGGCGATGTTCTGGCGCACGCTCTGCCAGGGCAGCAGGGAGTAGTTCTGGAACACCACCATCCGATCCGGACCGGGATCAGTGACCTGACGGCCGTTGATCAGGATGCCGCCGCCGCTGGCCTGGGTGAGGCCGGCGATCAGGTTGAGCAGGGTGGATTTGCCACAACCGGAGTGACCGATCAGGGTGACGAATTCGCCCTCGCTGATCTCCAGGTCGATGTCCTTGAGGGCCACATAGCGACCACCCCCATCGAGGGGGAATACCTGGGTGACGTCGTCGACGGTGAGAAAGGCAGCCATGGTCAGACGCCTCCCCGGTTGATGCGTCGACCTGCCCACGCCACCAGCCTGTCGAGGGCCAGACCGACCAGGCCCACATACAGAATCGCCAGGATGATCTGGCTGGAGCTGGAATCGCCGCCGGCGTTGTAGGCATCCCAGATGAAATAGCCGATGCCGCCATCGGCTTTCAGCATTTCGGCTGCCACGATCGCCAGCCAGGCCAGACCCACCGAGATCCGCAGGCCGGTGAATACGTAGGGGACCGTGGCTGGAATCACGATGCTGCGGATATAGGCCCCCTTGCGCAGCCGCAGCACGCGGGCCACGTTGGTGTAATCCTGCGGGATCTCACGGATCCCCACGGCCGTGTTGATGATGATCGGCCAGATGGCGGTGATGAAGATCACGAAGATCGCCGAGGTGTTGGCGTCCTGGAACACCATCAGCGAAATCGGAAACCAGGCCAGGGGCGGCACGGTGCGCAGCACCTGGATCACCGGATCAAGACCTTTGCCGATGAAGCGGTTCAGCCCCAGCAGCCCGCCGATGGCGATGCCCACCACCGCCGCCAGCCCATAGCCCATTGCCACCCTTCGCAGCGAGATCAGGATCTGCCAGCCCAGGCCCTTGCTGGTGCCGCCGTCATCGAAGAACGGCTGGGAAATGTAGGGATCCCAGGTGTCGATCAATATGTTGATCGGGCCGGGGAGCCGGGCCACGCCGAGCACCAGGGAGAGAAGCTGCCAGGCGAGCAGGAAGCCACCGATGCAGATCAGGTAGGGCAGGAAGTTGCGCAGGCCAGGATTCAGCCGACGCGACGACGGGCTCCGCCGCGAACCTGCGGCAGGGGTGGTGGTGATCATCGAGGGCAGGAAGGGAACGAAAGGGGCGAGGAGAGGGGAAGGGCCGGGGGGCAAGCCGGCGCCCCCCCGGACTTCAGGCCATGGCCTTGATCTTGAGGCTGTCGAGGTAGGCCTTCGGGTTCTCGGGATCGAACACCACGCCGTCGAAGAACTTCTCCTTGCCACGGGAATCGCTGGCGGGAATGTCTCCGGCTTTGCCGATCGCGGTGGCGGCTTCCTTCCAGAGGTCGGCCCGGTTCACCTTGTTCACCAGGGCGTTGATGTCGGTGGTGGCGGGCAGGTAGCCCCAGCGCATGTCCTCGGTCACGAACCAGGCGTCGTGGCTCTTGTAGGGGAAGGAGGCATTGTCGTCCCAGAACAGCATGCGATACGGGCTGTTTTTCACATCCCGGCCATCGCCGTAGTTCACATTGCCGGCCAGCCGCGGTTTGATGTCATCCACGCTGGCCTTGATGTACTTGTCCTTTGCCACGATCTCGCACATTTCGTCGAGATTGGCGGGGTCCTGGCACCAGATCTGGGCTTCCTGAACCGCCATCAGCAGCGCCTTGGCGGCCTTGGGGTTCTGGTCCACCCAGTCGGCCCGCATCGAGAAGGACTTCTCAGGATGCTTATCCCATAGTTCGCCGGTCTGGGCGGCGGTGAAGCCCAGTTTCTTGTTCACGAGGCGCTGGTTCCACGGTTCACCCACGCAGAAGGCATCCATGGTGCCGGTCTGCATGTTGGCCACCATCTGCGGCGGTGGGATCACCACCACATCGGCATCCTTGTTGGGATCAACGCCATTGGCGGCGAGCCAGTAGCGCATCCAGAGGTCGTGGGTGCCGCCCGGGAAGGTCACGGCAGCCTTGAACTTCTTGCCTTTGCTGCTGCTGTCGGCCACGGCCTTGGCAAGGCCGGCCTTGTTGTCGATGGTGAGCTTGTCGCCGAGAAAGTCCTTCGACACCGAGATGCCCTGGCCCTGGGTATTGAGCCGAGCCAGGGTGTACATCGGCAGCGGTTGCTTGCTCTTGGTGATCTTGCCGGCGGTGAGCAGCAGGGGCATCGGCGAGAGGATGTGGGCGCCATCAATCCCCCCTTTGGCGCTGCCGAGTTCGAGGTTGTCGCGGGTGACGGCCCAGGAGGTCTGCTTCATCACCTTCACATCGGGCATGCCGTGCTTGGCGAAGAAGCCCTTCTCCTTGGCGATGATCAGGGGCGAGGCGTCGGTGAGGGCTATGAAGCCGAGGGTCGCTTCCTTGACCTCGGGTGCTCCACCTGCAGCGGCGGGGGCGGAGCCCGGCTTGGCCGATGGTTTGGAATTGCTGCCGCAGGCGCTGAGCCATACAGCACCTGCTGCTGTGCCGGCAGCGGTGATCAGAAATTTGCGGCGGGAAAGGCTCGACATCGGGGAATGCTGGGTCCAGCGGTGTGCGGCAACATCCGATGGCTCGTCACAACAAAGCGAGCGAATCGAAGAAGACGTAGTGGACTTCGTGAAGCCCCAACGACGTCTGTTGGCGCACAGGCTGACCAACAACGATTACAGAACCATACCGATCGACCTTTGTTTCGTCGTTGTTGCTACCGATTCGTCGGTCGGGGGCAGGGAAGCAGGCCGAATTCCGCCAGGGCCCGCGGCAGGTTGCGATGTTCATGGCCGGGATGGCTGAGTTTCACCAGGGCGAACCGCTGCAGTTCGCCAAGCCCCTGCCAGCTCTCAGGCCGCAGCTCTAGATCCAGCTGGGCCACGGCCGCCGCCACCACGGCGGGCAGGTCCTGGTCCTGCTGCCAGGGGGCGCTGGTGGCTGGTTCAATCGCCCGGGCTGGTCCTTCGGCAAGGGAGGCGGTGCGTTCCAGCAGCCATTGGCGCAGGGCAACGATCTCCGGGGTGCTGTCGGGCCAGTCGAGCAGCCGTTGCCTTTCCTGGGGCGTCAGTGCTGCCCAGTGCACCAGTTTGAGCTTCACCCCGGCAAGGTCGAGCTTGCGGCGCACCGCCATCGGCAGGCAGCGGAGGTCGGCGGTGAAGTCGGATTCGAAGGCGAAGCAGTGGTTGTGGATCACTGCAGCCGCTCCAGCTGGGCCAGCCCCACCCGCGAGGCCATCAGGGCCTCGGCCTGCGCCAGGGCGGTGGGCAGGTCGTGGAGCTGGCCGGCAAACCAGAGATAGGCCCCCAGGTTCCAGCGCAGGGCTGGGGCCAGTTCCCCCTCGCCCTGGAGGGCCTGGAGAGCTGCGGAGCGCCAGTGATCGGGGCTGCGCCAGGCCACTTCCTCCGCTTCGATTCCGTGGTCGCGGGGGTGAAGAATCAGCCTTTCCACGTTCCCGTGGCGAACCCGGGCCGTGATTCCTGCCCGGGTGGTGGGGAGGTCGGTGGAGCCCTCCAGACCCTTGACCGTGAGCAGGTCGGTTTCACCGGCGGCGGCCAGGGCTTCCCAGGCCCGGGTTTCGGTGGGGGGGTGCACGAAGCCGCTCACCAGCAGATGGTCGCCCCTGTGGGGTGTCCAGAGCAGCTCGAGACTGGCCACCGGCGGCCGTTTGCCGATCTCCTCGCGCACCCGCACGAGGCGATTCGCCGCAGGGAAGTGGCGGGGCTGGTGGGTGAGGGCCAGGCCATGGAGGTCCAGGCGCTCCTGCACCCCCTCCAGCTCCAGCTGGCGCCATTCCACCCCGAGTGCGGCGAAAAGTTCCGCCAGTGTCACTCCGTATTTCACCGGCATCGGATCCCCGCCGTGCAGCACCACCGGCACATCGGCGGCGGCCAGCAGCAGGGCCACCAGCGGCAGCAGCGGTGCGGTGCGGCTGCGGCCGTCGTAGGGGACCCCGAAGCAGAGGGGGCGTCGACCTGGGGTGTGCAGTACCGGCCCGGTGCTGCGATAGCTGTCGAGCATGCCGGTCAGCTCCAGGGGGGCGGGCCGACGGATGCGATGGGCGATCAGGAAGGCCCCCAGCTGGGCATCGCTGGCCTGGTGGGCCAGCATCAGATCCATGGCTTCCCGGGCCTCCTCGCGGCTGAGGCCCGTGCTGGTGTGTTCGCCGCTGCCCACCTGGGCCAGCAACTGGCGGAAGCGGGCCCGTTCCGCTCCCAGGGCCTGTTCCTGCAGGGTTTTCCGGGCGGTCTGCCGGCCGCCCGCCGGCACGGCCCCATCGGCGGGGGCTGTTGCGCAGGTGCGGCTCATTGGTAGCGATTGCGACACGTGGGGTCGACGCCGGTCGGCACATTGTCTCTCCCGGCTTTGTCGGGTGTTACGCAGGTTCTTCGATGCTGTCTGCCTCTTCTGAGACGGAATCCGCGGCTTCCGGGCCTCTGGCGTCCGATTCCGCGGCCAAGCTCAGCAAGGTGGAGCAGGCCAAGGCTGGTTTCTGCGGTCTCCAGCTCGAGCCCAGGCTGGCCGAACTGGCGGAGCAGGGTTGGGAAGCCATGGATGAGGCGACCCTCACCATTCATCTCAAATGGCTGGGGATCTTTTTCCGCCCCGTGACGCCTGGGAGGTTCATGGTGCGGTTGCGCCTGCCCAACGGCGTGATCACCGCCGAGCAACTGGAGGTGCTGGCCGATGCGGTTGACCGCTGCGGTCCCGAGGGCAGTGCCGATATCACCACCCGCCAGAACCTGCAGCTGCGGGGCCTGCTGCTGGAGGACATGGCGCCGTTGCTGCGGGCGATGGAGGCGGTGGGTCTGACCAGCCGTCAATCCGGCCATGACAACCCCCGCAACATCACCGGCAATCCTCTCGCTGGCATCGATCCCGAGGAGATCGTGGACACCCGGCCACTGGTGGAGGCGATCCAGGCAAGGCTGCTCGCTGCCGATGGCCCCCGCAATCTGCCCCGTAAGTTCAACGTGGCCGTGGGCGGTGCCGCCGACAGCTTCCTGCTCCACAACGACCTTGCCTTCCTGCCGGCGGAACGGGAAGGCGAGCAGGGCTTCACGGTGATGGTGGGGGGTTTCTTCTCGGCCCAGCGCAACGAACTGGCGGTGCCCCTGGGCCTGTGGTTGCGAGGGGAGCAGCTGCCGGAGTTCACGTTGGCGGTCCTTCGCCATTTCGAGGCCCATGGCAACCGGGCGGCGCGCAACCGGAGTCGGTTGATGTATCTGGTGGACGAACTCGGCCTGGACGCTTATCGATCCTCCGTACTGGAGGCGTTCGCTGCTGTTCTTGCAGCCGCCGACATCCCTGCGGAAGCCGCGGATCTCGCCTTGCCCCACGACGGCAGCCACCAGGTGAATCGTGCTCCCCGCTCTTGCCTCGGCGTCCATGCCCAGGCCCAGCCGGATCTCCACTGGGTGGGCCTGCATGTGCCGATGGGGCGTCTCGAGGCTGCTTCGATGCTGGAGCTGGCCCGCCTGGCCCGCACCCATGGCGCCCAGGAGCTGCGGTTCACCGAAGCCCAGAACGTGCTGCTGCCCGGGGTGCCGACGCAGCGGCTGGAGCCCCTTCTGGCCGAGCCCCTGCTGCAGACGTTCCGGCCCCACCCCGGGGCGCTGCAGGAGGAGGCGGTGAGCTGCACCGGCAATCGCTACTGCAGCTTCGCCCTGATTCCCACCAAGACCACGGCCCAGGCGGTGGTGGAGGAGCTGGAGCGCCGCCTGGAGCTGCCCCATGCCGTGCGCAGCCACTGGACCGGCTGCCCCAACGCCTGCGGTCAGCCCTACATGGGGGAGATCGGGCTGATGGGTGCCAAGGCCCGCGAAGGGGGTCAGATGGTGGAGGCGGTCAAGATCTTCCTGGGAGGCTCCATGGGGGCGGACCCCCGGTTGGCGGAGCTTCATCACAAGGGCGTTCCCCTCAGCGGCTTGCCCGATGTGCTGGAGGAGCTGCTGGTGGAGCGTTTCGGTGCTCGCCGTCGGGCTGAGGCCGGCTGAGAACGGGGCCCTTTCCATTGCCTGGTCTTTCGCCGTCCACTGCCAAGCCGTTGAGTTGCCCCGGCCGCCCCCCTGGCGGTGCCAGGCTGGAACCAGCCATCGGCGCAGGCGGGGTGCCCAAGGCCCAGTGTGAATTCGCTTTTCCCGAGCCGCTGCCCCCTGTGGACAGGGAGGAGCGCTGGCATCAGCTCCAGCGTCTGCGTCGCGATCCTGCCTCCTGCCGGGCGTGGTTGCCGCTGCTTGCGGCTGGGGAGCAATCTCCCGAGCAGGATCTGCTGGAGGTCCTGGTGGCGGGGCTCGATCCGGACGGAGCCCGCTCTCTGCTCACCCTGCTGGGGGGGCGCGGCCAGGAGCAGGTGCTGCGGGCCCTCGAACGGGAGCTGCGGTTGCCGACGCCGGCGCTGGCCGCCGTCTGGCTGGAGCCCCTGCTGGCCCAGGCTCCGCCGGCCGGCATCGCGGCGGCTCGATGGCTGGAGCTGCTGGGCCGGTTCCGGGATCACCGCTGTGCTGCCCGGCTGCGTGGCTTCCTGGAGGAAGCCGCTGAGCCGGCGCCGTCGCTGCTGCCGCTGCTGGGCCTGCAACGGGATCCCCGCGATGCTCCGCTTCTGCAGCGCCTGGCTGCGGAGCCGGGGCCGGCAGTGCGGCGGCGGGCTGCGCTGGAGGGCCTGGCCCTGGGCCTTTCCGCCTGGCCTCTCCCCGCCCTGCAGGCCGCGCTGCTGACCCTGGCGGCAGACCTCGATCCCGCCATGGCCGCCCAGGCGGTGGACCTGCTGGCCCGCTTGCCGGGCGCCCAGCCCCGGCTGCGCCGGCTGGCACGCCGTTCCCTGGAGCCGGGGGTTGCGGCCCGGCTGCAACGGCGTCTGCGGCCTTCTCCGCTGGTGCTGGTGGTGCATGGCCGCAGCGGCGGACTGGTGCCGGTGGAGCTGCAGCAGCTGGCCGCCGAGCTGGCAGAGCGTCGAGGTGCGCCGGTGCTGTTGCAGCCCCTCACCGCTGCGGGCCCGGAGCCGGATACCGCCTTCCGCTCGGCGGTGCTGCGATCCGGGGGGCTGTCGCTGGTGCCCCTGCTGCTGCTGCCCGGCGGCCATGTGCGCCACGATCTGCCCGGGTTGGTGCGGCAGTGGCGGCAGCGGGCCGCCGCCCTCGGCGTCGCTCCGGGAGAAGGCCCGTTGCTGTGGCATGCCCCGTTCCTGGGGGCCTGGCCCGCCTGGCAGCAGCTGCTGGCCCGGCTGCTGGCGGAGGCCCGGGCCGGCGGCCAGGCAGCTGTGTGGCTGCACCATCCCCTGGAGGGGCCCCTGGCCCGCCGCTATCTGGACCATCTCCAGGCGGTGCTCCAGGCACCTGGGGTGGCCGCTCCATACAGTGCCCCTCCAGGCAGCTTTCTTCCCTCCGGGGTGGCGTGCTCCGCCTGCCTGCCCCTCACCCTGGCGGCCAACCGGCTCACCGAGTCGTTGCAGACCTGGGGGTCGGAGTCCCCTCCTCTCCTGCAACGCGTGTCCGTGCGTCAGTTCCTGATCGAGGCCCTGGAGTTGGTGCCATGAGCGGCACCGTGTATCTGGTGGGGGCCGGTCCCGGCGATCCGGAGCTGCTCACCCTCAAGGCCCATCGCCTGCTGCGCCACTGCGATGCCCTCGTCTACGACTCCCTGGTGCCGTCTGCCCTGCTGGATCTGGTTCCGCCGCACTGTGAACGGCACTTCGTGGGCAAGCGCCGCGGCCACCATTCGGTGCCCCAGCCGAGCACCAATGCCGTGCTCGTGGAACTCGCAGAACGTCACGCCACGATCGTGCGCCTCAAGGGCGGTGATCCGTTTCTGTTCGGCCGCGGTGGCGAGGAGGCGGCCCATCTGGTGCGGCAGGGGGTGAAGGTGGAGGTGGTGCCCGGGGTCACCGCCGGCATCGCCGCCCCGGCCTATGCGGGCATCCCGGTCACCCATCGCCGCGCCGGTTCCAGTGTCACCTTTGTGACCGGCCATGAGGAGATCGACAAGCGGCGCCCCGGTGTGGACTGGCAGGGGCTGGCACGCTGCAGCGATGGTCTGGTGATCTACATGGGGATCCACAACCTATCCCGCATCTGCAGCGAGTTGATCGCCGGTGGCATGGCTCCGGAGACACCGGCCGCCGTGATTCAGCAGGGCACGGTGCGGGGACAGCGCCAGCTGGTGGCGCCCTTGGCGGAACTGGCCGAGCGGGCCAAGGCCGAGGCCTTCGCCTCCCCTTCGATCGTGGTGATCGGCGAGGTGGTGGCCCAGCGGGTGCCGGAATGTGCGCCGGAGCCGGCGGATGCGGAGATGCCGATCCCACTGCCCCTGCCGCTCTGAGGGGCGTCTTTCAGGGCCAGGGCCGGTTGCCAGCCGGGGAAGTGGCCTGCGGTCTGGCGGTTTTGGTATCCGCTTCCACAACGGCCGGCGACTCACTTTCGGTTCACTGGTCGATCCGCCGCCGGTGGGGTCCCCTGTACCCGCCCCTGCCCTGCTCTGCCATGACCGCCACCGTTCCCTCTCAGGACCTCAGCTCCGGCCATCCCGATCCGCAAGGAAGACCCCGCCTTTCCAGACCGGCGCCGATGTTCGAGCTGATTCCCTACGAGAAGTTCCGCGATACCCCAGCCGTTCGTTTCTTCGACATCACCGTGCCCACCTCCAATGCCCGCGATCTGGTGGTGCATGCGGGCCCGGCCGTGAGCCCCCCCGATGATCCCGAAACAGGAGCCTGGCAGTTCTATCTCCATCCCCATCAGGAGGACAACCTGCTGGCTCTGCAGGGAGGCCGCACCTTCTACCTGGTGAATCTCGGCTGGAACTATCCCTTCCACATCGTGCGGCTCGATTGCGGCGGCGACATCCTGCGTATTCCGCCGGGCACCTTCCATCGTTCCGTCTCCGATCCCGATGGATCGCTGGTGCTCAACCAGGCCGTGCGTGAGGAAGGGGCCTCGGTGCTGCGGGAGTTCCGCGTTTACAACAGCCACCGCATCCCCCGCCTGTTCGCTGTCACCTCCCGCACCGCTCCCCTGCCCAAGCTGCACGGCCTGAACTGGTGAGCGTGGGCTGATCAGCAGGATGGGGGCAGCCGCAGGTCGAGGGTGACGTCATCCGGCCGGCGCCGGCCGCTCCAGGCCGGTCCGGCCGGTTCGGTTTCGGGCCCGGCCTCGGGCAGGGGCAGGAAGGCATGGCCGGGCTCCTCCAGCCTCAGGCGCTGCCAGCCGGAAGGGCCGATCAGGTCCAGCTCCAGCGGCAGCTGGGGGGCGATCGCCGGGTGGAAACAGGGATAGAGCCGCTGCTGGCGGAAGCGCACCGCCAGCAGATCCTGGGTTTCCGCCAGCGGCAGGGGCCGGCCGTTGAGTCGCAGCTGCCAGCGGCGCCGGAAGGCAGCGTTGGCCACCACTTCAAAACGGCGCAGGGAGGCGTCGATGAAGCGGCTGGTGAAGCCCCCCTCGCGCGGGAAATCACAGATCAGGGGCCAGGCTTCCAGGGCGGGCCGCAGTTCGAGAGCGGCCTGCTCCTCACCGTCGCCTTCCTGGTCGCGCCACTGCAGCAGCGGCGGGAAGCGCCATTCCCACAGGGCCCGATAGGGGGCGGGATCGAGCTTCAGGCCATCGGCGGCCAGCTCGGCCAGCACCAGTTCCAGGTCGGCCCAGAGCTGGCTCGGCAGCAGCATGCGGTCGTGCAGGCCGGGGCCCCAGTCGCGCAGGGCCCGGGGCCGGTGGCGGGGTTCCAGCAGGTGGGCGGCCAGCGCCGACCACAGCAGGGCGATGGCATTGCTCCACTCCACTTCCGGCAGGCTTTCCAGGGCCCGGAACTCGATCAGACCGAGGCAGCCGGCCGGGGTGCCCGGATTCCAGAACTTGTCGAAGCTGATCTCGCTGCGGTGGTTGTTGCCGCTGCGGTCGGCGTGCAGATGGCGCAGGGTTTCGCCGATCAGGCCCCGGTGGTCGCCCCAGGCTTCCTCGGAGGGCTGGTCGTCCGCCTGCTCGAGGGCCCTGTAGGCCAGCTCCAGTTCGAATCCGTCTCCGGCGGCCTCATCCGGGCGTGGCGACTGGGAGGCGGGTCCCACGCAGTCCCCGCCGAACAGGTAGCCCAGGGAAGGGTGGTGCTGCCAGTACCGCAGCACCCCCGCCAGCCAGGCGGGACGTGAGAAGAAGGGGTGGTCGTCGAGGCTGGGCCCTCCCCAGAGCAGGTGGTTGCCTCCCCCGGTGCCCTCCCGCCTGCCTGCCGGGCTGAACTTCCAGCTGCGCAGGCCCTGGGAGAGGCCGATCTGCTCCAGCCGGCGCATCCAGCCGCTGTAGTCCGCCCAGCCGTGGCAGATCGGCAGGTTGATTTCCAGCACCCCCGGATCGGCGGTCAGGCCCAGCACCTGCCAGTGCCCCTCCCCATCGGCGGGCAGCATGCCGCTCAGCCGCGGGGCCGCCAGGCCGGCCGGCAGGCCATCGGCCACCGCCTGCAGCAGGATCAGCAGCGGTTCCCGCAGCAGGGGGGGCAGGAACAGCTCCCAGCCATCCTCCTCCAGCTCCAGGGTCAGCACCTGGCGGGGCAGCTCGGCGGGGAAGTGTTGCAGCGGCAGCCGCAGCCCGGCGGGTCCGGGAGCGCCGCTGAGGGTGCAGAAGGGTGCTTCCAGGGGCCAGGCACCCGCCTGCCAGCGGTAGGGCGCCGTGTCGTTCACCGTCAGCGGTACGGCCCACACATGGCGGTCGGGATCGAGCGGATCCACCAGCGCCAGCGGTTGCAGGGTGACCCCGAGCCGTTCCCCCAACCGTTCCAGCCAGGCCCCTGCCTGCTCGGGGCGCAGTGCGCTCCCTTCAAGGCCGGGTTGGCAGGCCTCGGGCCAGCGCACTGGCGGGGTGCCGTCGAGGCCGGTGATCAGCCGCAGCGCCCAGCGCGGGTTCACCTCACCGTCGTATCGCTTGCCGGGGCAATAGAGGAGGGTGCTGCCGGGCCACACCTGCCGCTGCAACTCGCGGGCCAGGTTTCGGGCCAGCGGCAGCTTGGTGGGTCCATCGGCACTGATGCTCCACTCGGCTCCGCTGGGCTCCAGGGGCACCATGGTGGGCTCGCCCCCGAGGGTGAGCCGGATGCCGGCGGCTGCCAGGCGACTCTCGGCGGTGGCGGCCACCTCCTCCATCCAATCCATGGTGATCCGGGACTGCGGCATGCGGTGTGGTGGTGGGGGTCAGGAGGGTGAAACGGGGCTGGTCGTGGTCACCGGCACCGGCTCCACCTTCCAGATCCGCTCCGCATATTCCCTGATCGAGCGGTCGCTGCTGAAGAATCCGCAGCGGGCCGTGTTCAGGGCCGCCATCGTGCGCCAGCGGTGCTGGTCGCGCCAGCAGGAATCCACCTCGTTCTGGGCCCGGCGGTAGTCCCCCAGATCGGCCATCACGCGGAAGGGATCGCGGCTGCAGAGATTGGCCAGCAGCGGATGGAACAGATCCCGGTCCCCTTCGCTGAAATGGCCTGAGCCGATCAGGTCGATCGCCTCCTTGGCGAGGGGGTCGTTCTCCAGCCAGGGCATCGGGTGATAGCCGGTGTGGTTGAGCTCCGTCAATTCATCGGCGGTATGGCCGAAGAGGAAGAAGTTCTCCTCCCCCACACAGTTGCGGATCTCGATGTTGGCGCCATCGAGGGTGCCGATCGTGAGGGCGCCGTTGAGGGCCATCTTCATGTTCCCGGTGCCGGAGGCCTCCATCCCTGCCGTGGAGATCTGCTCGGAGAGGTCGACCGCCGGATAGATCCTCTGGCCGAGGCTGACATTGAAATTGGGCAGGAACACCACCCGTAGGCGGCCGTCCATGGCGGGGTCGATGTTGACGATGTCGGCGATGCCGACGATCAGCCGGATGATCAGCTTCGCCATCGCGTAGCCCGGAGCCGCCTTGCCGCCGAAGATCACGGTGCGGGGCGGGAGGTCCTCGCCGGCCCGCAGGCGCAGGTAGCGCTCCACGATCTGCAGCGCCGCCAGGTGCTGGCGCTTGTATTCGTGGATCCGCTTCACCTGCACGTCGAACAGGGAGTCGGGATCCACCAGCACGCCGGTGTCCTGGCGGATCGTGGTGGCCAGGCGCTGTTTGCTGCATTCACGCACCGTCTGCCAGCGCTCCAGGAAGGCGGGGTCGCCGATCAGCGGTTCGAGCTGGCGCAGGCGGTCGAGATCCCGGCGCCAGTCGGGCCCGATGCTGTCGTCGAGCAGATCGGCGAGGGCTGGATTGGCCACGGCCAGCCAGCGGCGGGGCGTGACCCCGTTGGTGATGTTGCCGAACCGCTCCGGCCACAGCCGGGCGAAATCGGCGAACAGGTGGTCGCGCAGCAGCTGGCTGTGGAGTTCCGCCACCCCATTCACCTGGTGGCTTCCCACCACCGCCAGGTGGGCCATGCGCACCCTTCGCTGTTCTCCCTCCTCGATCAGGGAGAGCCGCTCCATCAGTTCCGGTTGCCCGGGGAAGCGGATCCGCAGGGTGCGCAGGAAGCGGGCGTTGATCTCGTAGATGATCTGCAGCTGGCGGGGCAGCAGTTGCTCGAACAGCTCCAGCCCCCAGGCCTCGAGCGCCTCGGGCAGCAGGGTGTGATTCGTGTAGCTGATCGTCTGGGTGGTGATGCTCCAGGCCGTATCCCAGTCCACGTCATGGACATCGATCAGCAGCCGCATCAGCTCCGCCACGGCGATGGCCGGATGGGTGTCGTTGAGCTGCACCGCGAACTTGCGGTGGAAATCGGTGACGGCGATCCCCTGGCCTTTCAGGATGCGGAACATGTCCTGCAGGGAACAGCTCACGAAGAAGATCTGCTGGCTCAGCCGAAGCCGCTTCCCCTGCTCCAGTTCGTCGTTCGGATAGAGCACCTTCGAGAGGGTTTCCGAGTTCACCTTCTGCAGGACGGCGCGGGTGTAGTCGCCGGCGTTGAAGGAGGCGAAATCGAAGGCGTCGGGGGCCTGGGCGGACCAGAGCCGCAGGGTGTTGGCGGTCTGTACGCCATAGCCCAGGATCGGGGTGTCATGGGCGACGCCGATCACGGTGAGGTTGCCGATCTTCACGGGATAGCTCCACTCCGGGCGGATCACCTCCCAGGGATTGCCCCTGGCCAGCCAGGGGTCGGTGCTTTCCTGCTGACCCTCGCGGCCCACCTGCTGGCGGAAGATGCCGAACTCATAGCGGATCCCGTAGCCGATGGCAGGCAGTTCCAGGCTGGCCATCGACTCCTGGAAGCAAGCAGCCAGCCTGCCCAGGCCGCCGTTGCCCAGGCCGGGCTCCGGTTCCTCGGCGATCAGCTCCTCCAGGGAAAGGCCCAGCTGGCGGCAGGCCTCCTCCGCTTCGCGCCGGAGACCGAGGTTCACCAGGTTGTTCTCCAGGTGGGGACCCAGGAGATACTCCGCCGAAAAGTAGGTGGCGGTGCGGACGTGCTGCCGGGTGTAGACATCCGCGGTTTCCACCCAGCTGTTCAGCAGCAGATCGCGCACCGCCAGCGCCAGGCAGAGGTAGTGATCGTGCCGGGTGGCCAGCGAAGGGGATTTCGCCTGGCTGGAGAACAGATGGCGACGCATGGCTTCCAGCAGGCTGGAAGCCGTGGCTGGCGTGGTGCTGGTGCTGGGAAGAGCCATGGGGGGAAGGTGCGCGGTCCGCAGGGACTGAATTGCTCTACCCGTAATCGCCTGGAAGCAAGGAGGCGTTCTGCACCAATCGCTACCGCCCGCTGTGGCTTTGGCTTGTTTCCGGGTCTGCGGTTCTCCACCTCGTTGTCGGCAGCGCCTCGGTGGCGTGAATCTCGGCCTCGATGCTCCAGCTCAGGTCGCTCTCCACTTCCGGCGGTCCCGAGAAACTGCCGTTCACCGCTGCCGTGAGCGGTGGTTTGGAGGAAGTGGCCAGGGTCACGTAGCGATCGTCGATGGCGCCGATCCCACTGGGGTCGAAGCCTCGCCAGCCCGCCCCGGGCAGGTACACCTCCGCCCAGGCGTGCAGGTCGTACTTCCCCGGCTTCGGCTCCACCAGGTGATAGCCGCTCACGAACCGGGCCGGCAGGCCCACGCAACGGCAGGCCTCGATCATCAGCATGGCCAGGTCCCGGCAGGAGCCCACCCGTTCCTTGAGGGTGCGACCGGCCGGCCAGGCCGGGCCCACATGCCGCTGGGTGTATTTGACCCGGTCCTGAATCATCTCCACCAGCTGGCTGAGGAATTGCAGGGCCCGCTGGTTGCTCCCCATCAGCGCTTCCTGGGCAAGATCCACGGCGGCCGGATCGTGCTGTCCGTTGGGAAGCCATCCTTCCAGCGACCCCATCAGGTCGCCGTTGAGGTGACCCACCGGATAGGGAAGCTGGGGCTCATGCTCCTCCAGGGTGCTGGCCAGGGGCGGTGCCTTCTGGGTTTCCACCTCGCTGATCCCCTGCACCAGGAAAAGTTCGGTGCTCCCCTCGAAGCGGGCCCGCAGGATTTCATCACCGCTGGCGGCCACCAGCGGATACAGCAGAGCGGGCTCCGGGCTGATCCGGAGCTGGAAATCAAGCAGGCGCTGGAATCCGTGGCCCCTGGGTTTGAGGCAGAAACGGTGCGGACCGAGCAGCACCGGTTTGCTGTACCGGTAGGTGAGCGTATGGGTTATGCGGGCGCGCATGCCGATGCTGTGCCGGGAAGGGAAGGTGCGCTGGTGGAGATGAAGTAACGCTGCTCGATCAGATCATGCATGCGGTTGAGATCCTTCTGCAGGTGGTCGATCGCTTCATGCAGGCCGTTGGCCACCAGTTCCTCGATCCGGGTGAAGCTCCAGCGCGCCAGCACCAGCCCGCTCAGACACTCCAGGTCGTCGGGAGGGCCGGGCACGGCATCACTGCGGATGATCCGCAGGGTCTCACTGATCCGCTCCAGGCAGTAGCGCACGGAGCGCGGGAAGATCGGATCCAGCAGCAGGAAGGAGGCCACCTGTTCCGGTGCGATCGCCTTCTGCTGGGACTGGCGGAACATCTGATAGGCGCCAGCGGTGCGCAGCAGGGCGATCCACTGCAGTTCGTCGAGCACGCCGCCCACCTCCTCGGGGGAGGGAAGCAGCAGGAAGTACTTCACGTCGAGGATGCGGGTGGTCTTGTCGGCCCGCTCGAGCAGCCGCCCCAGGCGGCTGAACTGCCAGGAAAGATCGCGACTCAGGGTGGCATCGGTGATGCCATAGAAAAGCTGACAGGAGCGCCGGATCTCCCGCAGCTGTTCCTGGGGAGGTTGCTGCCAGAACTCCGGTTCCTGCAGGTTCCAGTAGACGCTGTTGATCTGCTCCCACATCTCGGTGGTGATGATCTCCCGGATCTGGCGAGCGTTTTCGCGTGCGTTGGCGATGCAGTTGACGACACTGCTTGGATTCCGGGCTTCCCGCACCAGGAACTGCACCACGTCTTCGGGATTGCCGGCCGGAAAGAGCCGGTCGAACAGCTCACGGTCGCCACTGGCATCGATCAGGGGCAACCAGGGTTCAGCGCTGCCGGGCGGGCAGTCGAGCGCCATCGCTTCGCTCACTTCCACGAAGCGGGAGATGTTCTCCGCCCGCTCCACGTAGCGGTTGATCCAGTAGAGCGAATCGGCTACACGGCTCAGCATGACAGCGCTGCCTCCCTGGAGTCCTCGGCCACGATCCAGGTGTCCTTGCAGCCCCCTCCCTGGGAGGAGTTGACCACGAGCGAACCCCTGCGCAGGGCGACCCGGGTGAGGCCGCCGGGGGTCACCCAGTTGCCCTTGCCCCGCAGCACATAGGGCCGCAGGTCCACATGGCACGGATAGAGCTCCCCTTCACTGAGCGAAGGAACGGTGGAAAGCTCCAGGGTGGGCTGGGCAATGAAGTTGCGAGGGTCGGCCTCGATCTTGGCGGCGAACTGCTCGATTTCCTCGCGGCTGGCATGGGGACCGATCAGCATTCCGTAGCCACCGGCTTCGGCCACGGATTTCACCACCAGCTCGCTGAGGTGATCGAGCACATAGCGGCGATCATCGGGGCGGGAGCAGATATAGGTGGGCACGTTTTCGATGATCGGCTCCTCCTTCAGGTAATAGCGGATCATCTCCGGCACGTAGGCGTAGATGAGCTTGTCATCGGCAACGCCGGTGCCGGGGGCGTTGGCGATGGCCACCCTGCCGGCCCGGTAGGCCGACATCAGACCCTTCACGCCCAGCATCGAATCCTTGCGGAACACCTCCGGATCCAGGAAGTCATCGTCGATGCGGCGGTAGATCACATCCACCGGCTCCAGACCACCGGTGCTGCGCATCCACACCCGGTCGTCCTGGCAGACCAGGTCCCGGCCCTCCACCAACTGGATCCCCATCTGCTGGGCCAGGTAGCTGTGTTCGAAATAGGCGCTGTTGAAGACACCGGGGGTGAGCAGCACCACCTTGGGGGTTTCCGTCCAGGTGGCGAGTTCCCGCAGGGTTCTGAGTAGCTGGGAGGCGTAGTTGTCGATCGGCTGCACGGTGCGGCCGGCGAACAGGCTCGGGAACATGCGCTTCATCACGCGCCGGTTCTCGAGGAAGTAGGCCACCCCGGAAGGACAGCGCAGGGTGTCCTCCAGGACCCGCCAGGTGCCTTCACCGTCGCGCACCAGATCCAGGCCGGAGATATGGCACCAGCGACCGAGGGGGGGCTTGAAGCCCTTCATCTGGGGCCTCCAGCCCTGGGAACTCTCCACGTCCTCGAGCGGCACGACCCCGTCGCGGAGGATGTGACCCTCCCCGTAGACGTCGGCCAGAAACAGATCGATGGCCTCGAGACGCTGGAACAGACCCTTCTCCAGGCGGGCCCAGTCCTGGGAGCCGATCAGTCGCGGCAGCGGGTCGAAGGGCAGGATCCGTTCCACCCCCTGGCTGCCGGAATCATTGAGCCGGAAGGTGGCGCCGAGGCGCTTGAGCAGGATGCCGGCAGCGGCATGGTTCCGGTTGAGCTGGTCCAGACCCATCCGGCCGAGGGAGGAGAGCAGGGGCTGCAGGGCGGCCCTGGGTTGATCGCTGCCGCTGAAATATTCGTCGTAGCCATGGCTGGGCCTGTATTGCGTGAACATCGGGATCTCTCCGGCCGCGGACCGCTGCGGGGATCCTGCTGCGCGCCCGGGGGGCCAGCGGGTGGCCTTTGATACGGAAATGTCTCTGGCTTTGCCCTGATTCGGTAGCGGCCGACACCCGTGCGGTCGCCGACCTGGTGTCCATTCCGGCTGTTTGTACTGCAGATCTGCGTCAGAATGGAGGCGCAGCGGTGAGTGCCCCTTCCATGTCATCCTCGGAGCATGCCCCGGAGGGCCCTCCGCAGCCTCCATCAAGTCTGTTGCCCCCACCTCCGCCCCCCCTCTCTGCCGCCCGTGTGACCGAGGTGCTGAAGGAGGTGGAGGTGGGCAGCGTGATCAATGACATCAGCCCCTCCTCTTCGCGGGACATGCGTCGTGATCAACGCCGCTCCGTGCAGTCCTGCCGTCCGGTGACCATGGTGCTGCTGGATGAGGTACAGCGGCCGATGACCCCCTGGTTCATGGCTGACATCCTCGACATCGGTGCCGGCGGCATGTGCCTGATGATCAGCGACCAGCACCCGTTCCAGGTGGGTCAGCTGCTCATGCTGGATGTGCGCACCCATCCCGCCTTCGGTCGGGATTATCTGCAGGCGGAACTGCGCTGGTTCGTGAAGAGCAGGATGTTCTCCACCTGCGGGGTGGCCTTTTCAGTGCCCCTCGGCACCCCCCCCGAGCTGGAGCTGGAGCGTCGCACCCGCCGGCGGGATCTGCCGGAGCAGGATTCCTGGGATGCGGTCTGGAACGACCGGCGTCCTTTCCAGTAAGCAGTGCTTGCAGGAATTCGTGCCGGCAGCAATCAGAGCAGGAAATAGCGCTGGGCCATCGGCAGCACCTCGGCCGGCTCGCACGTGAGCAGCTCGCCATCCGCGAACACCTCGTAGGTCTGCGGATCCACCTCCACCTTCGGCAGGCTGTCGTTGTTGTGCATCGCCGCCTTGCCGATGCCGCGCGTGTTCACCACCGGCACGCAGGCGCGCCGCAGCCCCAGCTTCCGCGGCAGGTCGTCGTCGAGGGCGGCCTGGCTCACGAAGGTGAGGCAGCTGGGGGCCAGGGCGGCGCCGAACGCGGCGAACATCGGCCGGCCATGGACGGGCCCGGGGGTGGGGATCGAGGCATTGGCATCGCCCATCTGGGCCCACACGATCGATCCGCCTTTGAGCACCAGCTCGGGCTTGACGCCGAAGAAGCCCGGTTTCCACAGCACCAGATCCGCCAGCTTGCCCACCTCCACTGAGCCCACCTGGCTGTCGACGCCATGGGCGATCGCCGGGTTGATCGTCACCTTGGCGATGTAGCGCTTCAGGCGGGTGTTGTCGTTGCGGCTGGAGTCCTCCGCCAGGGCACCCCGCTGCACCTTCATCTTGTGGGCGGTCTGGAAGGTGCGGGTGATCACCTCGCCCACCCGCCCCATGGCCTGGGAGTCGCTGGCGATGATCGAGAAGGCGCCGATGTCGTGCAGGATGTCCTCGGCGGCGATCGTCTCGCGGCGGATGCGCGATTCGGCGAAGGCCACGTCTTCGGGGATGCGCGGATCAAGGTGGTGGCACACCATCAGCATGTCGAGGTGCTCCTCGAGCGTGTTGCGGGTGTAGGGCCGGGTGGGGTTGGTGCTGCTGGGCAGCACGTTGGCCTCGCCGCAGATCTTGATGATGTCCGGCGCGTGGCCGCCGCCGGCCCCTTCGGTGTGGAAGGTGTGGATCGTGCGGCCGCCGATGGCGCGGATCGTGTCCTCCACGAAGCCGGCCTCGTTGAGGGTGTCGGTGTGGATGCACACCTGCACATCGAAGCGATCCGCCACCGTCAGGCAGCAGTCGATGGCGGCGGGGGTGGTGCCCCAGTCCTCGTGCAGCTTGAGGCCGCAGGCACCGGCCCGGATCTGCTCCTCCAGGGCCCCGGGGGTGCTGGCGTTGCCCTTGCCGAAGAAGCCCAGGTTGATCGGCAGCCCTTCGGCGGCCTGGAGCATGCGGGCCAGGTGGAAGGCGCCGGGGGTGCAGGTGGTGGCGTTGGTGCCGGTGGCCGGGCCGGTGCCGCCGCCCAGCAGCGTCGTCACCCCACTGGCCAGGGCCGTTTCCACCTGCTGGGGGCAGATGAAGTGGATGTGGGTGTCGATGGCGCCGGCGGTCACGATGTGGCCCTCGCCGGCGATCGCTTCGGTGCCCGGACCCACCACGATCGTCACCCCGGCCTGGGTGTCAGGGTTGCCCGCCTTGCCGATGGCCACGATCCGGCCGTCCCGCAGACCGATGTCGGCCTTGACGATCCCCCACCAGTCGAGGATCAGGGCGTTGGTGATCACCGTGTCCACGGCTCCCTCCGCCCGGGTGGTCTGGGCCTGGCCCATGCCATCGCGGATCACCTTGCCGCCGCCGAACTTCACCTCGTCGCCGTAGGTGGTGAAGTCCTTCTCCACCTCCAGGATCAGTTCGGTGTCGGCCAGCCGCAGTCGGTCACCGGTGGTGGGGCCGTAGGTCTCGGCGTAGGCGCGGCGGGAGATCCGGTAGGGCATCGCGGGCTCAGAACGGGGCTGGTGGCGAAGGGAGGGTGGGTCAGTCCAGGGGACCGTTCACGAGGCCGTTGAAGCCGAACACCCGGCGTTCCCCGGCGTAGGGCACAAGCTGCACCTCGCGGCTGTCGCCGGGCTCGAAGCGGATTGCGGTGCCGGCGGGGATGTCGAGGCGCAGCCCGTGGGCGGCCTCGCGGTCGAACTGCAGGGCGCCGTTGGCTTCATGGAAGTGGTAATGGGACCCCACCTGCACAGGGCGGTCGCCGCTGTTGGCCACGGTCAGCACGGTCACGGGACGCCCCGCATTCAGTTCGAGCTCACCGGGTTCCGGCAGCAGCTCGCCGGGAATCAGGGGGGGCCTCGGGGGTGGGGGCGGAGGGCCGTCTGTCCGTTCTATCGGATTCAGCGGATCGGATCTATCGGATCGGATCGTGCAGGGTCACGAGTTTGGTGCCGTCGGGGAAGACGGCCTCGATCTGCACCTCGTGCACCAGCTCCGGAATGCCCTCCATCACCTGCTCGCGGCTCAGCCAGGTGGTGCCTTCCCGCATCAGTTCGGCCACGCTCTTGCCATCGCGGGCCCCTTCCAGCACCTGGAAACTCAGCCAGGCCACCGCCTCCGGGTGGTTGAGCCGCAGGCCGCGGTTGAGGCGCCGTTCGGCCAGCAGCGCTGCGGTCACGATCAGCAGCTTGTCCTTTTCCTGGGGGCTCAGATGCATGGTCGCTTGCGCCTTCTGCCTTTCTTAGCCCGAACTGGGGTGGACTTCCACGGTTACGTTCGTGCCTGTTCGCGGGCGAGGGGAATGGGCGCATTGGCACCGCAGCTGGCCATCGTGGGCGCACTGTGGCTGGCGGCGGCCCCGGCTCCTGCTGCCCCGCTCTCGGCCGCTGATCTGCCCCTGCTGCAGCAGGCCCTGACCAAGGCGACGGCGGCCGAGCTGGCCGAGGCTGCCCTGTTCGTTGACACGGTGCTGGCGGAGATCCCCCTGGTCCGGCGCGGCGGCACGCTGATCCTGCGCGGCGGAGAGGTGAAGCCAGGTGGTTCCCGTGCCGTGGAGGCGGAGCTGCGGCGCAGGCGCACGATTTACGGCACCGCGATCGAGCAGCGGGGCTTCCGGTCTCTGGCCGGTCGCTATCGGGTGGTGGCCACACCTGCCTGCGCCCGTTTGCCTTCGGCCCTGGCCCGGGGGGTTGCTGCCGGGGTCCTGGAGCAGCTGGAGCTCGGGCAGCAGGGATCCCAGCTGACCCTGGTGTCGCCTTCGCCTTCGCCTTCGCCTTCGTCTTCGTCTTCGCCGTCGGAGTCCTCCGCACCTCTGCTCTCTTCCCCGGCGCCGGTGCCGCCTCCCTTCTCGCCGGCGCCGCCGCCGCCGCTGCTGTTGCGCGGGGTGGTGGTGGAGTCGGTGCTGCGGGTCGCTGAACGGGTGGACGTGCCCCGGCCCGGGGTGTCGCTGGTGATGTCGTTTCTTGGGCGGGTGGCTCCCGAGAAGCTGGTGCTGCACCCCAACGCCGAAGGGCTTCTGGCCGTCTGGCCCCGTCAGCCCGGTCTGCCGCCGCCGCCATCGCGGGACGATCTCGAGGCCTGCGTGCTCACCCTGCGTACGGGAATGGCGCCGCCGTCCCCTGCTCCGCAGGCGCTTGTTCCTGGAAGGGCCACACCCGCGGCCATTCCGGCGGGCTGAGGCCTCGCTCCTGGCGGATCCGCGCCCAGATCCGGGTGATCCAGAGGCGGGCGGCCGTGCTCGAGGGGCCCCGGTAGCGCGCCACCAGTCCCTGCTCCAGGGCTCCGCAGGCCATCTCGCCCTCCAGGCCGGCGCGGGCCCGGCGGCAGTCCTCCAGCAGCCCGCGCAGTGGTTCCCCCGTCAGCGGCTGCGGCGCGGCCCAGACCAGGGAACCGAACACCGGTTGCCCTGCCAGGCCATGGGGACTCTCCAGGGCGGCCTCCCCCAGCTCCAGGCGGTCCACCAGCTCCCAGCGCCCCGCTCCAGGATCCCCGCGCCGGATCTCCAGCAGGGAACGCCAGCATCCCGGGCCCAGGCCCTCACCGGCGGCGGTGCGTCCGAGCCGCACCACTTCGGCCCCCAGCCAGCTGGCGCTGGGGGCCAGATCCACCCGGGCACGCTGCTCGAACAGGCCGCCTGCGAACACCACCAGTTCCTGGGGCAGCCATTCGAGGTCGGCCTCCGCCGCCAGCTGAAATTCCAGCTCCTGCCGGGCCCAGTCCCCCTGGGGAGCCCGGCGCAGGCGGCCCACCGAGCCATACACCTTCTGGGCCGCCACGCTCGTGAGCAGCACCCGGCTGCCGGGCCCCAGATCGGCGCTGAGGCTGAGCCGGTCGCCCCCCACCAGGCCGCCGGCGGTGTGCAGCACCGGCAGCTCGCAGCGTCCATCCGCTCTGGGGAAGGCCCGTTGCAGCTTCAGGGGGGACTGGGCGCCCCCCTGGTGGATGGTGTGTTCCCCGCTCCACCGGAACTGCAGCTCGGCGCGCCCGTGCCAGGCGGTGGGGAGGTCCTGCATCGGGAACCGAGGGGCCGGAAGAACCGCCACACTCTGGAGGGTGTGCACGGCAGGAGGCCAGCAAGGGCATGGACACCATGGACTCCATGGGCACGGTTCCCCTGGTGCTCACCCGCAGACGGATGCCTCCCCCGCAGGGGACCGCCGCCGCCCTGCGCCTTCCCCTCGCTGCCGAGGAACGCACCCGGCTGCGGGGAAGACGCCGCAGCGGCTGTGGCGTGGAGCTGCTGCTGCAGCTGCCCCGGGGCGAGGCCCTGGAGCCCGGGGAATGGCTGGCTGCCGCCGGGGAGCAGGGGCCACCGGTGCAGGTGGAGGCGGCGCCGGAAGCGCTGCTGGTGGTGCGCAGCGTGGATCGGCTGGAGCTGCTGCGGGCGGCCTATCACCTGGGCAACCGCCACGTGGCGCTGGAGGTGCGCCTGGAGGAACTGCGCCTGCTCGATGACCCGGTGCTGGCTGATCTGCTGGCGCGTCGCGGGCTGCTGCTGGAGCGCTGCCAGGCGCCGTTCCTGCCGGAGGGAGGCGCCTATGCAGGGGATCACGGCCACCACCATCACGACCACCACGACCATCACCATCCCCGCCCGTGACCGCCCGTCTGCTGCATCTGCTCCAACTGGTGAGCCCGGCCCTGCCGGTGGGGGGCTTCAGCTACTCCGAGGGGCTGGAGGTGCTGGTCCAGTCCGGCCGGCTCTCCGATGTCCGGGCTGTGGAGGATTGGCTGGCGGCCGAACTGGAGCGGGGTGCCCTCACGATCGAAGCGGCGGCCCTCGGCCCCCTGGGCAAGGCGCTGCATCGCTGGCGCTGCGAGGCCGATCCCACCGCCCTTGCGGCGGTGGTGGATCTCGATGGCTGGCTGCTGGCCCAGAGGGAATCAGCCGAACTGCGTGCCCAGCAACGGCAGATGGGGCAGTCCTTGCTGGAGCTGGTCGCCGAGCTGGGCTGGCCCCTGCCGCCGGCGCCGATCAGCCCGACGCCCCGGCTGGGCTGGCCGGCGGCCTGGGCCTGGGCGGGGCTTTGCCTGGAGCTGGAGTCGCTGGAGCTGGTGGAGGGCTTTCTGTTCAGCTGGGTGGCGAACCAGTTGAGCGCTGCGGTGCGGCTGGTGCCACTCGGCGCCAGCCAGGCCCAGCGGCTCCAACTCGCCCTGGCGCCGCTGATCGTGGAGCGTTCGCGGCTGCTGGTGGGGGCCGACCCCTGGACCCTGGCCAGCGGCGGTGTCGGCGCCGGCCTGGCCCAGCTGGGGCATGCCGAGCTCTATTCCCGTCTGTTCCGCAGCTGAGGACAGCCCAAAGCCCAATTCCCACCCATAGGCTGGTGGCGCATCGGAGGGAGCGATGAGTCGCCTGCGGGTGGGGGTGGCCGGGCCGGTGGGATCGGGCAAGACGGCCCTGGTGGAGGTGCTCTGCCGGCGGCTGCGGGATCGGCTCCAGCTCGCCGTGGTCACCAACGACATCTACACCCAGGAGGATGCCCAGTTCCTCACCCGGGTCGGGGCTCTGGCGCCCGAGCGGATCCGCGGCGTCGAGACCGGCGGCTGCCCCCACACCGCCATCCGGGAGGACTGTTCGATCAACCGGGCCGCCGTGCATGAGCTCGAGCAGGCTTTCCCCGACCTCGACCTGGTGCTGGTCGAGAGTGGTGGCGACAATTTGGCCGCCAGCTTCAGCCCGGAGCTGGTGGATCTCTGCATTTACGTGATCGATGTGGCCGCCGGTGACAAGATCCCTCGCAAGGGGGGGCCGGGCATCACCCGATCCGATCTGCTGGTGATCAACAAGATCGACCTGGCCCCGCTGGTGGGGGCCAGCCTGGAGGTGATGGAGCGGGATACCGAGCGGATGCGCCAGGGCCGTCCCTGGTGCTTCACCAACCTGCACAGCGGCGAAGGCGTGGAGAGGGTTGAGGCATTTCTGTCGCAACAGCTACCGGGATGACGGAGGTCCGTCTCAAGCCGGCGCTCCTGTTTTGTGCTCAGTTGAACAATCAGTAGCAGCCGCTACCAAGGCGTGGTCCGCCTCGTCGATACGTTCCGCCTGTCTGCGTTTCGAGTGCTTGATGGCATTCGTGGCGTTCCACTTCACAGGAGCATGTTCATGACGCCATTGCCGATGAGGAAGCCCTCCCTGCGGCTGATTGGTGGTGCGACCGCACTGGCCACCTCGCTTTCCCTGGTGGCCTGCGGCGGTGGCGGCGGAGAATCCACCACCGGTGGGGGCGGCAATTTTGACGGTGAAGTGAAAGTGGGCATCCTCCACTCTCGCTCCGGCACGATGGCCATCTCCGAAAACACGGTGGCCGAAGCCGAACTGATGGCGATCGATGAGATCAACAAGGCCGGCGGTGTCACGGTCGAAGGCAAGAAGCTGAAGATCGTGCCGATCGAAGAGGACGGCGCTTCCGACTGGCCCACCTTCGCTGAGAAGTCGAAGAAGCTGATCGACCAGGACAAGGTGGCTGTGGTGTTCGGCGGTTGGACCTCCGCCAGCCGCAAGGCGATGCTGCCGGTGTATGAGGCCAAGGATGCCTTCCTCTTCTACCCGATTCAGTACGAAGGTCAGGAGTGTTCGAAGAACATCTTCTACACCGGTGCCACCCCCAATCAGCAGGCTGAGCCTGCCGTGGAATGGCTGCTGAAGAACAAGGGCAAGGACTTCTTCCTGGTGGGTTCGGATTACGTGTATCCACGTACCGCCAACACCATCATGAAGGAGCAGCTCAAAGCCCAGGGCGGCAAGGTGGTGGGTGAGGATTATCTGCCCCTCGGCAACACCGAGGTGGCCCCGATCATCGCCAAGATCAAACAGGCTCTGCCCAAGGGTGGTGTGATCGTCAACACCCTCAATGGCGACAGCAACGTGGCCTTCTTCAAGCAGATGAAGGCAGCCGGCATCACCCCGGCCAACGGCTACGCGATCATGAGCTTCTCGATCGCTGAAGAGGAAGTGGCCGCCATCGGTCCCGAGTACCTCGAAGGCACCTACGCCGCCTGGAACTTCTTCCAGAGCCTGGATACCCCTGCCTCCAAGAAGTTCACCGCCGATTTCAAGGCCAAGTACGGCGCCAACCGGGTCACCAATGATCCGGCTGAAGCTGCCTACACCATGGTGTACCTCTGGAAGCTGGCGGCCGAGAAGGCCAACAGCGTGGACGACAACAAGGTGCGCGAAGCGATGGTGGGTGTGAGCTTCGACGCTCCCGAAGGACGGGTGACCGTGCAGCCCAACCATCACATCGAGAAGCTGGTGCTGATCGGTGAGGTGCAGAAGGATGGCATGTTCAAGATCCTGGAGAACAAGGGCTTCGTGAAGCCTGTGGCCTGGAACCAGTTCGTGCCTGAAACCAAGGGCTACACCTGCGACTGGACGCAGAAGCGTCCTGACGCCGGCAAGTTCAAGCTCTGAGTTCCTAGGCGGATCCGCCCATCGTTCATCGGGGGGGACGCAGGTTCCCCCCTTTTTTCCTTTGCAGGTCCCCTGCGGGACACCATGACAGCTTTACTCGATACGCTCTTCAATGGCCTGGCCATCGGCTCGGTGCTGATGCTGGCAGCCCTTGGCCTGGCTGTGGTCTTCGGTCTCATGGGCGTCATCAACATGGCCCATGGCGAGTTGATGATGCTTGGCGCCTACACCACCTTCGTGGTGCAGAACCTGCTCAAGAACGGCCCCCTGCAGGGGCTGTTCCCGATGTACATCCTGATCTCCATTCCGATCGCCTTTCTGGTGAGCGGGTTGGCTGGCCTGCTGCTGGAAAAAACAGTGATCCGGCGCCTCTATGGACGCCCACTGGAAACCCTGCTGGCCACCTGGGGCGTGAGTCTGATCCTGCAGCAGTTCGTGCGCTCGGTCTCCAGTGCCTTCATCCTCGGCCTGCTGGCGGCGATCGCCTTGGGGCTGCTGGCCCCCCGCTTCACCCCGGCGCGCTGGTGGCAGAAACGCTGGACTCCGTTGCTGGCAGTGGGGCGTTGGTTGCTGGCGGGTGGTCTGGGCGTGGGCCTGGCTTCCGCCCTCGGCACCCTTCCCGCCTTCGACCGCCCCTGGTTCAGCGCCCGCAACATTGATGTCACGGCGCCCCAGTGGTTGCGCGGTTCGATCGACCTGGGGGGGGTGACCATGCCCACCGCCCGTCTGTTCATCATCGCGCTCACGGCGATTTCGCTGGCAGCGGTGCACTGGTTCCTGCAGAAGAGCGTCTGGGGAATCCGGATCCGTGCCGTCACCCAGAACCGCTCGATGAGCAGCTGTCTCGGCATCCCCACCGAAAGCGTTGATGCCCTCACCTTCCTGGTGGGTTCGGGCCTGGCCGGCGTTGCCGGCGTGGCGGTCACCCTGCTGGGCTCGGTGGGCCCGAACCTCGGCGGCAACTACATCGTGGATTGCTTCATGGTGGTGGTGCTCGGTGGTGTCGGCAAGCTGCTCGGCACCGTGGTCGCCGCCCTCGGCATCGGGGTACTCAGCTATGTGATCGGCTCCGGTTCGCTGCTGCTGCTCTGGCCCTCGATGCCCGCAGCCCTGAATCAGCTGATCACCTTTTTCGCCACCACCTCGATGGCCAAGGTGCTCGTCTTCGCCCTGATCGTGGCCTTCCTGCAGTTCAGGCCGGCCGGACTCTTCCCGCAGAAGGGACGCATGGTGGAGGCCTGATCGATGTCTTTCCTGAGCAAACTGCCCCGTTGGTGGCCCTGGGTGCTGCTGGCGGCGGCCGCCGTGATCCTGCCGGCGGTTCTGCCGCCTTTCCGTCTCAACCTGCTCGGTCGCTTTCTCTCCCTCGGCATCGTCGCCCTCGGGGTGGATCTGATCTGGGGCTACACCGGTCTGCTGAGCCTCGGCCAGGGGATCTTCTTCGCCCTCGGCGGCTATGCCCTCGGCATGCACCTGCAGCTCACTTCCCTGGAGCCTGGCCAGCTGCCGGAGTTTTTCAGTCTTTATGGCGTCAAGGAACTTCCCGCCTTCTGGCAGCCGTTCACCTCACCGCTGTTCACCTTCCTGGCGATCTGGGTGATTCCGGCGATCGTGGCCGGGGTGCTGGGCTATCTGGTGTTCCGCAACCGGATCAAGGGGGTGTACTTCTCGATCCTCACCCAGGCCGCCCTGCTGGTGTTCTTCAACTTCTTCAACGGCCAGCAGAAGTTGATCAACGGCACCAACGGCCTCAAGACCGATACCGCCCGCATCTTCGGGCAGCTGGTGGGATCGGATTCGATGCAGAGGATTCTGTTCTGGTTGACCTTGCTGGTGGTGATCGGCGCCTGGTTCCTCTGCCGCTGGCTGACCAGCGGTCGCTTCGGCGATGCGCTCACTGCCGTGCGCGACGATGAACCGAGACTGCGCTTCACCGGTTACAACCCCACGGCCTACAAGACCGTGGTGTTCACCGTGGCCGGCGCCCTGGCCGGTATCAGTGGAGCGCTGTACACCGTGCAGTCGGGGATTGTGTCGCCCCAGTACATGGCGGTGCCGTTCTCGATCGAGATGGTGATCTGGGTGGCGGTCGGCGGACGCGGCACCCTGCTCGGCGCCATTCTTGGCGCGGTGGTGATCAACTACGCCAAGAGCCTGATCAGCGAGCAGCTTCCCGAAACCTGGTTGTTCATCCAGGGGGGCCTGTTCCTGCTGGTGGTCACCGCCCTTCCCGATGGGCTGGTGGGCTGGTGGCGCCAGGGTGGTCTGGGTCGCCTCAAGGCGATGCTCGGCCTGCCCCCCGCCGTCAGCACCTATCCAGGCCTCGAATTCGATCCGGACATTCAGGCCGAAAAGCGTGCCATCGAAGCCCGTCGTGCCAAAGGAGGTGATTCATGACGCCGCTGCTTGAACTGCAGGGCGTGAGTGTGAGTTTCGATGGCTTCTGGGCCCTCAATGATCTCAACCTCTCGCTTCAGTCCGGCGAACTGCGGGCGGTGATCGGCCCCAACGGTGCCGGCAAGACCACCTTCCTTGATGTGATCACCGGCAAGGTGCGCCCCACCCGCGGCGATGTGCGTTTCCGTGGTCGTTCGCTGGTGGGAACCGCCGAACATCGCATCGCCCGGCTGGGGATCGGCCGCAAGTTTCAGACGCCGCGGGTGTATCAGAACCTTTCCCCCCGTCGCAATCTGGAGTTGGCCGTGAGCCGTCGCTCCTCCCCTTTGGATCTGTTGTTCGGTCGCCTTGATTCCGAGTCGGTGGACCGGGTGCAGCATCTGCTGGGGGTGGTGGGGCTGGAGCCCCAGGCCAATCAGCTCGCCGGCGGCCTTTCCCACGGCCAGAAGCAGTGGCTGGAGATCGCGATGCTGGTGGCCCAGAGCCCCGAACTGCTGCTGGTCGATGAACCGGTGGCCGGCCTCACCGATGAGGAGACCGAACGCACCGCCGACCTGCTCCGCCAGCTCAGCGGCGATCACACCGTGCTGGTGATCGAGCACGACATGGAGTTCATCCGCGACCTCCAGGCTCCCGTCACGGTGCTGCATGAGGGCCATGTGCTCTGTGAAGGGTCGATGGATGCCGTGCAGAGCGACCCGCGGGTGATCGAGGTCTACCTCGGCCGTGAATCCGACTGAGCCCTTCCCCACTCCCGACGCGATGACTGTTCTCCCCCAGCCCCTCGGTCAGCAGCGGTCCGGCAATGCCGAGGCCCTGCTCGATGTTGATGGCCTCAATGTCTACTACGGTGAGAGTCATATCCTGCGGGATGTCGACCTCAACGTGAAACCGGGCCAGATGGTCTGCCTGATCGGCCGCAATGGCGTGGGCAAGACCACTCTGCTCAAGACCCTGGTGGGTCTGTTGCGGCAGCGCAGCGGCTCCCTGTGGTTCGGCGGGGAGGAAGTCTCCGCTCTGGCGCCCCACCGCCGGGCCCGGGCCGGTATCGGTTATGTGCCCCAGGGGCGGGAGATCATTCCCCAGCTCACGGTGCGCGAAAACCTGCTGCTCGGCCTGGAGGCCCTGCCGGGCGGCATGGGCCGCAACCGCCACATCGACCCGGTGGTCTTCGAGCTGTTTCCGATCCTCGAGAAGTTCCTCGCCCGTCGCGGCGGCGATCTCTCCGGGGGGCAGCAGCAGCAGCTTGCCATTGCCCGTGCCCTGCTCGGCAAGCCGCGGCTGCTGCTGCTCGATGAACCCACCGAAGGCATCCAACCCTCCGTGGTGCTCGACATCGAGCGGGCCGTGCGCCGGATCATTGAGACCACCGGCATCAGCGTGCTGCTGGTGGAGCAGCACCTGCATTTTGTGCGGCAGGCCGACTGGTATTACGCGATGCAGAAGGGCGGCGTGGTCGCCAGTGGACCGACCGCCGATCTGAGCAAGGAGGTGATCGACCGCTTCCTCAGCGTCTGATCCTCTGGCCTGGTTTCCGTCTCCGCTGCATGATTGTTTCGATCCGTGTTCCTCCGCGAATCGCTGGGTACGCTGAAATTCTCCGGAGTTCTGTTCCGATGAGCCTTTCCTGTTCGCGACCCGGGTTGATCCTGGCCTTCTGCGGTGCGCTCAGCCTCAGCCTCGCTCCCGCCGCCACTGCCGAAAGCTGTGAATTCCTCTCCCCGGTTGGGGGAGATGGAGTCAATCCGATTGTCACCAAGACGATCAGCCTTGGCAATCCGCTCGGCAAGCCCAACTGGAACACTGATTTCTTCGTAACCAAGCCCTATCGCGGCTATAAGTTGTTTTTTACCGCTGATTCTTCAGTGAGTGCCACCTATCCGGTGCAGGCTTACCTGAAGTTCACCGACGGCTCCAGTCTGCGGGTGTTCAATGGCAACATCACCCCCCAGCCTGGAACCGGCGGAGGCAAGCTGGTGCCCACGGTGCCCGGCAAGCAGGTGAGCCAGGTGAACATCAAGGTGGGCTCCAGCAGCAACATGGCCGCCACCGGTTTCACCTATCGAGTCTCTGTGCAGGGCTGTCGCTGAAAAGCTGCCGCCAGAGCTCTGCCGCCGCTGCCGCCGGGATCCGGGGTAGCGGCAGATCGTCCACCCGGTGAATGGGCCGGCAGCTGAGGCTGTTGATCAGCAGCACCCCCTCGCTGCCGGCCAGGGTGTCGGGGCTGATCGATGCTTCGATGGCCCTTCCCCCGGCCAGGGCCCGCTGCCGCATCACCCCCGGCAGGCAGCCGCTGGTGTCGGGGGGCGTCAGCCAGCGTCCCTGCACGATCACCAGTAGGTTGGCAGCGGTGCCGCAGCAGAGCTCGCCCGTGGTGCTGAGCAGCAGGGCGTCTTCGGCGCCCGCCTCGCGGGCCTCGCGGCGGGCCTGGATCGAGCCGCCGTAGGCGAAGGTCTTGCATCGGCTCAGGCGGCTGGCGGCGTTGCGGCGTTCCCAGCGGCTCACGATCGTGCTGACCGGCTGGAAGTCGGGCTGCCAGGCCGAGAGCTGCAGCCAGAAGCGCGGCAAGGGCGGCGCTTCGCCGGGCCTTGCCTCCGGCAGATCCAGACCCCGCCCGCCGCTGCCGCGGCTCCAGTTGAGCCGCAGGGCCCCCTGGCCGATGCCGCTGCGCTGCACCGCCTCCCGCACCAGGGGCAGGAGGCGCCGGCGATCCGGGGGCGGCGCCAGCCCCAGCAGAGCGGCGGAGCGCTGCCACCGCTGCAGATGCTCCTCCAACAGCCTCGGTTCGCCGTCCTCCACAAGCACGGTCTCGAACAGGCCGTCCGCCAGCAGCAGGCCCCGGTCGCCCAGGGGCAGGGCCAGGCTGTCGGGGCTGCCCCAGGCGTCGCCCTCCGGGGTGTCGAGCCAGGCGATCGACCGGCAGGGGCGGTCAGGGTTCATGCGTTCAGGCGAGGGCCTCCAGCAGGGGGCGGATTTTCCAGCCCATTTCCTCGGCCTCGCCGGCGGGGTCGGAATCGGCCACGATCCCTCCGCCGGCATGCACCCGCAGCCGGCGGCCTTTGACCATCACGCTGCGGATCAGGATGCTGCTGTCGAAGCGGCCATCGGCCCCGAGGTGGAAGAGGGAGCCGCAGTAAGGGCCGCGCGGCACCGGCTCCAGCCCGTCGAGCCGGCGGCAGGCGCGCACCTTCGGGGCCCCGCTGATCGAGCCCCCTGGCCAGCAGGCCCGCAGCAGATCCACCACGTTGCACTCGGGCCGCAGCCGGGCCCTTACCACCGAGGTGAGGTGGTGCACCTGGGTGTAGCACTCCAGGCCCAGCAACTGGGGCACCTCGATCGAGCCCGGCACACACACCCGCCCGAGGTCGTTGCGCAGCAGGTCCACGATCATCACGTTCTCGGCCCGGTCCTTCGGGTCGCTGATCAGGGCGGCGGCACTGGCGGCATCGGCGGCCGGATCGGCAAAGCGGGGGCGGGTGCCCTTGATCGGTCGGGTCTCCACCAGGCCATCGGCCTCGAGCTTCAGGAAGCGCTCCGGTGAGGCCGAGACCACCGCCTCATCGCCGGCGATCGCCACGCCGCCGAACGGGGCGGGACAGTGGCGCCGCAGCCGGGCGTGGAGGGCCAGGGGATCGGGTGGGGCCGCCAGTTCGGTTTCGCAGCAGGCGGTGAGGTTGGCCTGGAACAGATCGCCGGCTGCGATTCGTTCCAGCAGCAGACCCACCTGGACGGCGAAGTGTTCGGGGGGGGTGTGCCAGGTCCAGGCCTGGGCCTCGATGGCCGCCCCGGCTGCCTCGCTCCGCTGCCGCTCCGGGGGCTCCGGCGCCGGGGGCTCCGCTGCCGGGGGGCAGACCCGCTCGAGCGTGTGGCTCAGGTCGGCGAGCCTGCCGGGATCCTCGCCCTCCAGCCACAGGCGCTGTTCGTGCAGGTCGAAGTGGATCAGGGGATCGTGGCGGCTGGCCCGCAGCGTGGCCATGTCGCTGGGCTGCCAGTGGTCGGCCGGCTCCACCCAGCTCGCCGCTTCGTAGGAAAGCCAGCCCAGCCAGGAGCCCCCCCCGGAGCGGAGGCGGTCCAGGGCGGCGAAGGGATCCTGGCTGCCGCGCTCCCCCGCCAGCCCCCGACAGATCACCACCTCCAGCGGGGTGACCCCCAGTACGGCGTGGCGGCCGAATTCGCTGCCGTCCGCGTCGAGGAAAACCAGACCGTCCTGGCCCAGCTCCCGCGCCAGCGCCGTGACCACCGCCCAGGGATCGCGCCAGGCCAGGGGTTGTCTCACGCGTCTGCGCCGCCGCTGCTGGCCAGGTCGGGGCGGCCCGCCTCCACCAGGGCGGCATCACGGATGCGGCAGCTGTCGCAGACGCCGCAGGGGCTGGCGCCGCCTCCGTAGCAGCTCCAGGTGGTCTCGATCGGCACCCCGAGCCGCAGGGCCTCCTGCACGATCCGGGTCTTGGTCCAGGTCACCAGGGGCGCCCAGAGCCGGGCCCCATGGCCCTCGCGGCCGGCCTTGGTGGCCAGGTCGGCCAGGGTCTGCCAGGCGCCGAGGTAGTCGGGGCGGCAGTCCGGATAGCCGGAGTAATCGACCGCGTTCACCCCCAGCACCAGCCGGGCGGCGCTGCGGGCTTCTGCCAGGCTCAGCCCCAGGGCGATGAACACCGTGTTGCGACCGGGCACGTAGGTGGAGGGGATCACCCCGGCCTCCACCCCATCGCTGGGGATCGGTAGCTGGGGGTCGGTGAGCGAGGAGCCGCCCCAGCGGGCCAGGTCCACGGCGATGGTGTGGTGTTCCGCCAGGCCGAGGGCCGTGGCCAGCTGGGAAGCCGCCGCCAGTTCGCGACGGTGCCGCTGGCCGTAGTCGAAGGAGAGGCCGATCACCCGGTCGCCGGCTTCGATTGCCAGGGCGGCCGCGGTGGCTGAATCGAGGCCGCCGGAGAGCAGGGCGATGGCGGTGGGCACCGGGGGGAGGGCGCTGTGGGCCTGGAGGAAGGGGTGGGTCGATCGTGCCATGGCCGCCGCCTGCCGCCAACATGCATGCATCGCCTCTTCCCCGATGCCCTCCCCCTTCCGTGCCGCCCTTCTGGGGGCGGCGGTTCTGCTGACGGCCCCTGTGCTGCTGTCCCCCGGAGCGCAGGCCGCGGCTCCGGCGGATCTGCGCGCCTGGCCTGCCGCCGCTGCCGGAGAGCGCCGCTGGGTGATCGAGCTGCCCGCCACGCCGCCCACAAGCCGGGATCCGCAGCTTTCCTCGGAGCCCGCCGACTGGAAGGTGGAACTGATCGTGGGTCGCGAGCAGGAGATCGACTGCAACCTCCACCACTTCAGTGGACGGCTGCGGCGCCAGTCGATCCCCGGCTGGGGCTACAGCCTCTATCGGGTGGGGTCGGTGGGCCCGGTGGTCTCCACCCGCAAAGCCTGCCCTCCAGGGGAAGGCTTGCGCCGCGGCTTCGTGGTGATGGGGAGCAAGCCGTTCGTGCTGCCCTACGACTCCCGCCTGCCGATCGTGGTCTACACCCCCGCCGATCTGCAGGTGCGCTGGCGCCTGTGGCGGGCGGAACGGCGACAAAATGTGGCGGTTTCACGTTGAATGCATAGCCTGGGCCCGGCTTGCTCGCCCTGATTTCTGCCTGCTTCATGGTTCGTCCTGACGATTCTTCCCGCTCGGAGTCCCGCCACAAACGGGGCTTCTTCGATGCGCTCGTGCCTCTGCTGGTCGCCGGTCTGGCGGCACTCGGGGGAGGTTTCTACTGGGGTTACAGCTTCCGCTCCCAGCAGAAACCCACCGCTCAGGAGCTGCGGGAACAGGAGCGCGAACAGCTCGCCACCCTGGGCTGGAAGCAGAGCGCCGAAGGCGTGCTCACCCGCTGGTGCACGGAGGATTGCAACCCTCCCAAGCTGTTCGGAGGCGGCAAGGCCCAGGTGTTTGAGGTCTATTGCAAGGACCGTCCCTGCGGCAATGTGCGCGCCACCTTCAAGGTGCTGGATGCCAAGGGCGAGGAGATCGGTACCACCACCTCCTCCAGGGAGGGGCTGCAGGGCGAACGGCTGCGGATGGTGGTGGTGAGCCCGGAGACGGGGGCCCACCGTTTCGAGCTGGATGAATTCACGGCCCAGGCGATGGTCTACTGATAATGCGGAGGTTTCAGCTTCGGCTTCCTTCCCCCTTCGGCTCCTTCCCGGCTCTGCTCGCCCTCGCCTTGCTGCTCGGCGGCTGTGGGGCCAGACAGCTCCGCTTCAACACGCCCGGCAACCTGCAGATCCTGATCTCCGCCGGCCAGGGTTCGGACAAGCTGGCCCAGGCCAGCATCCAGAAACTCACCTCCAGCATGGTGCAGGAGTTCATGCGGGTGAATCCCGGCGTGAACCTGCATCTGCGCTTCGTGAACGAAGCCGATGTGGTGGTCACCCTGCGGGAGCGGGCAGCCCTGGGGGCCAGCCCTGATCTGATCATCACCCGCGCGGCAGCGGCTGCCGTTCTGGCCTCCGAGGGCCTCACCAAGGCGAGCGGTCTGGAGCCCCAGCAGCTCGATCCCCTGCGGATCCGCTTTCTTTCGCGCTTTCGCGATGGCAACCACTTCCGGGCCCTGCCATTTCTGCTCCAGCCGAATCTCGCCTGTTACAACCGCCGCCGGGTGCCGGCAGCACCGGCCACGATCGCCGAGCTGCTGCTGCGGGCCGAGAACGGCACCCAGGTGGGGCTGCCCCTGGCCATGGACGAACTGCTCTGGACCACCACCGGCTTCCGGGCCGGGCGTCCGATCCTGGAGCTGATTGATGAACCGGCTCGGGTCGAGGGGCGCAAGCCGCTGGGGTCGGTGGATCGGGGATACGTGCTGGCCTGGCTGCGCTGGCTGTATCGGGCCAACGTGAATCCCAATATCCAGTTTCTGGATTCTTCCGAAGAGCTGGTGCAGGGTCTGCAGAACCGCCAGTTCGACTGGATCAGTTGCAATGCCACGGCGATTCCCCGGCTGAAACGCGCCCTGGGCAAGGACCTGGCGGTGGCGGTGCTGCCCGGGGTGGACGAAGACGAACCGGCTGAGCCGATGGCCCGGTTGCTGCTGATCAGTTTCGGCCGGGATTCCACCCCGGTGCAGCGGGGGCTGGCCGAACGCTTTGCCCTGTTCGTGCTCAACGACTTCAGCCAGAACAACCTGATGTTGCGGGCGGTCGGCAATCTGCCGGTGAACCAGAACGTGATCGTGCCGGTGAAGGCCGCTCCGGAGCTGGCGGCAATGGAACGCAGCCTCAAGCATTCGATCGTGCCCAATTTCCGCGAGGGCGTGAGGATCCGTTTGCTGGGGGAACCGCTGAAGCAGCTGCTGAAGGAGACCGTCTATGGCGAGCAGTCACCCGAGGAGGTGCTGACGGCGATCGAGGCCCTGGCCCTCGGCAGTTCTCCCCCCCCGGCGCCTGCCTCCGACGCCTCCCCCGCGCCAGCCTCCCCCCCCCCATCCGCAGCGCCTCCATCCGCAGCGCCGGCCCTCCCTGAGAAGTCCTTCCGATGACCCAGCTCCTGTATCTGATCGCTGGATGGCTGGGCCTGCTGGTCCGGGGCGCCGTGCTGCTGCAGCTGCTGCTGATCGCCCTGCCGCTGTTGGCCTACCGGGGCTGGGCGCTGCGGGTGAAGCCCTCCCGCAGCAGCTGGCAACCGGTGCTGGCCCGGCTGGCGGTGATCGCGGTGCTGGCCCCGGTGGCCCTGGTGGTGGCCCGACTGGGGATGCCGGTGGGGCTGATCGGCCTGGTGGCCCAGCTGGTGGGGGTCTGGACAGCACTCGATGGGTTGCGGTTGCTGCTGCGTCGCTTCCAGCCCCCGGAGGCGGTGGAGAGCTACTGGCAGCGGGCGGTGCTGCCGTTGTTCCTGCTGCTGGCCCTGGTGGGTCTGCTGGATCGGTTGGAGGGCCTGGGCCAGTTGGGTTCGATCCCCCTGCTGAAGCTCTTCGACACGAACTTCACCCTCGGCAAGTTCGGGATGTTCGTCACCCTGCCCTACTTCCTGGTGGTGCTCAGCGAGCTGCCGGTGTTCCTGGCCGGCGCCTCCCTCAGCCGGCTGGGGGGGATGGACATGGGCAACCGCAAGGCCTTCGAGCTGATCCTGCGCTATGTCCTGGTGGGGATCGGCCTGCTCTGGCTGGCCAATCGCATCGGTCTCAACGGCACCGCCATCGCCGCCATCGCCGGGGGGCTTTCGGTGGGCCTGGGCTTCGGCATCAAGGAGGTGTTCTCCAACTTCGTGAGCGGCCTGTGGCTGCTGTTTGAAGGGTCGGTGCGGCCCGGCGAGATCCTGGTGTACGAGGGGGATCCCTGCGAGGTACGCAAGCTCGGGCTGCGGGCCGCCACCCTCTGGCGCGATACCGACAACGCCGAACTGGTGGTGCCGAACCAGAACTTCTTCACTGCCACCACCACCACTTTTTCCGGCACCGATAACCGCCGCCGCAGCAGGGTATTGATCGGGGCGAGCTACCGCCATGATCCGAATGAGGTGATCCGGGTGCTGGAGGCCACCGCCCTGGCCAATTCCAGGGTGCTCTCCCAACCAGCTCCCAAGGGATGGTTGGTGAACTATGGCGATTCCTCGATCGACTACGCACTCTTCTATTGGATCGCCGATCCGATGTCGAACGGGAGCATCGCCAGCGAGGTGCGCCGGGCCCTGTGGCATGCCTTCCGGGAGAACGGCATCGAGATCCCCTTCCCGCAGCGGGTGCTGCACCAGGCCCCCCTGGAATCGGAGGAACCCGAAGCCCTGGGGTGAAGCTCAGGAGCTCAGGTGCTCAGGAGCAGCAGCTCAGGAGCGGAAGTCAGCCTGTCGTTCCCGGATCGCGGCGGTGCCCACCACGGCGGCATAGGCGTCGAAGCTGAGCATCTGCGTTTCCCAGCCTCGACTGCTGCCCTGGGCTTTCAGCTGGGCCGCCCAGTCCTGCAGGGCCCTTGCGGCGGTGAAGATCGAGCCGCAGGGATGGGCCACCACGGCATAGCCCAGCTCCTGCAGCGCCGCGGCATCGAGCAGGGGGGTGCGGCCCCCTTCGATCAGGTTGGCCATGCTGGCGGTGCCGCAGTCGCTCAGGGTGCTGTTCACGGCCCGCATCTGCTCCACCGTCTCCACCGCCTCCACAAACACCAGGTCGGCGCCGGCTTCGGCATACAGCCGGGCGCGGCGCAGGGCCTCCTCGAACCCGAGCACGGCGCCGGCATCGGTGCGGGCCGTGATCACCAGGTCTGGATCGCGCCGGGCCCAGCGGGCGGCCCGCAGCTTGGCCAGAAATTCCTCGGCCGGCACCACCTGCTTGCCCGCCATGTGGCCGCAGCGCTTGGGATAGGTCTGGTCCTCGAGGAACAGGGCCGCCACCCCGGCCCGCTCCGCTTCCCGCACCGCCCGGATCACGTTGTTCTCATCGCCGAAGCCGGTGTCGAGATCCACGAACACCGGCAGGTCCACCGCCAGGCAGATGCGGCGGTACTGCTCCAGCATTTCGGAGGCCGTGAGCAGGCCGATATCGGGCTGGCCCAGCAGGCTGCCGGAGAGGCCGAAGCCGGCGGCGGCGATCGCTTCAAAGCCCGCCTGCTCCAGGATCCGGGCGGAGAGCCCGTCGTGGCAGCAGGGCATCTGCAGGATCTCCGGGGCCTCCAGCAGCCGGCGGAAACGGGTGGTGCGGTTCATCTCAGCGGACTCCGAGCCATTTGTGACTCTGCAGGCTCAGCCGCCAGGCCGGATGGCGGCGCACGAAGGCCACGGCCAGGGCCTGGCCTTCGGGGCAGTGCCAGCCGGGCTGCAGCAGCAGCTGAGGCTGCCCCCCTGCCGCCGCGGCCGCCATCTCCTCGGCGAACCGCAGATCGTGGGCGTCGTGCACCACCACCTTCAGTTCCTGGCAGGCATGGAGCAGCTCGGGCGTCGGCGGGCGGTGACGCTTGGGGGAGAGAGTGATCCAGTCGAAGCGACCGCTGAGCCGGTGCACGCCGCTCGTTTCCAGATGCAGGGGCAGGCCGCCGGCCAGCGCCTGGCAGAGGGGGCCGAGATCGTGCTGCAGCGGTTCACCGCCTGTGATCACCACGAAGGCGGCCCCGTTCTCCGCCGCATGGCGGCTCTGGCGGGCCAGGTCGGTGAGGCTGTGGTGGGGATGCATCGCCTCCGGCCAGGAGTGCTTGGTGTCGCACCAGCTGCAGCCCACGTCGCACCCTGCCAGCCGCAGGAAGAAGGCACTGCGGCCGGCGTGCAGCCCTTCCCCCTGGAGCGAGTGGAAGGTTTCCACCACGGGCAGGCTGGCTGCGGGGGCGGCAGGCGGCTGGGGCGGCTCGGCGCCGGGGGGGAAGGGGAGAGTGGCCATGGTGGATCAAACCTATGGCCTGGCCATGGGACTGTGAATGTGACCGGGTCGTGATTAGCTTGGCGGAATGGTGATGCTGCACTTTTGATGCGTTCTGCCCTGCTTTCTCGCTTTCGCCACCTCGCTCCCTGGGCAATCGGCGGCGCTCTGCTGCTGGCGGCGGGTGGAAGCCGGGCCCTGGTGCGCCAGACGCCGATTCAGGGGCCCCTGACCCTGGCCCAGTTCCGCCCCGGCAATACCGATTGCTACGACCGCCGCAGCCGTCCCCCGATGGCGGTGGTGGATACCCATCTGCATGTGCGGCCTTTCGGTGGCCCGCCGATCCCCTTTCAGGATCTGATGGGGTACCTGCGCAACAGCGGTGTGCTGTTCGCCAACCTCTACGGCATCGGCCAGCGTCTGCCGGTGAATTCTCCCTGCACCTATTACCTGAATTGCCCAGGGGTGCCGGCGCTGCCCAGCCTCAAGAGCGACTTCTTCAACGCCCAGAACTCCCTGGATCTGGAGCCCAGCGGCATGAAGCTGGTGCTTTCGATGACGTTCCCAGACCTCTCCCGCCCAGAGGAGGTGCTGCCGGCCATGGCGCTGCTGGAAAAGGAATATCCGGGCATGTTCCGGTGGATGGGAGAAGTGAACCTTTCCAAGCAGGCGCTCTTCAACAACGGCCATGAGGCTGTTTCCATCGAGAAGATCGCCGCCTGGAAGCCGTTCATGGAGGAACTGCGGAACCGCAACATCCCGATCGCCATTCACTCCGACCTCGGCAACAACAAGAACTCCCTGCAATACCTGCCGTTGATGCAGGAGGTGCTGCGTCTCTATCCCGATAACCGCATCGTCTGGATGCACCTTGGCCTTTCCAAGGAGCTTGCGGTGATCGACGCCCGTCAGCATGTGGCTCTGCTGGAATCGATGCTGCGTCGCTATCCCAAGCTGTCCTTTGATATCTCCTGGCGGGTTCTGTATGACCAGGTGTTCAAGGATCCTGCCAAGCGCAAGCACTACGTGGCGTTGATGAATCGCTGGCCAGGGCGCTTCATTCCGGGCACGGACTTTGTGGCGGCGGCCGGTAAGACCGAAATGGTCTATCGCGAGGAGCTGGCGGTCACCAGTTCGGTGCTGGGTGACCTCAACGACCAGGCCTACCGGCGGATTGCCCTCGGCCAGAACTACTTCGAGCTGGCGGGGCTCACCGCCGTAGCCCCCCCGATCTGCCAGGTGAGCCGCTAAGCCGGCTGCATTGCCTCCTGGGCGGTCTCCAGGGAGGCGCCCGGCAGCCGTTGCTGGGCGGCCTCGATCAGGCCGAGGAACAGCGGGTGGGGTTTGCCGGGCCGGGAGAGGAATTCCGGGTGGTACTGGCAGGCGGTGAAGTAGGGGTGATCGCTGCGTTCGATCAGTTCCACCAGCCGGCCATCGGGGGAAGTGCCGCTGATTTCGTAGCCGGATTCGACGAACAGGTTGCGATAGGCGTTGTTGAACTCATAGCGATGGCGGTGGCGTTCGTACACCACTTCCTCGCCGTAGAGGCGCTGGCCCATGGTGCCGGGGATCAGTCGGCAGGGATAGACCCCCAGGCGCATGGTGCCGCCCAGATCCACCACGTCCTGCTGTTCCGGCAGCAGATGGATCACCGGGTGGGGCGTCTCGGGGTCGAGTTCGGCGCTCGTGGCTCCGGTGAGGCCGGCCTGGTTGCGGGCCCACTCGATCACGGCGCACTGCATGCCCAGGCACAGTCCCAGGAACGGCACCCGCTGTTCGCGGGCCCAGCGGATCGCCGCCACCTTCCCATCCACGCCGCGATTGCCGAAGCCGCCCGGCACCACCACCGCATCCATGCCCTCCAGCAGGGATTCGGCGCCCTGTTCTTCGATCTGCTCGGCACAGATCCAGCGCAGGTCGAGGCTGGCGTCCCGCTCCATGCAGGCGTGTCGCAGGGCCTCCACCACCGAAAGGTAGGCGTCATTGAGCTGCACGTATTTGCCCACCAGGGCCACCTTCACGGCGGGCCCGGGACTGCGCAGCTTGCGCACCAGTTCCGCCCAGCGGGCCATGTCGCTCTCGTGGTCCGGCAGGCTGAGCACATCGAGCACCTGACGGCAGAGGCCCTCCTGTTCCATCGCCAGGGGCACCGCATAGATGCTGTCGGCATCGAGGGCCTGGATCACGGCACTGCCGGGCACGCCGCAGAAGCCGCCGATCTTGGCCTTCAGCTCCTCGGAAATGGGGCGATCGCTGCGGCACACCAGCACGTCGGGCTGGATGCCGATCGAGCGCAGTTCCTTGACCGAGTGCTGGGTGGGCTTGGTCTTGAGTTCGCCGGAGGTGCCGCTGTAGGGCAACAGGGTCACGTGCACGTAGGCCGTGTCGTGGCGGCCCACGTCGCCGCGGAATTCGCGGATCGCTTCCAGAAACGGCAGGGATTCGATGTCGCCCACGGTGCCGCCGATCTCGGTGATCACCACATCGGCGCCGCTGTTGGCCGCCACCCGGTGGATGCGCTCGCGGATCTCCCCGGTGATGTGGGGAATCACCTGCACGGTGCCGCCGTTGTAGTCGCCGCGGCGTTCCTTGTTGATCACCGCCTGGTAGATCGAGCCGGTGGTCACGCTGTTGAGGCGCGACATGGCCGTGTCGGTGAAGCGCTCGTAGTGCCCCAGATCCAGATCCGTTTCGGCGCCGTCCTGGGTGACGAACACCTCGCCGTGCTGGTACGGGCTCATCGTGCCCGGATCCACGTTGAGGTAGGGATCGAGCTTGAGGATCGAAACGCTGTAGCCGCGGCTCTTGAGCAATCGGCCGAGGCTGGCGGCCACGATCCCCTTGCCGATGCTCGAGACCACACCGCCGGTCACGAAGACGAATTTGGCCATGGCTCTACGGCGACCCCACAGTCTGACACGGGGTTCTGGGGCCCGATGAATGGGTGATCCTGGGGCAGCTTGGAGAAAAGCGCTGTTCGGATGATTCCCTCGCCGCCGCCTGCATCACCCTCCGGTCCGTCGCCGCTGCGCATCGGCCTGGCAGGGCTGGGCCATTTCGGCCGCCAACACGCCGCCGTGCTCGGGGATCTGGCGGGGGTGGAGCTGGCCGCCCTCTGTGATCCCGATCCGCAGGCGCTGCGCCCGCTGCTGGAGCGCCACACCGGCGCCAGGGGATACGGCAGCTTCGAGGCGCTGATCGCCGATCCGGCGCTCGACGCCATCGTGATCGTGACCCCGGAGCCGCTGCATCTGGAGCATGGCCTTGCGGCCCTGGCCAGTGGCCGGCCGGTGTTTCTGGAAAAACCGATGGCCGCCAGCGCCGCCGAGGCGGAGCAGCTGCGGCGGGCGGCCCAGGCGGCGGGGGTGCCGCTGCAGATCGGCCTGGTTCTGCGGTACGAAACCAGCCATGCCCTGCTGCGACAGGAGATCGTCAGCGGTCGGTTCGGCGATCTGGTGTCGATCCGGGTGAAGCGCAACTGCTCGCGGCCCTGGGCCGCCCATCACCTGGATCGGGTTCCCACGGTGCACGAAACCCTGATCCACGACCTCGATCTGATGCTCTGGCTGGGCGGCTCCCCCGCCGAACAGGTGATGGCGATGGAACGGCAGCCTGGGGCCCATGCCCACAGCGACGCCGTGACCGCCCTGATCCGCTTCCGCAGCGGCACCCTGGGCCTGGCCGAATCCAGCTGGTTCGTGCCGGCCCAGGCTCCGGTGAACGTGGCTGCCGGCGCCTGGCACGGCACCATCGATGCCGAACTGGAAGTGGTGGGCACCCTGCGCACGGCCCGGTTGCGCCTGCTGGATTCCCCGCTGCAGATCTGGTCGGACCAGCACTGCGAGGCGGTGGAGGGGGGCCTCTGGCCGCTTCTGCACGGAACCATCCGCGGAGCCCTGCGCGACCAGCTGGCGGACTTCGCCGCCTGCGTGCGCGAGCGGCGCCCTTCCCGGATCGCCAGCCTGGAGGACGCGGTGGAGGGTCTGCGGATCGCCGAGGCGATCGTCGACTCCGCCGCCACCGGGCAGCCGGTGCTGCTGGATCCCGTGCGCGCCGGAGCGGGCGGGGGATGAGCCTGCTGGGGTTTCAGCCCTCCAGCAGGCTGCGCAGCATCCAGGCGGTCTTTTCGTGGATCTGCAGCCGCTGGGTGAGCAGATCGGCGCTGGGCTGGTCCCCCGCCTCGTCAGCGGTGCGGAACACCGAGCGGATCGTGCGGGCCACGGCTTCGTGGCCGTTCACCAGTTCCCGCACCATCTCGAGGGCAGCGGGCACCCCCTGGCTCTCGGGGATCGAGCTCAGGCCGGCGTAGGTGGCGCCTCCATAGGGGGCGGGGAATCCCAGGGCCCGGATCCTTTCGGCGATCGCATCGAGGGCGGTCCAGAGCTCGGTGTACTGCTCCATGAACATCAGGTGCAGGGTGTTGAACATCGGCCCGGTGACGTTCCAGTGGAAGCCGTGGGTCTTGGCGTAGAGCACGGTGCTGTCGGCCAGCACCCGGCCGAGGCCTTCGGCGATGGCGGCGCGCTGCTCGGCGGGGAGTCCGATGTCGATCGGGGGGGCGGAGAGGGTCATGGAGGGAGAGAGCGTCAGTCGAGGCTGTTGAGGTGATCGCGGATGCGGCTGCGGTGACGCGGCTGGCGCAGCTTGAGCAGGGCCCGGGATTCGATCTGGCGTACCCGCTCGCGCGAGAGATGCAGGCTTTCCCCGATCTCGGTGAGGGTGCGGGGCGTGTCGTCCTCCAGACCGAACCGCTGGCGGATCACCGCCGCTTCCCGGCTGCTCAGTTCGTCTAGCAGCAATTCCAGGTCGTCGTGCAGTTGTTCACGGGCCAGGTTCTGTTCGGGCGTCTCGTGGCTGTCCTCGAGCAGATCCCCCAGGTCGGTTTCCTGGTCGCGGCCCACCCGCACGTCGAGCGAAACCGGCCGGGGCTGGCGCTGCAGGGTGAGCCGCACCACGCTCTCCTCGATGCCGAGCTGGGCGGCGAGTTCGGCCACCGTGGGGGTGCGGCCGAGGCTGCCGGTGAGCTCCCGCTGGGCCTTCTTGATCCGGTTGAGCTTTTCGGTGATGTGCACCGGCAGGCGGATCGTGCGGCTCTGACTGGCGATGGCCCGGGTGATCCCCTGCCGGATCCACCAGTAGGCGTAGGTGCTGAAGCGGAAGCCGCGGGTGGGATCGAAGCGTTCCACCGCCCGCTCGAGGCCGAGGGTGCCCTCCTGCACCAGGTCGAGCAGCTCCATGCCGCGCTGCTGGTACTTCTTGGCCACCGCCACCACCAGGCGCAGGTTGGCCTGGATCATCCGTTCCTTGGCCCGGCGGCCCCGGTGCAGGGCCAGCCGCAGGGCGGCCGGGGTGAGCTCGCAGCGCCGCGCCCATGCCTCCAGGTCGGCGCTGGCCTGGGGACTGGTCGACCGCTCGCTGGCGTCCGCTTCCCCCTGGAGTTCAAGGAGCCGCTCCCGGGTCTGCACGAGCCGGGCCAGCAGCAGTTCCTCCTCCTGGGTCAGCAGATTCACCCTGCCGATGTCCTGGAGGTATTGACGCACCAGGTCGGTGGAGGAGGGAAAGGGCAAGAGGCAGAGCGGGAAACCATCATCAGCGTGTCCAGAGGCGGCGACCGCCCACCCCTTTCGCCCGGTTTCTTTCTGGTTTGCCCGCGGCCCGATTTTCCAGCCCGATTCCTCTGCGCTCAGCCCGATTGCCCGCTGGGCGCTCAGTCCTCGGCTTCCACCCAGGTGCTGGCCACGTGCAGCTCCTCGAGCTGCTTGACGGCCACCCCGCCCGGGGCGCCGGTCATCAGGCAGCGGGCCTGCTGGGTCTTGGGGAAGGCGATCGTGTCGCGGATCGATTCCTCGCCGGCCAGCAACATCACGATCCGGTCCACGCCGAAGGCCAGGCCCCCGTGGGGTGGGGCTCCCATGTCGAGCGCTTCCATCAGGAAGCCGAACTGCTGGTTGGCCTCCTCCAGCGGCAGGCCGATGGTCTGCAGCACCTGGCGTTGCAGGGCCGAATCGTGGATGCGCAGCGAGCCGCCGCCCAGCTCCAGGCCGTTGAGCACCAGGTCGTAGGCCTGGGCGCGGGCCGTGGGCAGCCGCTCGGCCCAGGCGGCGGGATCGCTGCCGAGGTCTTCGGTGTTCGGGGCACAGAAGGGGTGATGCAGGGCTTCGAGCCGGTTTTCGCCGGCGTTGAACTCGAACATCGGGAAATCGACCACCCAGAGGAAGTTCCACTGGTCGTTGTCACGGTCGGGTTTCACCAGACCCAGCTCGCGGGCCAGGAACTGGCGCACCCGATCGAGGGCCTTGTTGACGGTGGCGGTGTCACCGGCGCCGAACAGCAGCAGGGTGCCGGGTTGGGCGCCGGTGCGGGCCAGCAGTTCCGCCTTGCTTTCCTCGCTGAGGTTGTCCTTGATGGCGCCGATCGTGTCGATCTCGCCGCCTTCGCGCACGCGGATGAAGGCCAGACCGCCGGCGCCGGCCGCCTGGGCTTCGCCGAACACATCGCCGCCGGGCTTGATGCGCACGTTGCTGAGCGCCTCATTGCCGCCCGGTACGGCGATGCACTTCACGGAGCCACCGGCGGCCACGGCGCCGCTGAACACCTTGAAGCCCATGCTGGCCACCAGGTCGCTGACGTTCACCAGCTCCATGCCGTAGCGGGTGTCGGGCCGGTCGGTGCCGTAGCGCTCCATCGCCTCATGCCAGGTGAGGCGCGGGAAGGGACGCGGCAGTTCCACCCCCTTCACGCTTTTCCAGATGCTGGCGATCAGGGCTTCGTTGAGCTCCAGGATCTGCTCCTGGCCCATGAAGCTCATCTCGATGTCCAGCTGGGTGAATTCCGGCTGGCGATCGGCCCGCAGGTCCTCGTCGCGGAAGCAGCGGGCCACCTGGTAGTAGCGCTCGATGCCGCCCACCATCAGCAGCTGCTTGAACAGCTGGGGCGACTGGGGCAGGGCGAACCACTCGCCGCCGCACACCCGGGAGGGCACCAGATAGTCGCGGGCGCCCTCGGGGGTGGAGCGGGTGAGAACCGGGGTCTCCACCTCGATGAAGCCCTCGTCTTCGAGGAAGCGGCGGGCGGCCTGGATGGTGCGGGCCCGCAGGCGCAGGTTGCCGTTCATGCGCTCGCGGCGCAGATCGAGGTAGCGGTGGCGCAGCCGCAGCTCCTCGCGGGTGTTCTCCTCGTCGTGCACCGAAACGGGGAAGGGCAGGTTGCCGCGCACCTGGTTGAGCACGGTGATCGAGGAGGCCAGTACCTCGATCTCCCCGGTGGCCAGCCGTTCGTTGGTGGATTCCCCCGGCCGGACCCGCACGCTGCCTTCCACCTGCAGCACCGTTTCATTGCGAAGACGCTCGGCCTCGGCGAAGGCCTGGGGTCCGAGGTCGGGATCCACGGTCACCTGCACGGTGCCGCTGCGGTCGCGCAGATCGATGAAGATCACGCCGCCGTGGTCGCGGCGGCGATCCACCCAGCCGCACAGCTGCACGGTCTGGCCGATGGCCTCGCGGCGGAGGTCGCCGCACCCGTGGCTGCGCATGATGACTCTGAGCGGAAAACCAAGGAGCGAGTTTCCCACAGGAGCCGGGGTCAGGCCCGGTAGAAGGGGCGCTTGACCACGGTGGCCGGCTCGTTGCGGCCGCGGATCTCCACCGCCAGTTCGGTGCCCGGGCGGGCGGCTGCGACGGGCACGTAGGCCAGGGCGATCGCTTCGCCCAGCGTGGGGGACCAGGTGCCGCTGGTGACCTCCCCCACCACCTGGCCGTCCTGGAGTACCGGATAGCCATGGCGGGCGATGGCCCGGCCCTGCAGCTTCAGCCCCACCAGTCGCCGGCTGACCCCTTCCGCGCTCTGGCGTTCGAGGGCGGCCCGGCCGATGAAATCGGCCGGCATCTCCAGATGCACCAGCCAGCCCAGCGAGGCCTCCAGGGGTGTGGTGACGGCGTCCATGTCGTTGCCGTAGAGGTGCATCGCGGCCTCCAGACGCAGGGTGTCGCGGGCGCCGAGACCGCAGGGGGCCACCCCCTCGTCCAGCAGCTGCTGCCACAGGGCCAGGCCCGCGGCCCGCTCCAGCAGCAGCTCGAAGCCGTCTTCCCCGGTGTAGCCGGTGCGTCCCACGAACACCGGGCTGGCTGCCGCCGCGCCCCGGCCGCCGTGCAGCACCAGGTCGCGGTGGCCGAAACGGGGCAGGCCGGCCATGCTCTCGCCAGCCAGGGCCTCCAGCCGGGCCGCCGCTTCCGGACCCTGCAGGGCCAGCAGCACGCCATCGCCCTTGCGGTCGGTGATCGTGATTCCCCGGGGTTCCAGCTGGCTGCGGATCCAGGCCGTGTCGGTGTCGGCACAGGCGGCGTTGATGACCAGCACCAGTTCATCGGTGCTGGTCCCATCGCTGTCGCTGCGCCGGCCCCGGTCGTAGACGATCAGGTCGTCGCGGATGCCGCCGGCTTCGTTGAGCAGCACCGTGTAGCAGGCTTCGCCGTTGCCGATCCGGTGCAGGTCGCTGGGCACCAGGGTCTGCAGGGCATCCTTGACGGCCTCGCCCCGCAGGCAGAGCACCCCCATGTGGGAGATGTCGAACACCCCGCAGTGCTGGCGCACGGCGTTGTGCTCGGCCACCAGGCCGGCGAACTGCACGGCCATCTCCCAGCCGGCGAAAGGCACCAGGCGCCCCCCGGCGGAGCGGGCCGCCTCGAACAGGGGGGTGCGCTGCAGGCTCCGGGGCTCGTTGCCGGAGGCGGACGGGGAATCGGCCATGGCAGGAGGGTGGCTGGATGCCGGGATCCTATGGAGGCCGGCCCTGCGGAATGGCTTAACGAAGCCGAAAAAAGGCTGTGATTCGGTTCTCTCCCATGGGCGATGCCCCGCCGGCGTGCCTAATTTGGGCGGCCCAGGCCTTCCTTGGATGGGCAATCGCCCCAACTGCCGCAGCTGCCGTCACTGCACCCCGCCCAGCGGCGAGGGGCTTGGATGGTGTCAGCTGCGACAGCTGCCGATCCATCCCGAGCTGGTGGGGGATCTGTGGTGTCACCACTGGACCGCCCGTCCACCGCGCTTGCCGGTGATGTCGCCCCTGCCGGCCGCGGAACCCGCGGGCAACCAGCAGCTGAGCCTCGGTACGGTGCTGCGCGAAGCCTGAACTGACCGCTGACCGCAGGCCCCGGCCGCCTACCGCGAGGGGCGCCCCAATCTGGAAAATTTCCTTAAGAAACCCCCGCCGGCCCTTTTCTCTGTCCACGGAGATCAACCGATCGGCGTCTGAGGTTGTATGAAGGTGAATCAGGAAACCTTTACAGGAGGTGACGTCCCTTGGTCACAACCCCGGCAATCACGGCACCGATTGAGCTGATGGCCGCCCAGTTGGACTGTGAGACGTTCGCCCTTCCCACCGGCGCCCAGGTGTTCTCGCGCGGCGCCCGCGCTAATGCCATCTACGCCGTGCGGCGCGGGATCGTGGAGCTGGTGGGACCCGACAGCGACAAAACCTGCTTCCGTCCGGGCGAACTGTTCAGCTACCAGGACATCGCTTGGCGTCAGGGGGTGCATCGCAGTGATGCCGTGGCCCTGACCCCCGTGGAGATCCTGCGGCTCGATCGCCTGCGTTTCCTCAACCTGCTCCACAACCACCCCACCCTGGCGATCCTGCTGATCGGTCAGCAGCACGATCGCCTGCGGGAGCAGCGCACCAGCGGCACCTGCTGTTATTGATTCCGGCTACTGATTCCGGCCCAGAAGCAGCAGCAGGCTGCGCACCACCTTGGCCGCCAGCACGGCGCTGACCCCCGTGGCGTCGAGCTGGGGCGCCAGTTCCACCACATCGGCGGCCACCAATCGGTGATGGCCCAGTTCGTCCACCAGGGCGGCGAACTGGGGCCAGTGGAAGCCGCCCGGTTCGGGGGTGCCCGTGCCCGGCATCACCGCCGGATCGAACCAGTCCAGGTCCACCGTGAGGTAGAGGGGCCGGCCCCGCAGGGGCCGCAGGGCTTCGGCCATCTTCTCGATCGCCACCAGACGCCCGCTGTGGCGGAGCTCCTGGAATTCCTCCCGGGTGCCGCTGCGGATGGCGATCTGCAGCAGTTCGCCGGTGGGCAGCACCTCCAGGCAGCGGCGCATGGCACAGGCGTGGCTGTGGTGGGTTCCGAGCCAGTCCTGGCGCAGGTCGGCATGGGCATCGAGCTGCACCAGCACCAGGTCGGGGTGGCGATGCGCCACCGCAGCCACCGCACCGCTGCTGATCGAATGCTCGCCGCCCAGCATCAGGGGCTTCAGCCCCAGGTTGAGCACCGCGGTGGTGGCCTTGCGCACCGCCTCCACCACCGGCTCCGGCGCTCCGAACGGGATGGCCACGGCCCCCAGATCGGCGAAGGCCAGGTCTTCGAGATCCAGATCCTGTTGGGGGCAATAGGTTTCCAGGCCGCTGCTCACCTCCCGGATCGCCGCCGGGCCGAAGCGGGTGCCGGGCCGGAACGAGGTGGTGCCGTCGTAGGGCACGCCGAACAGGCCCACCGTGCACCCCTCCGGGTCGCGGCGGCTGGCCATGTAGATGGCGCCGTCGGTCTCGAAGAGCTCGTCGTCGAACAGGTCCGTTTCGGACATGGATGGTGTGGGATCAGCCATGGGACAGGAGGCCGCCCGCCCACTCTCCAGCATGAACACCACTCCGCTGTGAAGCGAAGATCAGGCCTCCAGCCCGGTCTGCCGAATCCGGTTCCGCAGCCTGCGGCTCCAGCCCAGGGCGCCAAGGACCCCGAAGGCCGGCAGCGGACCGGGAACTGCTGCTGAGGGGGTGGTTAAGGCGTTGGTGGCTGTGGCGTAGTAGGCGTCCTGACTCACCGGAGCCAGACCTGAGGTGCAAATCACGCTTGTGGAGGTGCAGTTCAGCAGTTGCCCGGCTCCTACCGGGGGCTGGTCATACACGGATCCGCCGGTCACCTCGTTTCCGTTGACTTGGAAGGTCTCAGTGGCGAAGTAGGGACCCAGTTGTTTGAGGAGCAGATTGGGTGGGTTTGGTGTATTGAGGGATGCGGCGACGGCATTGGCAAATTGACTCGCAAGGTCGTTATCGCCCCACCAGGGCATCTGGCTGGGGGTGAACTCTCCGGGATCGTCCTGGTAGCTGCCGAGGAAGGAGTCGACCGTGTAGTCGGTGCCATTGACTGTCACCTGTACTCCTGCCCACGCCGCAGGGCCACCGAGCAGGGCAACGGCACTAATCGCCAGAAAAATTGATTTCGGCGCATGACCAACGTTGTGCGAACTCTTACGAGCGCCACCATGACGACAGCCCATTGGGCTCATCCACACAAGTACGACTCAGCCTAACTGCTTTCCTGGTGATTTACTGGCTATGTCTGCAGACGCTTGCGTGTCTGCGGCGCTCCGAAAAGTGGTGGGGTTTCAGGCGCCCAGCTCTCGCTCGATCGCGGCGGGAATGGCGTCAAAGGCGCCCCGCTGCCAGCGGGGACTCCAGATCTCACAGCCACGGTCGACGGCCGCGGCGCGCTCGGGATCCGGCTCCAGGTACCGACGGCCGTCCGTGGCGGCGAACGTCCAGCTCCACCAGCCGCTCGGATACATCGGCACCCAGCCGTACATGGGATCGGCGTGGCCGAACACTTCCCGCAGCAGGCGCACCGTGTCGATGTGCACCTGGCGGAAGGCTTCGGGCGATTCGCTCTGGGTGGCGAACACGCCGCCGGGCCGCAGGATGCGGCGGCAGTGCTCGAAGAAGGCGCGGTTGAACAGCCCTTCGGCCGGGCCGGCCGGATCGGAGCCATCCACGATCACCACGTCGTAGCTCGCTTCGGGGGCATTGGCGGCCCAGGCGATGCCGTCGCCCACGGTGAGGTGGAAGCGGGGATCGCTCCAGCAACCGCCGCCGATCGAGGGCAGGTGCTGCTGGCTCCACTCCACCACCAGGCCGTCGATCTCCACCATGTCGAGGTGCTGCACGCCGGCGTGGCGCAGGCACTCGCGGGCGGTGCCGCCATCGCCGCCACCGATCACCAGCACCCGCTCGATGCTCGCCGCGCCGCACAGGGCCGGATGCACGATCGCCTCGTGGTAGTGCCGCTCCTGACGCTCGGCGGTCATCCAGCAGCCATCGAGCAGCAGGCCCTTGCCGTAGCGCTCGCTCTCGATGATCGTCACCCGCTGGAAGGGTGAGCTGTCTTCGGCGATCACGCGGCCGGCCAGGCCGTAGCGAACGCCATCGAAGATCTCGTCGATCCAGCCCGTCCCGTTGGACACTGGCACGTGTTGTTCCCCCATGGGCCTCCTCGGCGTGCTTCCAGCTAAACCTTCTGATGGTCCCGCTGTCACGACGCAGAGCACACCGATGGTTCTTCCCCGCCGCCAGCTGCTCCGTGCCGCCGTGTTCCTGGGGGGCGGGCTGGCCCTGGCGCCCCAGCCCGCGGCGGCGGGGCGGGCGCCGCTCGGGGCCCGGCTGGCGGTGTGCCGGCCCGAGGGGGATCCGCTGCAGGAGCTGCTGCGCCGCAACCGTGCCTTCAGCGCCGCCTGGCAGGCCGCCGAACGCAGCGGGGATCCGGTGGAGCGGGCCGCAGAACTTCAGCACAGCTGGCCCCTGCACTGTCAGGTGCGGCCCACGGCCCTGGCCGAGGGGCAGCGGCCCTGGGCGGCGGTGCTCTGCTGCGCCGATTCGCGGGTCGCGCCCGAGTGGATCTTCAGCTCCGGGGCGGGGGAGTTGTTTGAGGTGCGCTGCGCCGGCAACACCGCGTTCGATGAGGGGGTGGCTTCGCTGGAGTACGCGGTGGAGGCGCTGGAGGTGCCCCTGATCCTGGTGATGGGCCACAGCGGCTGCGGAGCCGTGCAGGCTGCCCTCGGGCACCGCCCCCTCTCGCCGCTGCAGGAGGAGCTGGTGGCGCCGATCCGGGCCTGCCTGCGTCCCGGCGACGACCTCAGCCGGGCTGTGGAGGCCAATGCGCTGGATACGGCCAGCCGCCTGACCGCGCGCAGCGCCCTGCTGCGTCGGGCCTCTGCCTCCGGCCGGCTGCAGATTCAGTCGGCCGTGTTCGACATCGGCAGCGGGGTGGTCAGCCTGGTGTGAGGGCCCGGCGCAGACCTTTCAGCAGCTGCAGCACCGACAGCTGGCCGGCGCATTCCTCCGCCACCAGCAGCCACAGCCGTTCCTGCAGGTGGGCGGGCCTCGCCAGCGGGCGGAGTTCCGCTCCGCCCCAGAGCGGGGCGCCGTTGGGCCGTTCCGGCACCGCCACGGCCAGGGGCGCGCTGTTCAGTTGTTCCAGCCAGTGGGCCGTTTCCTGCACCAGGGCGGAGACCTCCTGGATGCCGAGGCCCTGGGCGATCAGATTCCGCTGCGGTCCCGGCAGCTGGGGCGGCACCAGCACCGGCGCGCTCGGGCCGGCGGAGCTGCCGGGCGCGACGCGCAGCCGCAGCGGGCATGGGCCCAGGTCCAGGCGCATCACTCCGGCGGTGGCAGAGGGGCCCAGGGCCGCCAGCCCCTCTTCCTCCAGCTCCAGCGACGACACCAGCGCCGCCTCGACCACCGCCTCCTGCACCAGCACGTACCACTCCGCAGCCGAACGGAACCGGGCCGGCAGCGAGAGCACACCCTGCTGACCGTCCAGCAGGTCCTGATGGAAGAGGTCGGTGGCGATCTGGATCACCCCGGCCTCGAGCCGATGGGCCCGCCCGGCCTGGCGCAGGCGGCGAATGCTGGGGGAGACCCCGAAGCGGCAGGCCAGGCGGCGGTGCTTGTCGCGGCGCAGGCCGAAATCCGCAGCGAGGCGGTGGTAGCGGCGGCTTGCCGTGGGCTGGGAGATCCAGAGGTGGCGGCTGGCATACACGCAGCTGCCGGTGAGTTCGAGCAGATCGAGCAGGTGCACGTCGCGCAGCAGGGCCGGCGGCTCATACGCGGCGGCGGTTTCCTGCTCCTCGTGCCCTTCCGTGGAGACCAGGGCTGGGGAGCTGAAACGCGACATGGCCTCTCGCCGAGGGATCGGGGATCCGGAGAGTGATCTCCGTTCCCGATCCTGTTGGCTTCGATCCCGGAATCCTCTGACCTGGCTCACGGGAAGTTGTGAGATTGGTCACAGCCTCCGCCCCGCCATCGCGATGCTTCAGGCCTTGAGCCAGCCGCGGCTGAGCGCCAGCTGGTGGGCCGTGGCCACGGCCTCCAGGCAGCGGTGGGCCCGCCGTTTGACGTCGTCCTGGCTGGTGGCTCGCTGCAGGTAGGCCTCCATCGCTTCGGGCGTTTCGATCAGGGCCAGCTGGCTCCGCAGCCGGGCGCCGAGCGAGGGATCCGTCAGCAGGCGGCTCACCAGGCGGCCCTCCCACAGCCTGGGCCCCGCCCCTTCACTTTCAAACAGGTTGCGCCGCAGCAGCTCCTGGCAGCTTCGGCGAAAGTCGTCCAGCTGGCCGGCCCGCAGCCGGCGGCTGTTGGGCAGGCCCGCCGCCGCTCCCGCCGGTTGGCGCCGCTCCGGCTCCTTGCTCCAGTCCTGCGACCAGCTCATGCCGCTGCCGGGGATCCCGACGGTGGTGCGCGGACCGCCGCTGCGGCCGACGGGCAGGTTGAGCGAGGCGCCGGGCCCCCCGAGCGAGATCGAGCTCAGCCCCCCCCGGCCGAAGTGGAGTCGCAGGGGGCCAATGCGGGCACTGCGACGGAAGCGGAACGCCATGGCGCTCTGGGGCGGGAATGGTGAATCCTGCTTCTACACCATCGCCGCTGCCGCAGCATCAGCGCAGGTCAAAATCCGTCTGGTTGGAAGGGAGGAATTCCAGGTAGCTCTTGCCGTATCGGGTGTGGGTTTCGCAGCTGAAAATGCGTTCGCTTCCGGCCATCTTCTTTTTGGGGAAGCGGCATAGCCCCACGGCGTCTGCCTCCTGGGTCGCGCCGCTTCGTTGGTCGCGTGTGAACAGCACCAGGATCGGAACAATCACCAGATCAGAGTTGAGTTCAATCGCCACATCCGGGCCCACGAAGGAAATCAGGTGTCGGTCGGTGAGGATGGAGAAGGTCAGCAATCCGGGTTTGCGGATCATCACCACCAGGTGCTCGCCCTGTTCATCCACACAGTTGGGCGGCAGGGTGTTGTTGTTGAGGATCAGGCTTCGGCAGCGGCCGGAGAGCGCCGTGGCGCTGGATTCGCTCTCCTCCTGGGCCGCCTCGGCGGCCTGGCCGCTCTGGGTGGTCGCCGCCGGCAGCGGCCTGGCCGGGAGCAGCAACAGCAGCAGGAGCGTGAAGCGGAGCCGGAAGCGATGCATTCCGTTGTCCGGCGCCCTGGGCAAGACCGTATCCAGCGCCGGGCGGGCTTGTGCGGTTACGGCTGCGCCACGGCGGGCTGCCGCGGATCGACGGCGTCGGGGCGGCGCATGCGACGGGGATCGGGGCTGCCGGTGCGGGGCTCCGGCGGGGCTGGCCATACTCCCGCTCCACCTCTGCCGCCCGAACGGGGCCGGCGCCCATGGCCCCTCCCGCCGCTCTCCAGTCGCTGCTCGCCGCTGCCGACGTCTGCATCGACGGCGATCGTCCCTGGGACATCCGCCTGCATGATCCTGGCGTCTGGGGCGAGGTGCGGTGGCGAGGTTCCCTCGGGTTCGGCGAGGCCTATGTGCGGGGGGCCTGGGACTGCTCCGCCCTCGATCAGCTGTTCACCCGGCTGCTGCAGGTGGGCGGCGAACGGCGCCTGGCCCAGGGGCGCTCCCCCGGTCTGTGGCTGGCCGGCCTGGCGGGGCGGCGCTCCACCCGGGTGGCCCGTCGCCACCACGACATCCATCCGGAGGTGTACGCCACGATGCTGGATCCCCGGCGCCTCTACAGCTGCGGCTACTGGGAGCAGGCCTCCAGCCTCGAGGAGGCCCAGGAGCACAAGCTGCGGCTGATCTGCGAGAAGCTGCAGCTGGCGCCCGGCCAGCGCCTGCTGGACATCGGCTGCGGCTGGGGCGGCCTGGCTGCCTTCGCCGCCGAGCATTACGGCGTGGAGGTGGTGGGGATCACCCTCTCCAGCCAGCGGCTGCAGTACGCCCGCAGCCGCTGGGGCCACCTGCCGGTGCGGTTCGAGCTGTGCGATTACCGGCAGCTCGCCCGCCTCGGGGAAGCCCCCTTCCACCGGTTGGTTTCGGTGGGGATGTTCGAGCACGTGGGGCCCGGCAATGCCCGCAGCTTCTTCCGCCATGCCGCGCAGGCGATGCGCGATGACGGCCTCTTCCTGCTGCACACCATCGGCTACCGCCGCTGCAGTCTCCGCACCGATCGCTGGATCGATAGCCACGTGTTCCCCCATGGCCGGCTGCCCGCCCCCAGGGAGCTGGCGGCTGCGCTCGAGCGGGATTTCCTGCTGCAGGACTGGCACAACTTCGGCCTGGATTACGCCCGCACCCTGATGGCCTGGCACCGCAACGTGGAGGCGGCCTGGCCCTCCCTGGCGGGTGTCGTGGCCGCCGGCGAAGGGATGGCCGCCGCCGAGCGATTCCGGCGCTACTGGCGGTACTACCTGCTCTGCTTTGCCGGTTTCTTCCGGTCAGGGCAGGGGCAGCTGTGGCAGCTGGTGTTGCGCCGGGCCGAGCGGCAGCCTTCCGTCGCGTTCACGCGGGGGAGCGCGGCGCAGCGGTGGGAAACAGCTCCTGCAGGGCCGCCTGACGCACCGCCGCTTCTTCCGCCGCCGCTTCCCACAGGGACTCGTAATAGAAGAAGGCCACCCCCAGGCCCCGCTGGCGGGCCGCTTCCACCTGGGAGCGGATCAGCGCGATCGACACCGGCCGGTTGCGCTGTCCGCTCATGATCGCCACGGCGGTGGGAATGGTCCGGAGGCTTTCCTGCAGTTCGGGTCGATCCAGCTGGGGCACGAAGCTCTCCAGATCCGGCCGGTACACCTGCACGATCAGTTCGTCGACGATCCCGAGACGCACCCAGCGGCGCCAGTCCTGGAGCTGCAGTTTGTAGGCGAAGTCGTAGTAATTGGGGGAGACCGAGACGATCGCCTGCGGTCGGGCGGCCCGCACCTTCTGATGGAGGGTCTGCATGAAGCTGCTGATCTGGTCGGCGCGCCACCTCAGCCAGGCGGGATCCTGCGGATCGGTGGGGGCGGTTCTGCCGGTCTGCCGCTGGTAGAGCGCCGTGGTGAATCGGTCGTAGCCGAAGTCACTCGGCAGGCTCATGTGGTCATCAAACTGAATGCCGTCGGCGTCGTACTGGCCGGTGACCTCCAGCACCAGGCTGGTGATCAGTTCCTGCACCTCCGGGCGCAGCGGATTCAGCCAGGCCACCTCTCCGGCGGCGCTGATCGAGGTGCGGCCGCCATCGCGTTTCTGGGTCAGCCAGTCGGGGTGGCGGCGGGCCAGTTCGGAATCGGGGGGCGTCATGAACCCGAATTCAAACCAGGGGATCACCTTGAGGTTGTGGCGGTGGGCTTCCTGGATCAGTTCGGCCAGGATGTCCTGCCCTTCCAGGCCCCGGAAGCTGAATGACTGCAGCCCCCGCTGTTCGCTGACGGCGCTCGGGTAATAGGCGTGGCCGCCGTTCCACACCACCGGATAGAGGGTGTTGAAGTGGAGCCGGCTGAGCTGGGCCACGGCCGCCTGCATGCGGGCGCGGTTGCGCAGGGTGGCCATGTCGTTGCTGGTCATCCACACGCCCCGGATCTCGGCCGCGGCGGCCGCCGGTTGGGCTGCCCCGGGTGGCGCTGCTGCGGGTAGCCACGCCAGCAGCCAGCTCAGCAGGGCGAGGCAGAGGAGCCGGAAGGGTTGTCGACGCATGGCGGGTGCCGGGTTCGCGGGCCGGGGAAGCACGGCTGCGGCGATTCGAAGGGATTTCCAGCTTGGTCGGGCGGAGCAGCGGTTGGGGAGACCCGGCCGCATACAGCTCTCTGATTGACCCGGAACAGCTCAAGTGGGTGGGACTGACCGGTGTGAGAGGTGGCGTTCAGTAGTGATAACGGAGCTGGGCAATCAGCAGGCAGTCGCCGTCAACCTTGTAGACCATTCGATGTTCGTCATTGATGCGCCTTGACCAGTAGCCGGAGAGGGCATGGCGGAGAGGTTCGGGCTTTCCGACACCTTCAAACGGCGTCCGGCTGGCCTCCTTGATCAGGACGTGGATCCGCTTGGTCAGTTTTTGGTCCGTGGCATGCCAGTGCAGATAGTCTTCCCAGGCTTGTTCCGCAAAAACCAGCTTCATTCCGGCAGGTCATGCTGCTGGCCTCCACCGGCGTTCAGACTGTCGATGGCGTCCATCAGGCGGCGGGCATTCGTTGGGGTGCGGAGGAGATAGGCCGTTTCCTCCAATGCCTTGAAGTCGTCCAGCGACACCATCACGACCGACGGTTCACCATTGCGCGTGATGATCATCGGCTCATGGTCTGCACAGACACGCTTCATCGTCTGCGCCAGGTTGGCCCGGGCGGCCGTGTAGGAAATGGCGTCCATGGCACCCTGACTGGATCTGTACAGGATAGCGTACAGAGGCGAGGCCGGGCCGTAAGGCTCTTGCGCCTGCGCTGTTGTGGCAGAGCCGGGTTTGAGATCTTCCCAGCTCACCCGTGGCTCGTTGGCCCGCCGTGTCCCTGCTGCGCGTCCCGAGCCACATTCAGGCACAGGGTTGGAGCAGAGTCTCCAGGGTTGTTTTGGCAGCCTGTCAAGCGGTGCCTTCATGG
>JBKDOV010000020.1:0-5409 GCA_046342815.1 Cyanobacteriota bacterium
TGATCCGCACCTTGTCCACATGCTGGGCCACCTCAAGGGCGATCTTCATGCCGTTGTGGTGCACATCCGCCACCAGGGGCACCGGCTGGTAAGTGCTCTCGAGCCGCTGGCGGATCTCCCCCATCGCCCGGGCATGGCCGAGGGACGGCACGGTGACGCGCACGATCTCGCAGCCGGCCTCATGCAGCCGGCGGATGCCGGCGGTGGCTCCCTCGATGTCGAGGGTGTCCTCGTTGATCATCGACTGCACCACCACCGGGTGCTCACTGCCGATCCAGAGGTCGCCCACCCGCACGCTGCGGGTCTTGCGGCGGCGGATCGTGGTGGCGTAGCGGGGATCGTCGGCCCAGGCAGGCAGGGCTTCGCCGGCGGCTCCCGTAGCGGGGGCTGTGGTCCCGGCGGCGGCAGAGGCAGCGTCGTAGCGGGACGGGGCGGCGGTCATCGCGGAGGCTGCGCGTGGCCAAAGCCTGTCACAGCGGGCGGAAAAGTGGCGAGGGAAGGCGGGAAAGCTTCAGCCTGCCAAGGCGCTGACTGGCACCAGCAGGTCACTCCTTGGCGTAGGGCACCAACACATCCGCCAGCATCGGGAAGTGGCGCCGATTCAGGGTCACCAGGGTGGCGCCGGCAGCTTCGGCGCTGGCGGCGATCAGAGCATCCGCCAGGCCGGTGCCGTGGCTGGGGCCCTACTGGCGCCGCCAGAGCCCGGCGCGCTGGGCCGATCGAGTCGCTGCCGTTCCTCGCCATCGCGCCCGCCGGCGGTGAATACAGGGGAGGTGCTGCAGCGCCAGCACATGATTGACCTGGATTAGCAGTTCCCGGAAACCGTGCTGCAGCAACCCCATCCGCAAGGCAAGTGGGTTCACCTTAAAATTGGTGCGACCGAGGGAGGCCTTGATCGCTGCCGTCCATCGTGCGGACCCTTGATACCAATGTGATCGTGCGTCTACTGGTTGGCGATGACCCCCAGCAGACGCCGATCGCAGAGCGGGCTTTCCTTGCTGCCGTGGCCTGTGGAGGTGTCTATCTCCCTGATGTGTTGCTGGCCGAGGTGGCTTTGGTGCTGCGGGGCTAAGACCTGGATCGGGCCACCCGCCACGAGCTGGCCCTGGATCGATGCCGGTGGTAGGCCATGGTGCAAGCGCAGGCCCGTTGTGTGCATCCGCGGCCATGAGTCAGGGCGCGATCCTGGAACTCGGCGGCGAACCGCCCCACACCCATGTGCTGGGCCAGTTGGTCAAGCTGCTTGCTGCCGAGGGGCTTGATGTGACGGCCCTGGCTCCCCTGCCGCTGCCGGCCCTGAGCCGCATGAGCGTGACCAGCCGCTACCCCCTCGACGACACCCCACCGAGCGAGCTGTTCGATGCCCGCGACTCCGACCAGGCCCTGACCACGGCGAAGACGGTGCTGACCTGGGTGGAGCAACTCGATCAGATCCCCGGCTGAAAGGGCCAGGCAGCCGCCCCAGCGTGATCACGTGATCAACAGAACGCCGCCTTCACATACCAGACACGCTGATGATCTCTGCCCGTGCTCCACGGGATCCGTGTAACCTGGAGCAATGGCCAATCTCACCCTCGCCATCGACGATTCCCTGTTGCAGCGGGCCCGGGAGGCGGCGCTGCGAGAGAACACCTCGGTGAATGCCCTGGTGCGCGACTTCCTCGGCCGCTATGTGGAGGCCCGCAGCCGCCGACTGGAGGCTCTCGATCAATTTGAAGCGGTGGTTTGCGGCAGCCGCAGTGCCAGCCAGGAACCCTGGAGCCGCGAGTCATTGCACGAACGCTGATGATGCGGGTGTTCATCGACACCAACCTCTGGGCCTACCGCCTCGATCAGCGTGAACCGGCGAAATCGGAGCGTGTGCATGAGTGGCTGGCGGGCATCGTTGCCGACCACGAGGTGGTAATCAGCACCCAGGTGTTGATCGAGGTGCGCTCGGTGGTGAGCCGCAAACTGCAGCCGCCGCTGACGGATCAGCAGATCACCGCTCTGCTTGAGGCCCTGGCCGGCTTTGAGGTGGTCAGCACCGACGCCAACCTGATCCGGGATGCCCATCAGCTGGCGATCCGTGAACAGTTCAGCTGGTTTGATGCCCTGATCGCCGAAGCCGCAATCCGCAGCCGCTGCTCCGTTCTCTACTCGGAAGATTTCGGCCATGGGCGCAGGATCGCCGGTCTGGAAGTGGTCAATCCCCTGAGGAGTTGAGACAAGGCCAAGGGCGGACGAGCTACACCATCGGGCGCCTTGACCAACGGCCTGAGCCAGAGAGCGGCTTCGATCCGGCTCGAAAGCCTGCCTGGGATCCAAAGAGGCGTCCCATTGATGATGGTGAGGTTGACCATGCTGGACGCGGGGTTCGCCATCCATGAACACCCCCCGCTGCAATGGCATGCGATGGCGTCATCCCGGCCGCTCTGCGGGAGCACTTACTGCCTGCCCTGGGGAGAGCCTGGTGCAGCAGGTGGAACCGGAGGGCCTCTGGCTGTTCGGCAGCTGGGCACGGGGTACTGCCAGCCGGCGGTCAGATATGGATCCTCCGGTGGTGGGCCTTGAGCACTGCCGTGTGCTCGATGCCTATGACGCGGTGCTCGAGGCGTTGAAGAGCTGCCGACTGCCGTTGCAGCCGCTAGTGGCCTGTCGCACGTAGACCCGAGCCCACCTTCTCCACAGACGCCGTGAAGTCTGCCCAGATCGCAGTGTCTGCAATTGATCTGAGCGGAAGAATGGGGCATGGTCAAGCCCAAGTCGTTCCGCCCGTGGAACCCCGAGCAGATGCTGCTGCTGCCGCCATCACCGGTGGACTGGTTACCGGAGAACCATCTGGTGTTCTTCCTGCTCGATCTGGCCGCTGAGCTGGATCTTGAGGCGATCCACGCCGTTTACCGGCAGAAGGATCCGCGCGGTGAGAAGGCCTACGAGCCGCGGATGATGGTCGTGCTGCTCCTGTACGCCCACTGCGTCGGGCTGCCCAGTTCCCGCAAGATCGAGAAGGCCTGCTGGGAGGACGCGGCGTTCCGGGTGCTGACCGGTAACCAGCAGCCGGACCACAGCCGGATCAGCGATTTCCGCCGCCGTCACCTCAATGCCCTGGCAGGACTGTTTGTCCAGGTGCTCAAGGTCTGCCAGAAGGCGGGACTCGTGAGCCTGGGCCAGGTGGCGCTGGATGGCACCAAGATCCGGGCCAATGCCAGCAAACACAAGGCCATGAGCCACGAGCGCATGCTCAAAAGCGAGCGGCAGCTTGAGGCCGAGATGCGGGCCCTGCTGCGCAAGGCCGAGCTGATCGATGCCCAGGAGGACGGTCAGTACGGCAAGGGCCGACGGGGTGATGAGCTGCCCGAGGAACTTCAGCGGCGGTCCAGCCGGCTGGAGTGGATCCGCAAGGCCAAGGCCGAGCTGGAGGCAGAAGCTGCAGGCCTGGACCTGAGCGCCGTTGCCCTTGCTGCTGAGATCGATCCGCTGGCGATGCCAACCCGCACACTCCCGAGCGATGCCATCGGCAATCCAAAGTCCAGTGCTCAACGGAATTTCACCGATCCCCACAGCCACATCCTCAAGGGCCATAACGGCTGGCTCCAGGGCTACAACTGCCAGGCGGCGGTCGATGGTGATCACCAGGTGATCGTGGCGATCGGCGTCAGCAACCAGGCCAGCGATGCGGTGCACCTGCTGCCGATGCTGAAGCGGATCCAGGCCAACACCGGCCAGCAGCCTGGCGCGCTGATCGCGGACGCGGGCTACTGCAGCACCGCCAATTTGGAAGCCTGCAAGGAACGCGAGCTGGAGGCCTACATCTCCACCAGCCGGCAGCAGCACGGCCACAGGCCAGGATGGACCGCAAGCTGCGCTCAGTTCAAGGCCAGGCGATCTACGCCCTGCGCAAAACGATCGTGGAGCCGGTGTTTGGTCAGATCAAAGGCGCCAGGGGCCTTGATCGCTTCCGGTTACGAGGGCTGGAGAAGGTGAATGGGGAATGGGCGCTGATCGCCACCACCCACAACCTGCTCAAGCTGTTCCGAGCAGCGGTGGCGATGGCCTGAGGGCCGCAACCCAAGAGCATTCGACCGAAGGAAGGACAGTCGCTCACCCATTGGGCTCAGTTGCCGCTACCTGTCCTTGGCTCAACGCGACCCCACCGGAATCGCACTGGCGGTGGTGATCCTGGCCAAGCGGCAGGAAGCCCAGGCGGCGGGCCTGGCCAACGGCGCTCGCAGCTCCAGCGGAGCCTGGCGAAGGAGGTGGCGGCCGCAGATCATGCACCCGTGTTGGTGATTACAATGGCATCGGTATATAATTGGTCAAGGTCTGCTAAACAATATTGGAGAAACCGAATGGATTTGACCAAGCGGGCACTCAGCTTTCGCACCTTTCACCGGGAAGCACTTAGCTGGTTGCTGAGTACCACTTGGCCCACGGGTGTGGTGCTCGCGGTGGGCAGCCGGCAACGCCTGCTGCTGATGGGCCAGCTGCAGGCGCGACCCAAGCTGTTGCGGGCGGCCGTGACCACTGAGGCCGAGGCCGAGGCCAGCGTGCGGCTGCACCAGCCCCAGCTGCTGATCATCACCGACTGGCTGGAGAGCGGCAGCGTTGTGTCGTGCGTGCAGAGTGCCCTCCAGGAGCTGCCGGGGTTGCGGGTGTTCATGATCGTGAGCCAACGTGAACTGACCCCGGAGCTCCGGACGATCGAGCCGGTCCTCGATGCGATGCTGTTGGAGAGCGACCTCGGCTGTGAGGAAGCCCCCCTGATGAGGGCTTTCCGGGAACTGTCCCGGGGTCAACGCTACCGCAGCCCCTCCCTGCGGGCCGCCAAAGCGGCGGAATCAGCGCGGGCGGCTGCAGCGCCTGCAGGGGCGCCGCTCACCCCGCGGGAAACAGACGTGTTTGAGTTGATGGGCCAGGGTCTGCAAGACCGGCAGATCGCCGAGGCCTTGGGATTGAGCCACGAAACCGCCCGCACCTATGTGAAGGCGGTGCGCCGCAAGCTGGGCGGCGGCAGCCGGCTGGCGGCCGTGGCCAGCCGCTGGGGGCGCTGAGGGATGGCCAAGGTCTGCTCCCGCGCTCTGCCGCGGGGATCCGCATGGATCTGAGAGAGGAGGTGGTTGCCTTCCGCGGCCACTACCGGGAGACCTTCAATTGGATCCTCCAGGCAGGCGGCACCAGAAGCGTGGTGCTCGCCATGGGCGACCGCTTTCCCCTGCTCCTGCTGGCCCAGGTGTTGGTGAGGCCGATGAAGCTGCGGGCGGCGGTGACCACCGAAGCCGAGGCTCTCGCCAGCGTGGGGCTGCATCGGCCGGATCTGCTGGTCTGCTCCGACTGGCTGGAGAGCGGCGGCGTTGTGTCAATGGTCCTGGAGGCCCGCCAGGAGGTGCCCGGGATGGGCGTGTTGATGCTCCTCAGCCACCAGGACCG